>NZ_JBHWBZ010000019.1:141670-143458 GCF_042735475.1 Kitasatospora sp. NPDC059577 | reverse complement strand
TGTGTGGGGCTCGGGCGGGGGGGGGCGGGGGGGGGCGGGGGGGGGGGGGGGGGCCCCCCCCCGGGGGGGCGCCCCCCGGGGGGGGCCCCCCCCCGCGCCGCCCCGGCCCGCGGCCCGGGCGGCGCCCGACGTCGCGAGGAGACACCAGAGCATGACGGTCTACCAGCCCCCCGGTGCGCCCGGCAGCATCGTCGCCTACCGCTCCCGGTACGAGCACTGGATCGGCGGCGGATGGACGCCTCCGGTGCACGGCCGGTACTTCGGCGACCCGACCCCGGTCACCGGCGAGGTCTTCACCGAGGTCGCCCGCGGCACCGCCGAGGACATCGAGGCCGCCCTGGACGCGGCCCACGCCGCCGCCCCCGCCTGGGGCCGCACCCCGGCTGCCGAGCGGTCCCAGGTGCTGCTGCGGATGGCCGACCGGATGGAGGCCAACCTGGAGCAGCTGGCCGTCGCGGAGAGCTGGGAGAACGGCAAGCCGGTGCGCGAGACGCTGGCCGCCGACCTCCCGCTCGCCGTCGACCACCTGCGCTACTTCGCCGGCGCGCTGCGCGCCCAGGAGGGCGGCCTTTCCCAGCTGGACGAGGACACCGTCGCCTACCACTTCCACGAGCCGCTGGGCGTGGTCGGCCAGATCATCCCGTGGAACTTCCCGATCCTGATGGCGGTCTGGAAGCTGGCCCCGGCACTCGCGGCCGGCAACGCGGTGGTGCTCAAGCCCGCCGAGCAGACCCCGGCCTCGGTGCTGCTGCTCGCCGAGCTGACCGCCGACCTGCTGCCGCCCGGGGTGCTCAACATCGTCACCGGCTTCGGCGAGGAGGCCGGCGCCCCGCTGTCCGCCAGTCCGCGGATCCGCAAGCTCGCCTTCACCGGCGAGACCTCCACCGGCCGGCTGATCTCCCGCGCGGCGGCCGACAACCTGATCCCGGTCAGCCTGGAACTCGGCGGCAAGAGCCCCAACGTGTTCTTCGCGGACGTCGCCGACGCCCAGGACGCCTTCTACGACAAGGCCGTCGAGGGCTTCGCGATGTTCGCCCTCAACCAGGGCGAGGTCTGCACCTGCCCCAGCCGCGCGCTGATCGACGCCCCGATCTACGAGCGGTTGCTCGCCGACGGCCTGCAGCGGGTGCGCGCGATGCGCCAGGGCGACCCGCTGGACACCGACACCCAGGTCGGCGCCCAGGCCAGCGCCGAGCAGCTGAAGAAGATCCTCTCCTACTTCGAGATCGGCCAGGCCGAGGGGGCCAAGGTCCTCACCGGCGGCGAGCGCGCGGACCTCGGCGGCGCCCTGGCCGGCGGGTACTACGTGACGCCGACGGTCTTCGAGGGCGACAACTCGATGCGCGTCTTCCAGGAGGAGATCTTCGGACCGGTCGTCTCGGTGACCCGCTTCGACGGCTTCGACCAGGCGGTCGCGCTCGCCAACGACACCCAGTACGGGCTCGGCGCGGGCGTGTGGACCCGCAGCCTCAACACCGCGCACCGGGCCGGACGCGCCATCCAGGCGGGCCGTGTGTGGACGAACTGCTACCACAACTACCCCGCGCACGCGGCCTTCGGCGGCTACAAGAACTCCGGGATCGGGCGGGAGAACCACAAGGCGCTGCTGGAGCACTACCAGCAGACCAAGAACCTGCTGGTCAGCTACTCCCCCGACGCGGTGGGCTTCTTCTAGGCCGGCCCGGGCGGAAAAGTGCGGAGGGGGGGGGGGGCGGGGGGCGGGCCCCGCCCCCCCCCCCCCCCCCCCCGCCCCCCGCGCCCCCGCGCCCGCGAGGGGCTCTCTGTGGG
>NZ_JBHWBZ010000019.1:127874-141660 GCF_042735475.1 Kitasatospora sp. NPDC059577 | reverse complement strand
GCTACTGCAGCCCCCGGTGGCTGTTTATTTCTTACTGTCCTCGCTGTTGATAGTGTCGCCGGCGATCCACGCGCTGTCCCCCCCCCCCCCCACCGCCACTCCCCGCGGCGGGCCCCGGTCAAGCGATGGGGCAAATCGCCTGTTTCGGGATCCAAGCACATGAATGCTGCTATTTTCCCGACGCGCCGCCGACATGCCCGGACGGCCCCCGCGAACGCCGTAGACAGGACTCCCGACCCCTCACCCGCCCCCGGGAGCCCCACATGACCATCGCCACCGCCAAGCTCAGCGACCCCGTCGTCCGCGCCCTCGTCACCGCGATCAACGCGGGCGACCGCGATGCCTTCGTCGGCCTGCTCACCGCGGACGCCAGCATGTCCGACGACGGCTCCGACCGGAACCTGGAGGAGTGGATCGACCGCGAGATCTTCACCGCCCACGGCCGGATGGACGTCCAGACCGAGTCGGACGGCGGCCGGGCACTGGTCGCCAACTTCACCAACGACGCCTGGGGCGAGATGCGCACCGCCTGGCGCTTCACCCTCGACGGCGGGAAGGTCAGCCGCTTCGAGACCGGCCAGGCCTGAACCACAGGGTCAGCCGCTCCGAGACCGGCCGGGCCCGAGCCCCAAGATCAGCCGCTCCGAGACCCGCCGGGCCTGAGCCCCAAGGTCAGCCGCTTCGAGACCGGCCAGGCCTGAACCGCAAGGTCAGCCGCTCCGAGACCCGCCGGGCCTGAACCGCGACGCCGGGCTCAGGACAGCCCCAGGCACCCCCGCACCGCGCGGATCAGGTTGCGCGAGCGGACGTCACCGGTGACGCCGGGCTGCATGCCGTTGGTGACGTACCCGAAGCCCAGCCCGAGCTCCGGATCGGCGAAGCCCAGCGAGCCGCCCCGCCCCGGGTGCCCGAAGCTCGCCGGGGAGGCCATCGGCGCGGTCGGGCCGTGCCGCCAGAAGCCCAGGCCGAAGGTGGAGTTGACGATCAGCACCCGGTCCGGTCCGCTCACCGCCGGCCCGACCGCGCGGGTCAGCACCTCGGGCCCGAGCAGCGGCGGCAGCAGCGCGCCGGAGCCGTCCGGGCGGTCGGCCGCCCCGATCAGCGCCGCGTAGAACCGGGCCAGCGAGCGGGCGGTGCCGATGCCGCCGGCGCCGGGGATCTCGGCGGCCTGCACCGCCGGGTCGTTGAGGTCCACCCCGGGGCGCACGGAGGCGAAGGATCGCGCGGTCAGCGAGGCCGGGTCCTGGTAGGCGTCCCGGACGGACTGCTTGGGCCGCAGCCGCAGCCCGCTCGGGCCGGTCCTGGCCGCCTCCGGGGCCGGCAGGTCGACCAGCTTGCCGACCCGCGGCGCGGCCCCGGCCGGCAGGCCGATCCACAGGTCCAGCCCGAGCGGCCCGGCGATCTCCTCGGCGAAGTACTGCCCGACCGTCCGGCCGCTCACCCGCCGCACCACCTCGCCGACCAGCCAGCCGAAGGTGTACGGGTGGTAGCCGTGCGCCGTACCGGGCTCCCAGGCGGGCGTCTGCGCCGCGACGGCCGCCGCCGCGCGCTCCCAGGTGAGCACGTCCTCCAGCCGCAGCGGTGCGTCCAGCGCGGGCACCCCCGCCTGGTGCGAGAGCAGCCAGCGCACCGGCACCCCGCCCTTGCCGGCCGCCGCGAACTCCGGCCAGTACGACGCCACCGGCGCGTCCAGGTCCAGCAGCCCGCGTTCGACCGCCAGCAGCGCGGTGGTCGCGGTCAGGCCCTTGGTGACCGAGCGCAGCACCTGCGCGGTGTCCGCCGTCCACGGCACCGCGGGAGCGGGCCGCCCGCCGACCTCGGGCCGGGCGTCACCGCCCCACAGGTCGACCACCTTGCGGCCGCGCACGTACAGCGCGAAGGCCGCGCCGAGTTCGCCGAAGTCGGCGAAGTTCCGTGCGAAGGCCGCCCGTACGGGCTCGAACCCCTCGGCCGTCCCGCCCCAGATCTCCACCACCGCGCGCCGCCTCCTGCCCGATCCGGTCATCACCGTCCGCCCGCGTTCGAAAGTTCGTGAAGATCCGTTCGAGCCGGGCCCGGAAACCCTAACCTGTCGGTCATGACCAACCCTGCCGAAGAGCTGATGGACGTCGTCGACGAGCACGACCGGGTGGTCGGGACCGCCCTGCGCGCCGAGGTCTACCGTCGCGGACTGACCCACCGCTGCGTCTTCATCCTGGTCCACGACCCCGCCGGGCGGATCTTCGTCCACCGCCGCACCGACACCAAGCTGTTCGCCCCCGGCGCGTACGACATGTTCGTCGGCGGCGTGGTCGGCTCCGGCGAGACCTACGCCGAGGCCGCCGTCCGCGAGGCCGAGGAGGAACTCGGCGTCCACGGCATCGCCCCGCGCCCGATGTTCAAGTTCCACTTCCGGGACCCCGACGGCGGCAAGCTCAACTGGTGGTGCGACATGTACGAGGCCGAGTGGGACGGCCCGGTCTCCCCGCAGGAGTCCGAGGTCGCCTGGCACGCCTGGATGACCCCCGACGAGCTCGCCGAGCGCCTCACCCGCGACACCTTCGTCGCCGACGGCGTCGAGGCCTACCGCCGCTACCTGGCGTTCCGGGCGGCTTCCTAGACCGCCCCGAGCCGCCGGGTCCACGCGCCTCACGGGCCGGGTCCCACCGGCCTCGTGAGCTGCCGGACGGCCGCCGGATAGGCTGGCGCGCATGGCCTCCCGTACGCCGTCCCCGACGGCCGACCGCGCAGCACGGACCTCCGCTCCAGACCGGGCGGCAGCGGGCGAACGGCCCCGCCGGCGGCTGAGCGTGGACGAGCGGCGGGAACAGCTGATCGCCGTGGCGCTGGAACTGTTCAGTCGGCGGCCGCCGGAGGAGGTGTCGATCGACGACATCGCCGCCGCCGCGGGCGCCTCCCGGCCGCTGGTCTACCACTACTTCCCCGGCAAGCAGGCGCTGTACGAGGAGTCGCTGCGACGGGCCGGCCGGGAACTGTCGGCCCGCTTCGAGGAGCCGATGGAGGGGCCGCTGTCGGAGCGGCTCCTCCGGGTGATGGGCCGCTACCTGGACTTCGTGCAGAGCCACGGGCCGGGCTTCGCGGCGCTGCTGCGGGGCGGCTCGGTCGCGGCCAGCGCGGGCACCTCCGCGGTGATCGACGACGTGCGCCGGGCCGCGCAGGAGCAGATCCTGGCCCACCTGGCGATCCCGTCGCCCAGCCCCGGGCTGCGACTGACCGTCCGCGCCTGGATCGCCAACGCCGAGATCACCTCGCTGGAGTGGCTGGTCGAGCGCTCGGTGCCGCTGGAGGAGCTGCAGCTGCACCTGGTGCAGGAGTTCGTCGCCGCGCTCACCCTCACGGCCGCCCGGGAGCCCGCGCTCGCCGCCGAGCTGGGCTCCTTCTTCGCCGACGAACACCCGGACGGCCCGACCGGGCGCCTGGTGCGGGACCTCGCCGGGCTGTTCGCCGTCCCGGGGATCCTCGACGCGGTCACCGCACTCGCCGCCGGGACCACCGAAACCGCCGAGGGCTCCGAGGTGACCGGGGCCTCCGGAGCCTCCGAGGACCCCGAGCCCGCCGGGGCTTCCGAGCCCTCCGAGCGCTCCGAGCCCTCCGGGGCCGCCCCCGAGTGACCGCCGAACCGGTGGTCACGGCCCCGGCCCGAGTGATCATCGGGTCATCCTGCGGTTCGGTCTGGACGGTGGGCTCTGATAGGAATGGGCAGGGATTTGACGGCGCGCCGCCCCGGCGGGCCCGGTCCCACCCGAACCACCGACGGCAGACGGAGCAGAGCGGGGGGCTCACCAGTTGACCCAGGACGTCCAGTTCAGTGCGGAGGCCAACCCCTTCGCGGCCGCCGAGCAGGTCTGCGCGACCCTCGGCACGCTCACCGACGCCCTCTTCGACGAGCACACCTCGCGCCATCCGGCGGCCTCGCTGGGCGCCCTGCGCACGGACCCGGCCGAACACCCCGACGCCGAGGCACTGTTCGGCCTGCCGCTCGCGCCCAACGGCCCGGTGCACGTCGCCCTCGACCGGCTCGGCACGGTGGTCACCGCCGGCACCGCCCGACCCGGCACCGGCGCACGGATCGCCGACCGGGTGATCGGCGTCCTGCAGGCACGCTTCGGCGGCGGGGCCGTACGCGGCGCCATCGCCGACCGGGGCACCACCTCGGCCGCGCTGTTCCAGCTTCCGGTCACCGGCGAGTTCGCCGACGCCAAGCTGCGCCCGCCGTTCGCCCCCGCACTGGCCGCGCTGGCGGCCGGACAGCAGACCCGTCGGCCGGTCGAACTGCCCACCGGCGCGGGCGCCGAGGTCCGCCTGGTCGTCCCGCCCGGCTTCCACCCGCTGACCTCCCCCGGCGGGCCCCCCGGGGTCTCCTCCCGTACGGTGCCCCCGCTGCCCGCCGACGCGGACCCGGCCGACGGGACCGCCGCCACCGTGGCGGCGGCCGCCGAACTGAGCGGGCACCTGGCCGAGGTCGCCGAGGAACTGTTCAGCGCCACCGGCACCGAGCCGCGCCGCGACTTCGCGGTGATCGCCGCCACCCTGGCCGACCTGGTCCACGACGCGGGCGTCGCGTACGCGGGCGTCTGCGCCCTGGAACTCGACGGCCGCACCTCGGACGCCGCCCTCGTCGTCTCGCTCGCCCGGCACCCGCTGCCGCTCACCGCGCTCGCCACCGAACTGGCCACCGTCCGACGGCACGCCGAGGTGTGGACGGTCCTGCTGCCGGCCGGCCCGGCCGCCGTCCTCGTCGAGGGGCGCACCGCCCCGGTGCCCGGCCCCTTGGCCGCCGACGGGCAGCGGCGCTGGGTGGTCACCTCGGCCGTCGAGGCCTTCGTGCCACTGCCGGACGGCGGGACGGTGCTGTGCGTCCAGCTGTCCACGGCGCGGCCGGAGGACTGGGAGCTGTACACGGAAGCGTTCGCGGAGCTGCTGAAGAGCATCCAGTTCGGCTGGGACGGCGAATCGGCACCGGCCGCCGCCACGCCCACCGGCGTTCCGGCGACCGCTCCGGGCGCGGCCCCGACCCGGGCACCGATTCAGGAACCGATTCAGGAACCGATTCAGGAACCGGCTCAGGCCCCGGCCGCAGCACCGACCCCGGTGGCAGCCGCCGCAGCCGCCGCCTCCGTGGAGCCCGTTTCCGTCGAGCCCGTTTCCGTCGAGTCGGCCGCCGTCGAGGAGGAGCCGACGGAGGCGCCGGTCCACCTGCGCGGCACACCGGTGCGCGTCCCGCCCGCGGACTTCAATCCCTTCGCCCCGGTCGCCGAACCGCTCGCCGCCGGTGCCGGTACTGGTGCCGCTACCGCTGCCGGCTCGGCCCCGGAGGACCGTCCGAAGGGCACCCCGGTCATGGTCCCGCCGCCGGACTTCGACCCCTTCGCCATGCCGGACTTCTCCACCGCGGGCGCCGCTGCCGACGTCCGGCCCGCAGGAACGCCTGCGGGAGCGCCCGCGATCGCCGACCCGTTCGGCACGACGGTCGCGGGTGAACCGAAGAGCGACCCGTTCGGCACCACCCTGGCCCCGCAGGGACCGGCCGTCCCGCCGCCGCCGTCGGCCCCGCCGATCATCCCGGCGCCCGTGACCGCTGCGACGACCGCCACCCCGGCGCCGGCTGCGGCCGGGGAGGAGACGCCGCGCAAGGGCACACCGGTCATGGTTCCGCCGCCGGACTTCGACCCCTTCGCCATGCCCGACCTCTCCGCCACGCCCGCGGCGGCGCCGGAGCCCACCGCGGAGGCGGACGCGGCACCGGAGCACCGCCCCTTCGGCTGAGCCCTGACCTCCTACCCCGGCGGCGTGCCGCGCGCGACGCGCAGCACGCCGCTCAGCGCACTGTCGTCCGTCACGCGCGCCGCCGCTCGATCATCGTCTCGATCCCGTCCAGCATCCGTGCCATGCCGAACTCGTACAGCGCCTCCAGGCTCAGGTCGAGCTCCGGCCCCCGGTTCATCGCGTCGAACATCGGGAACCGCTCCGGATCCGCCATCAGCCGGCCGTGGTCCTCGGCGTCCAGCCGGTCCATCCACTCGTCGGCCGACAGCCCGCTGTTCTGCTCGGCCTGCGCCTCCCGCTCGAAGTGGGTCGCCAGCCCGCACACGAACGCGGCCAGCGCGACGGAGGCCTGGGCGATCTCCTCCCAGCTCAGCCCCACCCCGGAAAGCGCCGCCATCGACCGCTCGGTGTGCAGCGCGGCGTCCGGTGCCAGCACCGGCCGGGTGAAGGACATCGTGGACGCCAGCCACGGGTGCCGGCGGTAGATCCGCCACTGCAGCCGCGCGACCTCCTCCAGTGCCTCCCGCCAGTGCGGCGAGAGGCGCTCCGGCAGCGGCTGCTCGCCGAAGGCCACGTTCATCATGAGCCGCAACAGCTCGTCCTTGCCCGGCACATGACGGTAGAGGGACATCGTCGCGACGCCGAGATCGGTCGCGACCCGCCGCATCGACAGCGCCGCCAGCCCCTCCGCGTCCGCCACCTGGAGGGCTGCGGCCACGATCCGTTCCCGGGTGAGTTCGCGCTCACCGCCGGTCCGTGTGCGCCGCCCTCCGGGCGCGCCGGGCGACACCGGCGTCGTCGCCGACTCCTGCGCACCGGAGGCCCGTTGCGGTTCCCGGTCGGGCACCCGGACGTGCGCCCCGGCCGCCGTGGTCCCGCCCGCCTTCGCGCCGGCCGTCGGCGTCCCGGCCACCACCGTCCCCACCCCGGGGACGGCCCGGACCAGCCCCTCGTCCCGCAGACGGTTCAGCACCTTGGTCGCCGTGGCCATCGCGACGCCCCACTCCTGGGTGATCCGCCGGGTCGACGGCACCCGCGTCCCCGGCGCCAACTCCCCCGTCGCGATGCGCCGTCGAAGCTCGGCCGCGATCCGCTCCGAGGGAGTCCCGTGCTCAGCCATCACCCACCACCCGCCAGACCGTCGACCACTCCGGGGAGGAACCCGAACCGGAGAGTAGCCCGAAGGGCAGGCCCCCGCGGGTCGTCGTCACCAACTGCCCGACGCCGCCGCCGGGTTCACCCTCAGCCCGCGCGCCGCGCCAGGTGCACCACGTCCGGCACCCCGCGGGCCACCGGGATCTCGTGCGTCACCACGTCCGAGAAGCCCGCCGCCCGCAGTGCCTCCTCGAAGGCCGACGACGGCTGCGCGCTCCACACCGCCAGCACCCCGTCCGGCTGCAGCCGGTGCCAGAGCACCGCGAGCCCGTCCGCGCCGTACAGTCCGTTGTTGGAGTCGGTGACGGTCCAGTCCGGCCCGTTGTCGATGTCGAGGCACAGCGCGTCGTAGCGCTCGCCGTCCGCGGCCGCGAGGTACTCCAGCAGGTCGGTGTGGAGCACCGCGACCCGTTCGTCCTCCAGCGCGCCGCCCGAGAAGGCGCCGAGCGGTCCGCTGCGGTGCCACTCGATGATCGCGGTCTCCCGCTCGACGATGGCGATCCGCCCCCAGCGCGGCTCGGCGGCCGCGTAGGCGAGCGAGAAGCCGACCCCGAGGCCGCCGATCAGCACCGCCGGCCGTTCGGCGCGACTGCCCGTCCGGTCCAGCTCGTCGAGTGCCGCCTGGATCAGCAGCCGCTCGGAGCGCCCGTCGGCGGTGTCCATCAGGAAACAGCCGTTGGCGATGATCTCGAAGTGCCGTCCGCGCTGCCGCAGCACCACCTCGCCGTACGGGCCCTCCCGCCGGTCGAGCGTGACGACGACCTCGGGGCCGTCCCGTTCGGGCAGTGCGGTGGTCATCCGTCCTCCTTGACGAACGCGGGTGGACTCCGGCGAACTCGGGGCCCGGACCACACCGGTGCGGTCGCGGGACCGTCCCGGTGCGGACGAGTACCCGCCCGACAATAGCCGAGTCCGCACCCGCTCCCGTCAGGTCGTGATCAACACCCCCGCGTAGGAGACGCCGGCCACGACGACCCAGGAGCCGAGCCCGAGCAGGGCGATCCGCCCGCCGGTCCGCATCATGGTCGGCAGGTGCACGGCGCTGCCGAGCCCGAAGAGCGCAGCGGCCAGCAGCAGCTCCTGGGCGTCCCCGGCCAGGCCGAGCGCCCGCTCGGGGAGCACCCCGGTGGTCCGCAGGACGATCATCGCGAGGAACCCGGCCACGAACAGCGGCACGATCGGCGGGCGGCTCCCGGTCTTCACCGGATTCTCCGCCGCCGCGTCCGCTCCCGCTGCCGTTCCCGGCTCCGTTCCCGCTGCCCCGGCAGCCCGGGCCGCCCGCAGGTTCCGCCGCGCGACGACGGCGACCCCGGCCACCAGCGGCGCCAGCAGCACCACCCGCATCAGCTTGACCAGCACCGCCTCCCGCAGCGCCCCGGCCCCGCCGGTCTGCGCGGTGGCGACCACCTGCCCGACGTCGTGCACGCTGGCGCCGACCCAGCGCCCGAACTCCACCTCGCCGAGCCCGAGCGGGTGCTGGAGCAGTGGCAGCACGGCGATCGCCAGGGTCCCGCACAGGGTGACCAGGGCGACCGAGGCCGCGACGTCCTCCTCCTCGCTGCCCGCCGCCTGGCTGACGGCCCCGATCGCCGAGGCCCCGCAGATCGAGTACCCGGTGGCGACCAGCAGCGACTGGTCCCCGGGCAGGCCGAGCCGCCGGCCCAGCCAGAGCGTCCCCGCGAAGGTCGCCGCGACCACCGCGAGCACCATGACCACGGTGGCCCAGCCGAGGCCGAGCACGTCGCCCAGGCTGAGCTTGAGCCCGAGCAGGACGATGCCGGCCCGCATCAGCCGCTTCCCGGCCGTGGACAGCCCGGGTCGGGCAATCCCGCGGACCACCGGGCGCAGCCCGGGCAGGTGGGCCGCCGCCATGCCGAGGACGACGGCGGCGGTGAGCTTGGGCACGGCCGGCACCACCGCGTGGACGCCCAGCGCGGCGGCCACGCCGAGGGCCGCGAGCAGCAGCCCGGGGGCGTCCCCGCGCATCGGGGGCAGCGAGTGGGTCCGGGCAGCGCGCTGCCGGAGGGTCAGTGCCACGCCGTCGCTCACTGCTCCTGGTCGGCGGGGAGCCGGTAGACCCGCCGGATGCTGGTGCCGAGCCGCGAGACGTCGGCGCCGTACACGTGGATGGAGATCGCCGTGGTGCTGCAGGAGTTGCGCACCAGGTGGATGTCGCCGGGCGGGGCGAAGGCGGCGACGGTGCCGGCCGGGCCGGCCACGTGCTCGGTCTCGACCAGCCGGGCCCTGCGGCCGTCGGAGACGAGCCGGTAGCGGGTCTCGCTTTCCTGGCCGCGGTGGACGCCGGCCACGCACCACGAGACGTGGTCGTGGATCGGGGTGTGCTGGCCGGGCAGCCAGACCAGGGCGACGACGGAGAAGCTGCCGTCCTCCTCGGCGTGCAGGACGTGCTGGCGGTAGCGCTGCGGGTCGCCCTCGCACTGGGCGGGGGTGAGCAGCGCGTCGGGCCCGTCCGGGTCGGCGTGGAGGTGCGGGGCGAGCCGCTCGCCGACGAGGTAGGCGGTGAGCTCCGGGGGCAGTCCGCGGTCCACGACGGCGCGGATCTCACTGATCAGCGCGGTCATCCGCTCGGTGAGCCGGTCGCTGCCGACCGTGGCTGAGGGCGTCATGCCAGCAGGTTCGGACCTACTGACCTATCACGTCCAAGGAGGGTTCGTAAGCGACATCCCTATCAAGGCTTATACGTCAGCACCCGACGCGGCTCGCGGCCGCCTGCCGCAGGTGGTCCAGCACCAGTCCGGTGGCCGGGATCCGGCGGTGCTCGCGCAGCACGTACGCGCTCACCTGGCGCCGCAGGTGCGGCTCGACGGCCCGCCCGGTGACCTTGCGGTGGCACATGAAGGAGAGCACCAGCGCGGGCATCAGCGCGATCCCGACCCCGGCGGCGACGAGCGACTGCACGGCGAGGTTGTCGTCGGTGGAGAAGACGATGTCCGGTGCGAAACCCTCCTCCGCGCAGACGTGCAGCAGGTTGGCCCGACATCGCGGGCAGCCGGCGATCCAGCGCTCGCCGTCGAGGTCGGCGAGCCGTACGGCGTGCCGGCGGCCGAGCGGGTGCCCGACCGGCAGCAGCACGGTGAGCAGGTCCTCCATCAGCGGGATCTCGTCCACCCCGTCGGGGACCTCGGTGGCCGCGCCCGGGTAGCGGAAGGCCAGCGCGATGTCGCACTCCCCGCGCAACAGCCGCTGGACGGAGTCGGGCGGCTCGGCCTCGAGCAGTTCGACCCGTACACCGGGGTGCTCGGCCAGCAGCCGGGCCATCGCCTCGGGTATCAGGGTGGCGTTGGCGCTGGGGAAGGCGCAGACCCGGACCCGCCCGGCGCGCAGCCGGGCGAGCGCGGCGAGCTGCTGCTGGGCGGCGGACATGCTGCCCAGGATCAGTTCGGCGTGCCGGGAGAGCGCCTCGCCCGCCTCGGTGAGCCGCAGTCCGCGCCCGGCGCGGGTGAACAGCGGGACGCCGACGGTGCGTTCGAGCGCTTTCATCTGCTGGGTGATGGCGGGCTGGGTGTAGCCGAGTTCACGGGCGGCGGCCGAGTAGGAGCCCGCCCGGACGACCTCGTGGAACGTCCTGATGTGCCGCGAGTCGAACACCGGCTCCATGGCCCTCCCGTCCGGGTCGTCGTCCGGACCGTCGAGGCGGTCCCGTCCAGCCCCGCAATCATAAGAGGAATTTGGAGGTACCGGCCCCTGCCCCATCCGCACCTATGGTTCAGCCTCGAACCACGCTCCTCACTGCTGCGCCGACGGCGGCAGTCCCGTCGCCACCCCGGCCCCGGCCACCGGCGCCCCGCCCTGCGCCGCCGGACTGCGCCGGCTGCGCCTCTCGACCGTCCGGGCGAGCCAGGAGAGCAGCAGGCACATGCCGATGTAGATCGGGGTGATCACCATCACCACCGGGATGAACGGCAGGTCGTAGTCCAGGTTGGTGGCGATCAGCTTGCCCGCGTGCAGGAACTCCTCGTAGGTGATCAGGAAGCCCAGCGAGGTGTCCTTGAGCGCGACCACCAGTTGGCTGATGATGACCGGCAGCATCGCCCGGTTGGCCTGCGGCACCAGCACGTAGGCCATCACCTGCGTCTTGCGCAGGCCCAGCGCGTACGCCGCCTCCCGCTGCCCCTTGGGCACCGCGAGGACGCCGGCCCGGAACACCTCGGCCAGCACCGAGCCGTTGTAGAGCACCAGCCCGGTCACCAGTGCCCAGAGCGGCTGCACCTTGAGGGCGACGAACACGAAGAAGATCATCACCAGCACCGGCATGGCCCGGAAGAACTCCACCACCAGCGTGGAGACCCAGCGCACCGCCCGGTGGTCGGACAGCCGCCCGGCCGCGAACAGCGCACCGAAGGGCAGCGCGAACAGCACCGTCAGGCCGAAGGCCTTCAGGGTGTTCCCGAGCCCGCGCAGCAGCAGTTCCTGCACGCCCCGGTACTCGAAGGCCATCCACTTCTGGTACGTGAACTGCTCGGTGTGGAACAGCATGTAGACGACCCAGCCGATCACCGCCGCGATCAGCAGCAGCGCGATCCCCCCGTACAGCCGGTGGCGGGCGAGCGCCTTCGGGCCTGGGATGTCGTACAGCGCCGAGGATTCAACGGTCATCGGGACACCGCCACTCGTCGTTCCAGCAGGTTGAAGACGGCGCTGATGGTCAGGGTGATGATCAGGTAGCCGACGGCGATCCAGACGAAGGTCCAGACGATGCTGTAGCCCAGCTCGTTGATGGTCCGGTAGGTGCCCAGCAGTTCGGTGACGCTGAACGAGCCGGCGATCGCCGTGTTCTTCGCCAGCGCGATCATCACACTGCCGATCGGCGCCACCACCGACCGGTACGCCTGCGGCAGCACCACCAGGCCCATCGTCTGCCCGAAGCTCATGCCCAGGCTCCGGGCCGCCTCCCCCTGCCCGGTCGGCACCGTGTTGACGCCCGAACGCATCGCCTCGCAGACGAAGGCCGAGGTGTAGCAGCCCAGCGCGAGCACCGCGAAGGTGTAGAAGGGCAGGGTGATGTCGAACCGGGGCAGGCCCAGGACCACGATGAAGAACAGCAGGGTCAGCGGGGTGTTGCGCAGGATCGTCACCCACACCGCCCCGAAGATCCGCAGCGGTCTGACCGGCGAGACCCGAAAGCTCGCGACCAGCACCCCCAGCACCAGCGACAGCACGGCGCTCACCGCGAAGAGCGAGAGCGTGCCGAGGAAGCCCTCCCAGTAGGTCGACCAGTTGTCGGTCAGCGTTTTCACGGCGCGGCCGCCCTCTCAGTACCGGTTGATCTGCGGCGGGGCCGGTGCGGGCTCCCCGGAGAGGCCGAGGGTCGCCTCGAAGGCCCGTTTCCAGTCGCCGTTCTGCTCGTGCTGCTCCAGCGCGTCGTTCAGCGCCGCGCGCAGCCCGGTGTCGTTCTTCGGCACCCCGACCCCGTACGGCTCGGTCGAGAACGGCGCGCCGACCACCTTGAGCTCGTCCGGCACCTTGGCCGCGTAGCCGAGCAGGATCGCGTTGTCCGTGGTCACGCCGTCGACCTGGCCGGTGATCAGGTTGTCGACGCAGGCCGAGTAGGTGTCGTAGCCGATCAGCTTGGCCTTCGGGTACTGCGACTGGATGCGCTGGTACGGCGTCGAACCGGCCGCCGAGCAGACCGTCTTGCCGTCCAGGTCCTCCGGACCGTGGATGGTGTTGTCGTTCTTGCGCACCAGCAGCGACTGCCCGGCGACGAAGTACGGCCCGGCGAAGCCGACCAGCTTCTTCCGGTTGTCGTTGATGGTGTACGTGCCGACGTAGTAGTCCACCTGGCCGTTCTGCAGCGCGGTCTCGCGGTTGGCCGAGGCGATGGTCTTGAACTGGATCTTGTCCGGGGGGAAGCCGAGGGAGGCGCCGAGCATCTTGGCGATCTCGATGTCGAAGCCCGAGTACTCGCCGGTGGCCGGGTTCTTCTGGCCCAGGTACGGCTGGTCCTCCTTGACGCCGACCACCAGGTGGCCCCGGTTGCGGGCGGCGTCCAGGGTCGGCGAGCCGGTGATCGCGGAGGCGTCCTGCACCTGGTAGCTGGGCAGCGCGCTGGGCTGCGGGCCCTTGGGCGGCGGCGTGCCGGCCTTGCCGCAGCCCGCCGCCAGGGCAGCGATCAGCAGGGCGGCGACGAGCAGGCACTTCCCCGCCCTCCTCCCGCGCGCTCCGGCCGGCGCACCGGATTCCCCCGCCGGCCCGTCGGGCGTCGTCTCACGGTTCACGGCGCCGCCTCAGTGCTTCAGGATCTTGGACAGGAAGTCCCGGGCGCGCTCGCTCTCGGGGGCGCCGAAGAAGTCCTCCGGGGCCCGGTCCTCGATGATCCGGCCGTCCGCCATGAACACCACCCGGTTCGCGGAGGCCCGGGCGAACCCCATCTCGTGGGTGACCACGACCATCGTCATGCCCTCGTGGGCGAGCCGGCGCATGACGTCCAGCACCTCGTTGATCATCTCGGGGTCGAGCGCCGAGGTGGGCTCGTCGAAGAGCAGCGCCTTGGGGTCCATCGCCAGTGCGCGGGCGATCGCGACCCGCTGCTGCTGTCCGCCGGAGAGCTGGGCCGGGTACTTGTCGGCGTGCGCGGAGAGTCCCACCCGCTCCAGCAGCGCGCGGGACTTGGCGTCGGCCTCCGCCTTCGGCCGGCCGCGGACCTTGACCTGCGCGAGCGAGACGTTCTGCAGCACCGTCTTGTGCGCGAACAGGTTGAAGGACTGGAACACCATGCCGACCTCGGCACGGAGCCGGGGGGGGGGGGGGGGGCGGGGCCCGGGGGGGGCGGGGCGGGGGGCGCGGGGGGGGGGGGGGGGGGGGGGGGGCGCGCGCGGGGGGGGGGGGGGCCCGGGCCGCCAGA
>NZ_JBHWBZ010000019.1:121721-127864 GCF_042735475.1 Kitasatospora sp. NPDC059577 | reverse complement strand
TGCCGCCCGTTTTTGGGCGCTAACTGTTTCACCGAGTTAAACACCTGCCCGACCTCGCCCCGGCGCGGGGCGCCCCCCGGCCCCCCCGGGGGGGGGGGCCCCCCGTCGATCAGGATGGTGCCGTCCTCGATCGGTTCCAGCCGGTTGATGGCCCGGCACAGCGTGGACTTTCCGGAGCCGGACGGTCCGATGACCACGACGACCTCGCCCCGGCCGACCGTCAACTCGATGTCCTGCAGCACGTGCAGGTCACCGAAGTGCTTGTTGACCCCGCGCATCTCGATCAGCGGCGCGAAGGCCGGAGCGCCGGCGCGGGCCGGCCCGGGATCCGTGGTCACCGGCTGCGCCGCCCCTTCAGCAGCCAGCCGAGCGCCCCACCGGCGATCAGCGTGGCCAGCAAAGTGATCCAGAGCGGCGCGGTGACGGTGAACACCCAGAACTGGATCTTCACCTTGTCGAGGTTGGCGAACAGGAACCACACGGCGAGGACGACGATGACGCCGATCCCGATGTAGCGCGTGGGGATCCCACCGATCTCACCGCGCGGGGAGCGGGAGGAGCCGTCTGAAGTCTTGGTCACCGGAGCAGTCTGCGGGCCTGTCCGCCGATTTGCCCGGTTACGCGCCCTTCCGGGCCAGGGAGTAACCCGCACGGGGCAATCCGACCCCGTGCGGGTTTACCGATCTCTCCCCTCCCGTCTCCCCCCTCCCGTTCCGGGCACGTCCTCCTCCGCTTCTCCGGCCCTCGACCCGACCGCTCCCGAGCCGACCCCTCCCAACCCGGCCCCTCCCAACCCGGCCCCTCCCGACCCGGCTGCCGTCGGCCGCTACCGCTCGTCCCGCCAGGACCGCCAGAGCGCCGCGTACGGCCCGCCGGCCGCGACCAGCTGCGGATGGCTGCCGTACTCGCTGATCCGTCCGCCCTCGACCACCGCGATCACGTCCGCGTCGTGCGCGGTGTGCAGCCGGTGGGCGATGGCGATGACCGTCCGGCCCTCCAGCACCCGGGAGAGCGAGCGCTCCAGGTGCCGGGCCGCCCGCGGGTCCAGCAGGGAGGTGGCCTCGTCCAGCACCAGGGTGTGCGGATCGGCCAGCACCAGTCGGGCCAGGGCGAGTTGCTGGGCCTGCGGCGGGGTCAGCGAGGTGCCCCCGGAGCCGACCTCGGTGTCCAGTCCCTCCGGCAGGGCGTCCACCCAGGCGCCGGCGTCCACCGCGTCCAGCGCGGCCCGCAGTCCGGTGTCGTCGGCGTCGGGCGCGGCCAGTCGCAGGTTGTCCCGCAGGGTGCCGACGAAGACGTGGTGCTCCTGGTTGACCAGGGCCACCTCCGCGCGTACCCGTTCGGCCGGCATCCGTGACAGCGCCGTCCCGCCGAGGGTCACGCTGCCGCGGCCGGGGGTGTAGATCCCGGCCAGCAGTCGCCCGAGCGTGGACTTGCCCGCCCCGGACGGCCCGACCAGTGCGACCCGGCTGCCCGGCGCGACGTCCAGGCTGATCCCGTGCAGGACGTCCGCGCCCTCGCGGTAGCCGAACCGGACGTCCCGGGCCTCCACCCGGCGTCCGTCCGGACGGGCGCTCTCGTCCCCCTCGTGTTCCGGCACCTCGCGCACGCCGACCAGCCGGGCCAGCGAGGCCTGCCCGATCTGCAACTCGTCGTACCAGCGCAGGATCAGGTCCACCGGGCCGGTCAGCATCTGGGCGTACAGCACACCGGTGGTCAACTGACCGACGGTGATCCAGCCCTTGATCGTGAACAGCCCGCCGAGCACCAGGGTGGCGAGCACCGCCGCGGTGTAGACCGCGTCGATGGTCGGGAACCAGACCGAGCGCAGCCACAGGGTGTACCGCTCCCAGTCCAGCCACTCGCGCAGCTTGTGGTCGGTCAGCCCGATCCGGCGGTCGCCCAGGCGCAGCGCCTCGACCGTCCGTCCGGCGTCCACCGTCTCGGCCAGGACGGTGTTCACCGCCGCGTACCCGGCCGATTCGTTGCGGTAGGACTGGGGCGCGCGCCGGAAGTACCAGCGGGACGTCGCCAGCAGCAGCGGCAGCCCGATCAGCGAGGTGAGCGCGAGCAGCGGCGAGGTGACCATCAGCGCGCCGAGCACCAGCAGCAACGACACCACGGCGACGGCGAGTTCGGGCACCGCCTCGCGCACCGACTTGTCCAGCCGGTCGACGTCGGTGGTGCCCCGGGACACCAGGTCCCCGGTGCCGGCCCGTTCCAGCACGCCGGTCGGCAGCGCGACCGAGCGGACCAGGAAGTCCTCGCGCAGGTCGGCCAGCACCCGCTCGCCGAGCACCGCGCCGCGCATCCGCGACCAGCCGGTGAACGCGGCCTGCGCCACGAGCGCCAGCAGGTACCAGGCGACCGCCACCGTGATGGTGGACCCGGCGGTGCCGGTGGCCAGCGACTCGACCAGGCTGCCGAGCACCCAGGGGCCGACGAGTCCGGCCAGCGTGGCCACCGAGTGCAGCGCCACCACCGCGGAGAAGCCGCCGCGGTGCCGCCGAGTGAGCAGCAGCAGGTACTCGCGCACCGCGGCCGGGGAGCCGACCGGCAGGGTGGTGGCCGGCCCCTGTTCCTCGTGGACGGGGGGTTTCATGACGTACTCCTCGTATGCGTGGCGGGGCGGTCGACGAACCGGTTCGAGAGCCCGCTCACACGGCCTCACCCACCGGCTGGGCGGCTTCCTCGTCGCGGGTGACCACGGCCCGGTAGGCCGGCTCGGTCCGCATCAGCTCGCGGTGCCGCCCGGCCGCGACCACCCGGCCGTCGCGCAGCAGCACCACCCGGTCCGCCTGGTCGAGCAGCAGCGGGCTGGTCGCGAAGACCACGGTGGTGCGGCCCGCCCGGGTGTCCCGCAGACCGGTGGCGATCCTGGACTCGGTGTGGGCGTCGACCGCGCTGGTGGGCTCGTCCAGCACCAGGACCGGCGGGTCCGCCAGCAGCGCGCGGGCCAGGGCGAGCCGCTGGCGCTGCCCACCGGACAACGAGCGCCCGCGCTCGGTGATCCGGGCGCGCATCGGATCGCCCGCGCACTCCGGCGAGCCGTCCACCAGGGCCTCCAGCACGTCGTCCGACCGGGCGGCCGCCAGCGCCTCGGCCGCCGGGACCCGCCCCGAGGACGGGATGTCGAACAGCTCGGCCAGCGTGCCGGAGAGCAGCACCGGTTCCTTGTCGTGGACCAGCACGGCCGCCCGCGCCTCGGCCAGCGGCACCGCATCCAGCTCCGTACCGCCGAGCCGCACGGAGGGCAGGTCCGGCTCGTCCTCGGCCCGCGGGACGTGGCCGCCGAGCCGTTCGGCGAGCGCCCCGGCGAAGTCCGGGTCCCCGCAGACCACCGCGGTCAGCTCGCCGCCCCGCGCGGTCAGCCCGCTGGCCGGGTCGTGGAGGTCGGCCTTGGCCGGCCGGGTCAGGGCGGCCCCGGTCGCGGTGCCGGTCCGACTGAGGGACAGCACCCGGACGGCCCGCCCGGCGGATACCCGGGCCACGCTCCAGGCGTGTGCGGCCTCGCCCAGGATCCGCAGTGGCGCGGCCAGGAAGGCGGTCGCGCCGTACACCGCGATCAGGGTGCCGACGGTGAGCTCGCCGGCAGCCGCCAGCCGGGCGCCGTACCAGGTGACGCCGACGACGAACAGGCCTGGCAGCAGCACTTGTTGGGCCTGCATCAGCGACCAGATCCGGGCCGATCGGACGGCCGCCGCCCGGACCTTCTGCGAGGCGGCCCGGTAGCGCTCCAGGAACAGCTCCTCACCGCCGATGCCGCGCAGCACCCGCAGGCCCGCCACCGTGTCGGCGGCCAGCTCGGTGGCCTTGCCGCCCAGCGCGCGCTGCTGCTCGTAGCGCCGCTCGAACGGCCCGATCAGCGGCCAGACGGAGGCGGCCAGCACCGGGACGCCGAGCAGCACTCCGATGCCCAGCACGGGCTCGACCACCAGAACCACCGAACTGACGGCCAGCCAGACGATCACCGCGGACCGGACCCGGGCGATCAGTTCGACGTACCAGCCGATCCGCTCGACGTCCCCGCTGCCGACCGCGACGACCTCGCCGGTGGCGATCCGGCGGGACAGTCCGGCCCCGAGGTTCGAGGCCTGCCGGGACACCAACTGCCGCACCTGACAGGCGGCGTGGATCCAGTTCCAGACCGCCTGGCGGTGCAACAGCACGGTTCCCAGCGCGGCGCCCGCGGCGAGCAGCAGGGCGAGTCCACCGGCCTGCCAGATCCCGTCGGCGTCACCGTCGACGGCGGCCTGCACACCCATCCCCAGCGGTATCGGCAGGGCGGCCCGGCAGCCCATTTCGAGCAGCGCCCAACAGGTGGCGAGCAGCTGCCCGCGCCGCTGGCTGCGCTGCAGCCAGCGCAGGAAGGCGAGGGGCGAGGAGAGGTCGGGACTGCCGGGATCGGCCAGCGGCAGGGGGGTGAGCGGCATGACACTCCGATACGAACGGTGCGGAGGTACAGGGGAACGGGGGAACGAGGAACGGAGCCCCGGGAGGAGGGGGTCCACGGGACGGAAGCGGAGGTGCGGACCGGCACGGGCCGCGCGGCACGCAGACCCCGCCCACGTGGACGGCCCGAGCCGACGGGCGACGGACGCGCGGCGCGACGGCGCGGCAACACCGGGGCGTCCGGAGGTAGCGCCGGCGGCAAACGCAGGCGGGAACGCCGGAGAGCGCCGGAGAGCGCCGGACGGACACAGGAAGGGCACGAAGGGCCCGGGTTTCAGGAGGCCATGTCCGCGAGACTGCCAACCCCGGTGTGACCCCCGCAACAGGTTTTCCGCCGCCGTGTCCCCCACACGGCCCAGCCGATGGCCCACCCACGACCCCCACCCGGCCACCCACGACCCCTGCCCGGTCACCCACGGTCCCTGCCGCCCCCCGCCGCCCGGACGCTCCCGGGCCTGCCCACGGCCGCCCGCGCAGCCCCGGCACGGGCCCGACACGACCCCGGCACGGCCCCGGCACGGCCCCGACCCGGGACGCGCACCCCCTCCCCCGCGCCCCGCCACCCCGGGCGGACCCCTGCAAATCAGCACCCAAGATTCACCCGTTTGGCGGGAACAATCACGTTCCGGTGCCAGTTGCCCACCTCTGGAAATACCTACGACCAGGAGGGCACCCCGTCCCGTGAGCACCATCCCCAGCGTCACCCTCAACGACGGCGCGCAGATCCCGCAGCTCGGCTTCGGCGTGTGGCAGGTCCCGGACGGCGAGGCCACCGCCGCCGTCCGCTCCGCGATCGACGCGGGCTACCGTTCGATCGACACCGCCGCCATCTACGAGAACGAGGCCGGCACCGGCGCGGCGATCGCCGGGGCACTGGCGGGCGGCGTCGCCCGCGAGGACCTCTACATCACCACCAAGCTGTGGAACTCGGGCACCCGCGACTGGTCCGGCGAGCAGGGCCGGGACGCGGTGCTGCGCGAGTTCGACGCCTCGCTGGAGAAGCTCGGCCTCGACTACCTCGACCTGTACCTGATCCACTGGCCGCGCCCGATGCACGGCACCTACCTCAACGTCTGGAAGGCCCTTGAGCAGCTGAAGGCGGACGGCCGGGTCAAGTCGATCGGCGTCTCGAACTTCGGCACCGAGCAGCTGACCCGCCTGCTCGACGAGGCCTCGGTCGTCCCGGTGCTGAACCAGGTCGAGCTGCACCCGTACTTCCCGCAGAAGGAGCTGCGCGCCTTCCACGCCGACCACGGCATCGCCACCGAGGCCTGGAGCCCGCTGGGCCAGGGCGGGGAGCTGCTCGCCGAGCCGGCCCTGGTGAAGATCGCCGGGAAGCACGGCCGCACGGTCGCCCAGGTGGTGCTCCGCTGGCACCTGCAGAGCGGCGTGATCGCCATCCCGAAGTCGGTCACCCCGTCCCGGATCCGGGAGAACCTGGACGTCGCGGGCTTCGAGCTGGACGCCGAGGACCTGACGGCGATCGCCGCCGTCGCCACCGGCAAGCGGATCGGTCCGGACCCGCAGGGCTTCGACTGGAACTGACGCGGGGCCGGGGCCCGGATCCGGGCCCCGGGCAGCCACACGGGCCCGTCGGGGCCCCTCCGCCGGCCATGACGAAGAGCGCCCGCCCCCCAGGAGGGGGGGGGGGGGTGGGGTATAGGGGGGGAGGCCCGCACCGCGGGGCCGGGGCC
>NZ_JBHWBZ010000019.1:95496-121711 GCF_042735475.1 Kitasatospora sp. NPDC059577 | reverse complement strand
TCTTTCAAAGGGCGGGGGGGGGGGGGCCGCGCGCGGCCCCCGGCCCACCCCGCGGGCCCGGGGGGCCCCCCCCGCCCGCAATTCACCACGCCCCCCCCCCCCGGGGGGGGGGGGGCGCTCTTCGTCATGCGCGATTCACGACGCCACGGGGCACGGGCCCTCGGTACGTTGGCGAATCGTTTTGGCTGCTGTTACCAATGCTTGGTCTAGAGCCTGGCCGCCTTGCCGATGAGCACGAGTGCAGCCTCGTGCTCACCGTCCTCCAACGGAGCCAGCAGCAGTCGCTGGACCTCGGCCACGCCGGCGGCCGAGCGGTGCAGCAGGTCCTGTCCCGCCGGTGAGAGCGAGAGCAGGTTGCGCCGCCCGTCCGAGGGGTCGCGCCGACGCTGCACCAGCCCGCGGCGCACCAGCCGGCTCACCATCTCGGCCATGGTGGCCTTGTCCAGCGAGGCCAGCTCGCCGACCGTGCGCTGGTCGGCACCCGGCTCCAGCTCCAGCGCGTCCAGCACCGCGTACTGCGGGGCCGTCAGCTCGGCACCGACGTGCTCCGACCAGAGCTTGGTGTGCACCTGCTGGCTGACCCTGATCAGGTAGCCGATCGCCCGCTGGGCGTCCAGTATCGGCCGCGCGTCGGTGAAGACGGCGACCGCCGCGGGCTCCAGCCTGGCTATCTTGGCCATCACCCGGACGATCTCGACCTGCTCGTCCGCCGAGAGCGGCTCGAACAGGACGCGCTGCACGCGGACCACACCACCGGTGGCCTCACGCACCGCCTGGGCGCCGCTCTGCGAGAGAGCGAGCAGCTTGCGCCGACCGTCGGCCGGGTCGCGCCGGCGCAGCACCAGGCCGCGGCGGACCAGCCGCGCGACCATCTCGGCCATCGTGGCCTTGTCCAACGAGGCCCGCTCGCCGACCGTGCGCTGGTCCGCGCCCGGTTCGAGGGCCAGGACCAGCAGCACGGCGAACTGCGGAGCCGTGAGATCGGCTCCGACGTGCTCGGACCACAGCCGGGTGTGAACCTGCTGTGCAACGCGAATCAGGTGACCGGGCGACTGCTGCAGTCGCGCGGACACGCGGGTTGTCGGGATCTCCCCCAGCACCATGTATCCGTCCCGATGTCACACCCGGTGTGTGTGGGACACCCGGGTGGGGCAGTAACGGCGAGTGGGCGTCCAGCTATGAGGGAGGGCGCTCCAGCCGTGCAGCCGGTGGCTGCTGGCGGACACTATACAAACGGCGGGCCCTTGCTGGCAGGCAGGGGCGGATAGTAGACGCAGGTTCGGCAACATTGGCATATTTACGCGCTGCGACACCCTTGCAGTAACCCGTTCTGAGCAGAAAGCCGACCGGTCGGTCCTTACCGACCGTCACCTGCGCCTCTCCGCTCTGGTCGCCCTCCCTACTCGCCGGTAGGGTGTGGCCACCCTCTCCGGGGGCTCCCGGAGGCACTCCCCCGAGAGAGACGAGAGCGAGCATGACCGAGCAGAGCACCGCCCCCCGGGTCGCCGTCGTCACCGGCGCCGCCCGCGGCCTGGGTGCCGCCACCGCCGTCCGGCTGGCCGCCGACGGCTTCGCGGTCGCCGTCCTGGACCTGGACGAGACGGCCGGCAAGGACACCGTCGACCGGATCACCGCCGCGGGCGGCAGGGCCCTGGCCGTCGGCGCGGACGTCTCGGACGCCGAGCAGGTCCAGGCCGCCGTCGACCGGGTGGTCGCCGAACTCGGCACCCCGGTCGTCCTGGTCAACAACGCGGGCGTACTCCGCGACAACCTGCTCTTCAAGATGTCCGAGTCCGACTGGGACACGGTCATGAACGTTCACCTCCGCGGCGCCTTCCTGATGACCCGCGCGGTGCAGAAGCACATGGTCGACGCCGGTTTCGGCCGTATCGTCAACCTGTCCTCCTCCTCGGCCCAGGGCAACCGCGGTCAGGCCAACTACTCGGCCGCCAAGGCCGGCCTGCAGGGCTTCACCAAGACTTTGGCCATCGAGCTGGGCAAGTTCGGCATCACGGCCAACGCGGTCGCCCCCGGCTTCATCGCCACGGACATGACGGCGGCCACCGCGGCCCGGGTCGGCATGGACTTCGAAGACTTCAAGCGGGCCGCGGCCTCTCAGATCCCGGTCCAGCGGGTCGGCCTGCCTGAGGACGTCGCCCACACCATCTCGTTCCTGGCGAGCGAGGGCGCCGGCTTCGTCTCCGGACAGGTGATCTACGTCGCAGGCGGCCCCCTCGACTGAGCACCGAACCTACACAGGGTTACCACGGAGTGGGAAGCCGGGCGGACCGGCCTCCCACTCCGCTTTCTTTACCGGCGCTTTTGCAGAATCATTCGAAGACCACACTGGCATTCGATCCCGAAATAGCGGAAATCACTCCCCGAGGCACCCCACGCGGACCCGATTGTCGATTTCCCGGGAAAATGACAATTACCCCCGGAATGACCCTCCCCGGATGGGTAAGGTCACCCCGTGCAATCCAGAAGTACCCCCGCCCCCATTCCGCGGCAGGGCACAGGGCGGGAGTCGCGGCCGGGGACGGAACGCCGCACCGCCACCACCGGCCCGGGACGCTCCGCGGCCCCCGGCAACGCCCCCGGCCCGATCGGCCCCGGCCACCGCCGACCCGACACCCGTCACCCCGCCGACCGCTCCGCCGGCCACGACCACCGCGACCCGGGCTGGCCGCCGATGGGCCGACGCCAGGCCGCTCTCCTCGCCGCCACCCTCGTCGTCTACCTGCTGGTGGTGGCCGGGGTCCTGCTCAACACCGCCCTGGTCGACCTCGACTGGTCGGTGCGGCTGCTGCGCCCGTACGAACGGTGGCCCCGGCTGGAGCCGCTGCTCGACACCTGGGTGGTCGCCGGGCAGCGCGGTCCCTCGGCGATCGCCGCCTTCGCCTGGCTCGCCTGGCGCGCCCGCCGCCTCGGCCGGCTGCGTCCGCTGCTGGTCATGGCTGTCGCGCTGCTCCTGCTCAACGTCACGGTCGGCGCGGTCAAGATCGTCACTGGGCGGCTCGGTCCGCACTACGCCCAGTACGTCGGCTCCCCCGAGCTCTTCGCCGGGGGCACCATCTTCCCGTCCGGCCACACCGCCAACGCGGTCGTCACCTGGGGGGTGCTGGCCTACCTGGCGGTCCGCTGGCGCCGCACCGGCGCGGTGATCGCCGCCGCCACCGCCTGCTCGATCGGCCTGACCACGGTCTACCTGGGCACCCACTGGGTCACCGACGTGCTGGCGGGCTGGGCCGCCGGACTGCTCGTCCTGCTCTCCCTGCCCCTGCTGGAACCCCTGGTCGCCGCCGCCGAGCACCGGCTGCACCGCCGTTTCGGCCGCCGACCCCCGCCGTACTGGGCCCCACCGGCCCGGGCAGCGGACGCTACCCCTCCCAGCTCCGCTCGACCACGCCGTCCCGCACCGCGAGGTTGAGCCGCCCCTGCCGGTACTCCATGGTCATCAGCTCCCCCGGTTCCAGCACCCGGACCGCGGCCCAGCCGTGCCGCCGGGCCAGCTCCCGGGCCCGCTCGACCCGCAGCCCCGCGTAGCCCTCGGCATCCGCCCCCGCGGCACCCGACCCCACCGCGTCCGACCCCGACATCGTGCCTCCCCCGGCCAGTCCCCTCGGACGTACGCTGGAATCGTAGCCCGACCCACGCGGTCCGGAGGTGAACAGCCGTGCGTACCACCACCCCGCGCCGCTGGCGCAGCGGCACCGAGCCGGCGACCGCCCGCAGCGACCTCAAGCTCCGCTACCTGCTGTCGCTCACCTTCACGCCGCTGTTCATCCTGGCCACGGTGGGCTTCGCCCTCTGGGCGGCCGCCTCGCCGGTCGACGGCGCCCCCAGCCGGGGCACGCTGACCGGCTTCGCCATCGCCTGCGGCCTGCTCTCCCTGTTCGCCGTCGTCGATCTCGTGGTGGTCATCCGGCGCCGCCGGACCGAGCTCTGACGCGGTGTCTCCCACGGAGTGGGAAGTCGGCCCGTCCCACTTCCCACTCCGCGCGTCCGCCCGGGGCCTCAGCGGTTGCCGACCGCCTGTTTCACCAGCGTCCGCCCGAAGTCCCACATCAGTCCGCTGCCCCGGTGGGCCTCGTCCATGATGTCGGTGAAGGCGTCCATGAACCGGTCCACGTCCCGATCGGTGATGATCAGCGGCGGAATCAGTTTGATCACTTCCAGGTGGTCCCCGGACACCTGGGTCAGGATCCGGTGCCGCTGCAGCAGCGGCACCACGACCATCTGCGCGAACAACCCCTTGCGCGCCGCCTGCAGGGCGGTCCACCCGGTGCGCAGCTTGAGCGACCGGGGCCGGCCGAACTCGATGCCGATCATCAGCCCGCGGCCGCGCACCTCGGCGAGCAGCTCGTACCGGTCGACCAGCGCGGTCAGCCGCTCGCGGAAGCGGTCCCCGACCGCGCGGGCGTTCTCCACCACCTTCTCGTCCCGCATCACCTCCAGGGTCGCCAGCCCGGCCGCCATGGCCTGGGCGTTGGACCCGAAGCTGGCCGAGTGCACCAGCACCCGGTCCATCGAGGAGTACACCTTCTCGAAGATCCAGCCCTTGCCGAGCGTCGCCCCGACCGGCACGTACCCGCCGGAGAGCGCCTTGGCCACGCAGACCAGGTCGGGCAGCACGCCGTCCTCGTGCTGGTAGGCGAAGAACTCGCCGGTGCGGCCGATCCCGGTCTGCACCTCGTCGCAGATCAGCAGCGCCCGGTGCTCGTGCAACAGCGCCTGGGCGGCGCGCAGCCAGCCGGGCGGCGGTGCCTGGACGCCCTTGCCCTGGATGGGTTCGACGATCAGGCCCGCGACGTCGCCGCGCTTCAGCTCCTTCGCCAGCGCGCCGATGTCGCCGAGCGGGATGGCGGTGTCGGGGAGCAGCGGGTCGAAGCCTTTGCGGAAGCCGCTCTCCCCGTTGACGGAGAGCGAGCCGGTGGTCAGGCCGTGGAAGGCGTGGTCGGCGTAGAGGATCCGCCGGCGTCCGGTGGCGTACCGGGCGAACTTCAGCGCGGTCTCGACCGCTTCCGTCCCGCTGTTGCCGAAGAACACCCGGTCCAGTCCGGGTGCGTGCGACAGCAGCCGCTCCGCGAGCAGTCCGGGCAGCGGCGAGCAGTCGAAGCGGACCAGGTCCGGCAGGTCCAGGTCCATCACCTGCTGGATCGCCGAGCGCACCACCGGGTGGTGGCGGCCGAGGGCGAAGATGCCGAAGCCGGCCAGCATGTCGAGGTACTCGTTGCCCTCGGCGTCGTAGAAGTACTGGCCCTTGGCGCGCTCGTAGTACTTGTCGAAGCCGATGGTGTGGAGCATCCGGGACAACTGCGGGTTGAGGTAGCGGCTGTTCAACTCGTAGCGCTCACGGCCGCGTTCGGCGATGAGGGCGGCGAGGTCGAAGGCGGGACGGTCGGGGTCAGCCGGCATGGCGCGGGTTCGCTCCTCGGGTCGGCAGCAGGTTCTTGGCGAAGACGGCGGCCTGCGCGGCGACCCCGGTCCCGGTCAGCCCGGCCTCCTCCAGGATCTCCCCGCGCGACGCGTGCCCGAGGAACTCCTGGGGCAGGCCGAGCACCCGAACCGGTACGTCCACGTCGGCGTCGCGCAGCGCCTGGGCGATCGCCGAACCAACCCCGCCGCTACGGCCGTTGTCCTCGACGGTGACCACCAGCCGGTGCGCGGCGGCCAGTTCGGCCAGTGCCGGGTCGACCGGCTTGACCCAGCGCGGGTCGACCACGGTCGCGGTGAAGCCCTCGGCGAGCAGCAGTCGCGCGGCGTCCAGGCAGGCCGGGGCGGTGGTGCCGACGGCGACCAGCAGGATCTCGGCGGGCCGTCCGGTGCGCAGCAGCACGTCCACGCCGCCGATCCGCTCGACGGCCGGCACGGCGGGGCCGACGTTGCCCTTCGGGAAGCGCACGACCGTCGGCGCGTCCTCGACCTCGACGGCCTCGCGCAGCTGGGCCCGCAGCTGGTCGGCGTCGCGCGGCGCGGCGAGCCGCAGACCCGGGACGACCTGCAGGATCGACATGTCCCACATGCCGTTGTGCGAGGCGCCGTCCGGTCCGGTGACGCCGGAGCGGTCGAGCACGAAGGTGACGCCCAGCCGGTGCAGGGCGACGTCCATCAGGACCTGGTCGAAGGCCCGGTTCAGGAAGGTCGCGTACACCGCGACCACCGGGTGCAGCCCGCCGGTCGCCAGCCCCGCGGCGCTGGTGACGGCGTGCTGTTCGGCGATCCCGACGTCGAAGGTCCGCGCCGGGTAGGCCTTGGCGAACGGCGCCAGGCCCACCGGCTGCAGCATGGCCGCGGTGATCGCCACCAGGTCGGGCCGCTCCGTCCCGAGCGCGAGCAGTTCCTCGCCGAACACCGAGGTCCAGGAGACGCCGCCGCTCGGCGAGATGGGCAGGCAGGTGTACGGGTCGATCGGGTTGACGGCGTGGAAGCGGTCGGCCTCGTCCTGCTCGGCGGGCCGGTAGCCGCGTCCCTTGACGGTCAGGCAGTGCACGATGACCGGCCCGCCGAAGTTCCGGGCCTGGCGCAGCGCCTGCTCGACCGCCCCCAGGTCGTGGCCGTCGATCGGCCCGAGGTACTTGAGGCCGAGGTCCTCGAACATGCCCTGCGGGGCGAAGGCGTCCTTGAACCCCTTCTTGGCGCCGTGCAGCGCGTCGAAGATCGGCTGGCCTACCAGCGGGGTGCGTTGCAGCGCCCCCTTGCCGAG
Organism: Kitasatospora sp. NPDC059577; assembly: GCF_042735475.1. Classification (NCBI taxonomy): domain Bacteria; kingdom Bacillati; phylum Actinomycetota; class Actinomycetes; order Kitasatosporales; family Streptomycetaceae; genus Kitasatospora; species Kitasatospora sp. NPDC059577. The sequence continues at coordinate 115,005 of NZ_JBHWBZ010000019.1, read as the reverse complement.
GGCGAGGAAGCGCTCGTAGCCCTGGGTGGTGCGCAGGGTGGCGAGGTGGTGGGCGAGGCCGCCGACGGTCCTGGCATAGGAGCGCTCGTTGTCGTTGACGACGATGACGAGCGGCCGGTCCCGGGCTTCGGCGATGTTGTTGAGCGCCTCCCAGGCGAGGCCGCCGGTGAGCGCGCCGTCGCCGATCACCGCGACGGTGTGCCGGTCGTGCTGGCCGAGCAGCCGGGCGGCCTTGGCCAGGCCGTCGGCGTAGGAGAGCGCGGTGGAGGCGTGCGAGTTCTCGACCAGGTCGTGCTCGGACTCGGCCCGCGAGGGGTAGCCGGAGAGCCCGCCCCGCATCCGCAGCCGGGCGAAGTCCTGGCGGCCGGTGAGCAGCTTGTGGACGTAGCTCTGGTGGCCGGTGTCGAAGACGATCCGGTCGTACGGCGAGTCGAAGACCCGGTGCAGCGCGATGGTGAGCTCCACCACGCCGAGGTTGGGCCCGAGGTGTCCGCCGGTGCGGGTGACGGCGTCGATCAGGAAGTCGCGGATCTCGTCCGCGAGCAGCGGGAGTTCGGCCGCCGGGAGCTTGCGCAGCTCGGCCGGCGAGGTGACGCGGGAGAGCAGTGACATGGGTACACCTCGCGACTGGAAGCGGTGCGGTGATGCCTCCGCCCGACTGGGGCGGGAGCCGGCCCGGGCGCGGGGCCCGGGCCGGGGTGCCGACCTGGCGGTCAACTCCCGTCTCAGCGGCTATGGTTGCCGCTGACGGTCTCGGTGATGGCGCGCAGCGACTGCTGCAGCGAGCCCATGGTCGCGAGGACGGCCGTCGGCTCGTAGCCGCAGTGGGCCATGCAGTTTTCGCAGCGCGGGTCCCTGCCGCGGCCGTACTTGCTCCAGTCGGTCTTCTCGACCAGCTCGCGGTAGGTCGGGACGTATCCGTCGGCCATCAGGTAGCAGGGCCGCTGCCAGCCGAACAACGAGTAGTTGGGGATGCCCCAGGGGGTGCACTCGAAGTCGGCCTTGCCCTCCAGGAAGTCCAGGAAGAGCGGGCTGTGGTTGAGGCGCCAGCGCCTGCGGTTGCCGCCGGCGAAGGCCTTGCGGAAGAGCTCCCTGGTCTGTTCGACGCCGAGGAAGTGCTCCTGGTCGGGGGCCTTCTCGTAGGCGTAGGCGGGCGAGATCATCATCTCGTCCACCTTCAGCTCGTCGTTGAGGTAGTCGAGCACGTCGATGACGGTCTGCGGGGTGTCGGTGTTGAAGAAGGTGCTGTTGGTGGTGACCCGGAAGCCGCGCCGCTTGGCCTCCTTGATCGCGGCCACCGCCTCGTCGAAGGTGCCCTCCTTGGCCACCGACTCGTCGTGCCGCTCGCGGAGGCCGTCGATGTGCACGGCGAAGGAGAAGTACGGCGAGGGCGTGAACTTGTCCATCTTCTTGCGCAGCAGCAGCGCGTTGGTGCAGAGGAAGACGTACTTGCGGCGTTCGACCAGCTGGCGGACGATCTCGTCGATCTGCGGGTGCATCAGCGGCTCGCCGCCGGCGATCGAGACCATCGGGGCACCCGACTCCAGGACCGCGCCGACCGCCTGGGCGACGGGCATCCGCTGCTTGAGGACGCCGGCCGGGTGCTGGATCTTGCCGCAGCCCTCGCAGGCGAGGTTGCAGGCGAACAGCGGTTCCAGCTCCACGATCAGCGGGAACTTGTCGCGTCGCTTGAGCAGCTTCTGCTGCATGAGGTAGGTGCCGACCCGCACGGTCTGGCGCAACGGCATGGCCATGGCTAGCTCGCCTCCTGGGGGAGCGTCGAGGATGTCGGGTGGATCAGCTCTGGGGGGCGGGGCGCGAGCGCCTGCCGGGACCAGTCGACGAGGGCGGGCACCGTCGCCCGCAGGGTCCGCCAGGCCCGCACCCCGGCCGGGAGGGTGCCGGGCCGCAGCAGCTCGTGCTCGGGGGTGTCGACCACCACGCGCAGGACGGCCGCGGGCAGCGCGGGCCGCACCTCGCGCAGCGCGGCCAGCACGGCGGCGGCCTCCATGTCGACGGCGAGCGCGCCCTGCAGGTGCAGGGCCCGCCGTTCGATGCCGCGCACCACGTGGTCGGCGGTGTGGTGCACCCCGGTGTGGACGGTCAGGCCGCGTTCCTTCAGCGCCCGGGTGAGCTCCGGCCCGGAGCCGACCGGGTAGAGGTGGCCCTCGGCGTCCCGCACGCCATCGGCCGCGACCACGTCGCCGGGCAGCACGCCCGGGCCGAGCGCGGCGCCGAAGCCGACCACCACGACCGCGCCGTAGGCGCCGGGGGCGGAGCCGAGGAGCCGGCGGACGGTGATCCCGGCGCGCCGTCGGCCGACCCCGGTGCGCACCAGCACCGGGGGTCCGCCGGCCGCTCCGCGCCAGTCGCCGCCGCGCAGGGCCCAGACCTCGGGACCCAGCGCGCAGAGCACCAGCAGGGGGGCGGTGGTCACCGCACCGCCCCGATCGCCGGGCTGCCGCCGGCCCGGCCCCCGCCGGTCGCCGGGCTGCCGTGGACGTAGCGGCCGAGCGCGGTGACCGGGAAGACCAGCCGGTACAGGTGGTAGTTGATGGAGAAGTCCCACGGGAAGCCGGTGCCGGTGAACTGCGGCTCGTCCCAGGTGCCCTCGGGCAGCTGGGTGCGCACCAGCCAGTCCGCGCCGCGCTCCACCGCCGGGGTGGCCCGGCCGTCCGGTCCCTCACCGGCCGCGAGCAGCGCCATCAGCGCCCACGCGGTCTGCGAGGCGGTGGAGTCACCGCGCCCGGCCCAGCGCGCCGGGTCGTCGTAGGAGCGCATGTCCTCGCCCCAGCCGCCGTCGGCGTTCTGCCGGTCCTCCAGCCAGCGCACCGCCCGGCGGATCGCCGGGTGCTCGTCCGGGACGCCCGCCGCGACCAGGGCGGGCAGCACCGAGCCGGTGCCGTAGATGTAGTTGGTGCCCCAGCGGCCGAACCAGGAGCCGTCGGCCTCCTGGTTGCGCAGCAGCCACTCGATGCCGCGCCGGGTCCGGGGGTCGCGGGCGCGGCCGGTCTCCGCGAGCATCTCCACCACGTGGGCGGTGACGTCGGCGGACGGTGGGTCGACCACCTCGCCGAAGTCGCAGAACGGCAGCTTGTTGGGCAGCGTGCTGGTGTTGTCGACGTCGAAGGCACCCCAGGCGCCGTTCTTGGACTGCATGCCGAGGTTCCACAGCACGCCCCGGTCGACCGCCGCGTCGACCTTGGCCTGGTCGGGGTGGGCCACCCGGCGCAGCGCCAGGACCACTTCGGCGGTGTCGTCGATGTCGGGGTAGGTGTCGTTCTCGAACTCGAAGGCCCAGCCGCCGGCGGGGAGCCCGGGGCGCTGGACGGACCAGTCACCGCGCTTGCGGATCTCCTCGCCGAGCATCCAGTCGACGGCGGAGACCAGCGCCGGGTGGTCGGCCGGCACCCCGGCGTCGGCCAGCGCGACGGTGGCCAGGCAGGTGTCCCAGACCGGGGACTGGCAGGCCTCCATCCAGCGCTTGCCGTCCTCGGTGTGCACGGTGAAGCGGTCGAAGGAGGAGAGCCCGGCCTGCATCACCGGGTGCTCCAGTTCGTAGCCCTCCAGGTGCAGGGCGATCAGCGAGTACACGGCGGGCGGCTGGATCCCGCCCCAGCAGCCGTCGGCCTCCTGCCGTTCGACGATCCAGCGGCAGGCCTGGGAGACGGCGAGTCGGCGCAGCGGGCGGAACGCCCGGTGGTGGTAGGCGTGCAGTGCCTTGTCGAGGCGTTCGAACAGGCCGTCCCAGGTGGTGGCGGGCGCGAGCGGCCGTTCGGGGTAGGGGTCGGCCGGGTCGGTGTGCAGTTCGGTGAGCGGGAAGGGCGCCGGGCGGACGGGCCGGTGGGCCGAGACGACGGTCAGCGGGACGATGGTCTGGCGGGCCCAGCAGCCGAAGGCGTAGATGTTCAGCGGCAGCCACCTGGGCAGGAAGATGATCTCGGGTGGCATCTCCGGCAGGCGTTCCCAGGGCCACCAGCCGAACAGCGCGAGCCAGATCCGGGTGAACACCCGGGCGGCCGCGATGCCGCCGGCGGAGCGGACGTACCGGGCGGCGGTGAGCATGTGCGGGGCGTTCGGGTCGTCACCGGCCAGTCTGAGGGCGACGTACGCCTCGACGGTGGTGGACAGTTCGGGCGGTCCGCCGTGGAAGGTGCCCCAGGTGCCGTCCTCGCGTTGCTGGGAGCGGATCCACTCGGCGGTGGCGTTCGTCTGCTCCTCGGTCCGGATCCCGAGGAACTGCCGGAGCAGTAAATCCTCGGCGTCCATGGTGACGTTGGTTTCCAGGTCGCCCTTCCACCAGCCTTCGGAGGACTGCAGCGAGAGCAGGTGGGTGGTGGCGCGGGCCAGGGCCTCCCGCGGGTCGGCCGGCGGGAGGTCCGCCTGATCGGCCGGCCGCGGCTGGTCGGCGTCCTCGGGCTGCCACCGCCCCGGACCCAGCAGGGCCGGGGGGCGGTCGCCCACCGCGACCGGCTCGGAATCGTACTCAGGGTCGAGCCGGCCGTCCGCGGTTGCTGTCAACGTAACGTCACCTCTCTCGTACCACCACGAATTCGGCGAGTGCGACGAAGTGCTCGCGCACCTCGTCGGACATGGGCACCTCGTCCAGGGCGGCGAGGGCAGTCGTGTGCTGGCGGCGGGCCTCCTCCTGGGTCCATGCGCGACCGCCGGCCTGCTCGATCAGCGCGGCCCGGGCGGCGAGCTCGGGCTCGCTCTCCTCCCCGCGTCCCCGCGGGTCGGCCAGTTCCTCGGCGAGCCGGCGCGAGGCCGGTCCGCCCTCGGCCAGCGCGGCGGCGACCGGCAGGGACTTCTTGCGCTGGCGCAGGTCGCCCCAGTGCGGCTTCCCGGTGACTTCGGTGGCGCCCCAGATGCCGAGCAGGTCGTCCACCGCCTGGAAGGCCAGTCCCAGGTGGTGGCCGTAGCGCTGGAGGGAGTCGGAGACCTTGTCGTCGGCCCCGGCCAGGACCGCGCCGATCGCCGAGGCGGCGGCCAGCAGGGCCGCCGTCTTCCCGCCCTCCATCTCCAGGCACTCCGCGACGGTCACGCTGTCGCGCTGTTCGAAGGCGACGTCCATGGCCTGGCCGTCGATCAGTCGGCGGGTCGCCGTGGTGAGCAGCCGGACGGCGCGCGCGGCGTCGGTGGGACCGGCCCCGCCGGTCACCGCGGCGTCGAGCAGCACCTCCGTGCCGAGCGTCGCCAGGGCGTCGCCGACCAGGATCGCCTGGGCCGGGCCGAAGACCGTCCAGGCGGTGGCCCGGTGCCGCCGGGTCTCGTCACCGTCCATCAGATCATCATGGAGCAGGGAGAAGTTGTGCACCAGTTCAACGGCCACCCCGCCGGGCACCCCCACCTCGGCGGCCGCACCGGCGGCCTGGGCGGACAGCAGCGCCAGCGCGGGGCGCACGGCCTTGCCGCCGTCGCCCGTGACCGCGGTGCCGTCGCGGTCGATCCAGCCGAAGTGGTAGGCCGCGACGGTGTCCATCGGTGCGGCCAAACGGGCGACGGCGGCCCGTAGCGGCGGGGTGCAGAGCGTACGGCTGCGGGCGAGCAGCTCCGGCACCGAGACCGGTTCGGCGTGCGCCGTGCCTCCGACGGCGAAGCCGGTGCGTGACTCCACGTGCGTTCCCTCTCCCTCGTGGTGCCGGACCGCTCGGGGCGGCCGGGTGCCGTCGGTGCGGCTGGTGTCGATTCGGGTGGTGCCGGTGCGGGGGACGTCGGTGCGTCCGGTCCGGCCGGTCCCGCTGATTCCGCCGACGCGCTCGACGGTACGCCCGTCGGCTCTGGCGGGCTCTCCGGCGGCGGGGCCCGCCGTCACCTGGGCCACCTCCCGTCGCCGCGGTCGGCCGGCACCCGGGTGCCGGCCGCGGCGAGCGCGGCGTCGGCCGCGGCGTGGCCGCTGCGCACGGCGCCCTCCATGGTCGCGGGCCAGCCGGTGGCCGTCCACGCGCCGGCCAGCAGCAGGCCGGGGACCCGGGTGCGGGCCGACGGGCGCAGCGCCCCGCCGCCCGGGGCCGGGTCGAAGGTCGCGGTGCGCTCGCGCGTGACGAAGAAGTCGAGCACCTCGGCCCCGGCCGCGGCCGGCAGCAGTCGTTCCAGCTCGGGCAGGTAGCGGCGGCGCAGTTCGGCGACCGGCAGGTCGATCTCGTCCTGCGCGGCGGACTGCGAGAGGGCCAGGTACTGGGCGCCCGGGTGGGCCCGGCCGAGTTCGGTCGCGGCCAGGCCGGAGTGCGCGGTGCGGTCGAAGACCCACTGGACCGGTGAGCCGAGGGCGGCGAAGAACGGCCGGCGCAGCAGCTTGCGGTCGTAGATCACGTGCACGTTGAGGATCGGCGCGGTGCCGAACTCCGCCAGGCGCTCCTGCCCCGGGATCGCGTCCGGCGGCAGCAGGGCGGCCGCGGTGTCCTGGGCGCCGGCCAGGACGACGGTGTCGGCGGTGAGCAGTTCCCCGCGCTCCAGGAGGACGGCGTGCTGCGGCGCGGCCGGCTTGAGTTCCGCCACCCGGGCGCGCAGCAGGACCGTCACACCCGCGTGCTCCAGCTCGGCGAGCGCCCGGTCGTGGTGGATCGCGCCCAGCGGGGCGGCGGCGATGCCGATGTCGGCGGCGCCCGGGTCGGAGAGCAGGCCGGTCTGGAACACCTTCGCCGCGAGCGCCATCGACACCTGGTCGGCCCGGGCGTTCAGGGTGGCGACGCCGACCAGGTCCCACAGGGCGGCCTGGGTGGCGGCGTTCTGCCCGTTGCGGCGCAGCCACTCGCCGAAGGAGATCCGGTCCAGCGCCGGGTCGGCGAGGTCCAGGCCCTTCAGGGCGAGCGCGCCGCGGACCACCCGGGCGCGGTCCGCCGGGGACAGGTGCGGGTAGCGGGCGAGGCTGGCGGCCAGGTGCAGCGGGACGGGCAGGCCGGCCCGCCGCAGCCGCCCGAGGGTGCGCACGGGTGCGTCCTCGGGCCCGGTGACGGAGAGCACCGGGACGTCGAGGCGCTCCTGCAGGTGGACCAGGCGGGTGGCGCCGAGGCGCTCCAGCAGGCCGCGGTAGGCCGTGCAGCAGCGGAGGTAGACGTGCTGGCCGTTGTCGACGGTCAGCTCGCCGCGCCGGAAGGAGAACGCCAGGCCGCCGAGCCGGGGACGGCCCTCGACGAGGGTGACCCGGTGGCCCGCCTCGGCCAGGCGCAGCGCCGCGGTGATGCCGGCCAGGCCGCCGCCGACCACGACGGAAGCCGGGCGCGCGGCATCGGCTCGCCCGGTCATCGGCCCTCCCCCTCGCAGTCGCTGGACCGCCGGGAGGCGGTCACTGAAGCCGGTACGCGTTCGGTCGACACGGAACTACCCGCACGTGATTCCCCGCTGACACAGCGTGACAGAACTGTCGCGAGAATCAAGAACGCCCCCCGGCGAGCCCGGAAAGCGCCACGTACGCCTTCTCCCAGCCCGGCAGGGAGACCCGGCCGCGCAGCACCGACTCGGGGTCGGCGGCGATCCGGCCGAGCAGCCGGTGGTAGATCCCGGCCATCGCGGCCGTGCAGGCGCGGCTGCGGCGGTCGAGCATCGGCAGCAGCCGCAGGCCCTCCTCGAAGGCGGCCTGGGCGCGGGCGGCCTCGAAGGCCACCAGGCCGGTGAAGTCCGCGCCGACCGGCGGCTTGGGCAGGGCGAAGCCCTGCTCGCAGCCGAACCGGACCAGGTCCTCGGTGGGCAGGTAGGTGCGGCCGTTCAGGGCGTCCTCGCGCAGGTCGCGCAGGATGTTGGTGAGCTGCAGGGCCAGGCCCAGGGTGTCCGCGTACTGCGCCCCGCGCTCGGGGTCGTCGCAGCCGTAGACGCCCAGCGAGAGCCGGCCGATGGCGCCGGCCACGCAGCGGCAGTAGACCTTCAGTTCCTCGTACGTCTGGTACTCGGCGCCCTTGAGGTCCATCTCGACGCCGTCGATGAGCTCGTCGAAGCCGCCGAGCGGGATCGGGAAGCGCCGGGCCGTGTCGGCCAGGGCGACCTTGATCGGGTCGGTGTCGTCCTCGGAGACCGCCCCGGAGCGGACCTCGTCCACCAGTTCCCGGGTGCGCAGCAGTGCCTCGGCCTTGCGGTCGGCCGGGAGGTCGCCGTCGCCGATGTCGTCCACCCGGCGGGCCAGGGCGTACAGGGCCGACATGGCCAGCCGCTTGGGTTCGGGCAGCAACCGGATGCCGTAGCTGAAGTTGCGCGCCTGCAGCCCGGTGACTGCCTCGCAGTACCGGTACGCCGCCATGACCTGGGCCGACGCCAGTGGTGATGCCGCCACGCGGGCGTTCACCTTCCCTTCGCGAAGATGGCCGCCGCCTTCGCTGCGAGGCGGCGCTTGTCCGGCTTCGCCTGCCGGGCGAGCACGTCGTACCCGGCGTCCTCGACGGCAGCCAGGGCCGCGTACCCGCCGGCGGTGAATCCCGCCAGGAGCAGTCGAAGCCTCCCCCGAACCGTACCTACCAATGGTGCGCCGTGATCGAGCAGGGTGCGGGCCCGTTCCGCTTCGAAGGCGATCAGCTCCCGGACCGCGCCGTCGGCGGAGGGGGCGGCGAGGTCGTTTTCGGTGACGCCGAAGCGCTCCAGGTCCTCGGTGGGGAGGTAGATCCGGCCGCGGCGCAGGTCCTCGGCGACGTCCTGCAGGTGTTCGACCACCTGGAGGCCGCTGCAGATCGCGTCGGAGAGTTCGGTCCGCTCGGGGGTGGAGACGCCCGCGATGGCCAGGACGAGGCGGCCGACCGGGTCCGCGGAGAGGGTGCAGTAGCCGATCAGGTCGTCGTAGGTGGCGTAGCGGGCGGTGGTCTGGTCCACCCGGTTGGCCTCGATCAGACGGCGGAACGGTTCGGGGGTCAGGCCGCGCCGGTCGACCAGCGGGACCAAGGCCCGCATCAGCGGGTGGCGGGGGCGGTCGGCGCCGGCGGGGTGCAGTGCGGTCTCGAAGACCCGGTCCAGGTCGTGCTCCAGCCCGTCGAGCAGGGCGAGCCGGAAGGCGGTCTCCTGCGGGGTCGGCGGGCCGGACTGCTCCGAAGGGGTGGCCGGGGGCGCCTGCTCGACGCCGAGCAGGCGGGCGGTGGCGGCCGGGTCGGCCAGGTCGCCGTCGCCCGCGTCGTCGACGAGGCGGGCGAAGCCGTACACCGCCATCAGGTCGTCGCGCCAGGCCGCGGGCAGGAAGAACGGGGCGACCGGGAAGTTCTCGGCCCCCGCCTTCTCCAGGGTCTGACCCGCGGAACGGTTCACCGGCGTATCACTGGGCTGGGCCGAAGCCGACACTGCTGTCACTCCCCCGTTCTACACCGCTGGGTACCACCGGTCCGACTCGGACACGCGTCCGAGCGCGGGCGTCACGTCCGGCACACCGCCCCCGCGTCCACCAGCCTGACACCGCGGGCCGCGCCGGAGAAGGGCGCCCCGCCTGCCGGGCCGGGCCGCTCACCCCCGCGGCGGCGGCCACCCGGGGTAACGGCCGGGCACGCCGAAGGGCCGGTCCCGGAGGTTCCGGAACCGGCCCTGGTGGCGGGGTGACTCACGCGGCCGTCCGTGGGGCGGCCCACGGTGCTACGGGCGCTCGCCGCGCTCGTAGCGGCCGACGACCTCGTCGGTCGGGCCGTCCATGACCAGCTCGCCGGCCTCGATCCAGATCGTCCGCTCGCAGACCTCGCGGACCGAGTTGTTGTCGTGGCTGACCAGGAAGACCGTACCGGCGGAGCCGCGCAGCTCCTCGATGCGCTTCTTGCTGCGCTGCTGGAAGGCCTGGTCGCCGGTGGCCAGGGCCTCGTCGATCAGCAGCACGTCGTGGGTCTTGGCGGCGGCGATCGAGAAGCGCAGGCGGGCGCCCATGCCGGAGGAGTAGGTGCGCATCGGCAGGGAGATGAAGTCGCCCTTGTCGTTGATGCCGGAGAAGTCGACGATCTCCTGGTAGCGCGCCCTCACGTCGGCCGGGGACATCCCCATCGCGAGGCAGCCCAGGACGACGTTCCGCTCGCCGCTGAGCTCGTTCATCAGGGCCGCGTTGACGCCCAGCAGCGAGGGCTGGCCGTTGGTGTAGATGCCGCCCTTCTCGGTCGGCAGCAGGCCCGCGATGGCGGCCAGCATGGTCGACTTGCCGGAGCCGTTGGAGCCGATCAGGCCGATCGCCTCGCCCTTGTACGCGGTGAAGCTGATGCCCTTGACCGCGTGCACCTCGCGCACGCCGGCCCCGCGCTTGCGGCTGAGGATGCGGCTCATCGCCGAGGTGGCGCTGCCCTTGCCGGAACCGGCGCCGTGCACCCGGTAGACGATGTGCACGTCGTCGACGACGACGGTGGGTTCGCGGGCCACGTCCGCGTCCCGGACGCTGTCGCTCTTGCTCAGGTCGGTGTCAGCCACGGCCGTACTCCTCCTCGGCCTTCCAGAAGAAGACGTATCCGATGACGAACATCCCGACGCCCCAGGCGAGGCCGTACGTCCACTGGTGCGGCGGCAGGGACTGGTGGGGGTTCTGGTGCGGGTTGTAGATGATCGGCGCGAAGGCGTGCCGCAGCAGGTCCATGTAGACCGAGGCCGGGTTGATGGCGCAGATCACCTGGATGTAGTGCGGCCACTTGTGGACCCGGTCCTGGATGCTGAACATCACGCCGGACAGGAACATCCACGCGCGCATCACGAACGGGATCAGTTGGGAGATGTCACTGGTCTTGGCGCCGATCCGGGCCATGATCAGCGAGATGCCGGTGTTGAACATCGTCTGCAGGATCAGCGCCGGGACGATCAGCAGCCAGGTCTTGCCCGGGGCGATGCCGCTGGCCAGGACGGTCACGACCAGCACGACCATCGAGATCAGCAGCTGCTGGAGCTGGATCACGGTGAAGGCGATCGGCAGGCTGGCACGGGGGAAGTGCAGCGCCCGGATCAGGCCGAGGTTGTCGGAGATCGCCCGGGTGCCGGACTGCACCGCGTTCTGGGTGAACTGGAAGACGAAGACGCCGATGCAGAGCCAGGCGATGTAGGTGTTCGGCGGGAAGCCGTCCTTGCTCGACAGGATCACGCCGAAGACGAGGTAGAAGACCGCGCAGTTGAGCAGCGGGGTCACGACCTGCCACAGCTGGCCGAGCTTGGCGTCGGTGTACTGGGCCACCAGTCGGGCGGTGGCGAAGGCCCAGATGAAGTGGCGCCGGGCCCAGAGCTGCTTGGTGTAGGCGAACAGACCCGGCCGGGCGCCGCTCACCGACAAGCCGTACTTGTCCGCGAGCTGCTTGGGGGTAAGGCTCGCGTCCACCCCCCTGGGGGTCGAGAGGCTGACGGGTTCACTCACTGTCGACACATTCGTCCTTCACGCGGGATCGGTCGGGGCGGCCGGTCGGCGGGGTCCGCCGGCCTTTGCGCCGATGGGGATCCACTGGGATCTCGGGGGAGCCGGCCGGTGTGTGGTCACCGGCCGCGGCGATCGATCATTCGATCAGATCAGATGATCGGTGGTCGGCCCAGCCTGGTCAGTCGCCAAACGGTACGCCATCGCATGGGCCGTCGCGGACCGCAGGGTTCGCGCCAGCCCGCCCGGAATCCGCCCCACCAGGCCTTCAGCGCCTCGGGGGAGGGGCGACGGGCCAGGGTGAGCAGAAGCCAGGTTCCCAGATAGAGAGGCACCAACAGGGCCGGAAGGTTCCGCCGCGCAAGCCAGACCCGGTTACGGGCCACGTTGTGGAAGTAGGTCGCGTGCCGGGCGGGGGAGGTCGTCGGGTGGTGCAGCACCACGTCGGCCCGGTAGTCGATGGCCCAGCCGGCGTCCGCCGCGCGCCACGCGAGGTCGGTCTCCTCGTGGGCGTAGAAGAACTCGGCGGGCAGCTGGCCGGCCCCCTCGAACACCTTGCAGCGCACGGCGCTCGCACCGCCCAGGAAGGTGGTCACCCGGGACGAGCGCAGCGGGTCGCTGGCGCGCAGCCGGGGGACGTGCCGGCGCTGGGTGACGCCGGTGTCCGGGTCGGCGATCCGGAACGAGACGATGCCCAGCTCCGGGTCGGCGGCGAAGGCCTCGCGCAGCAGGCGGGCGGAGTCGGTGCGCGGCAGGTGGCCGTCGTCGTCCAGGAAGAGGACGGCGTCCACCTCCTCGCCGTCCCGGCCGAACAGCTCGATGCCGACGTTGCGGCCGCCCGGGATGCCGAGGTTCTCCGGCAGCTCGACGCTGCGCACGCCCTCCGGCAGCGGGGGCAGCGGGGCGCCGTTGGCGACCACGGCCAGCTCGACCGTCGGGCCCTCCTGGGCGCGGACGGACTCGATCAGGGCGTTGAGCTCGGCGGGCCGGTTGCCCATGGTGATGATCACGGCGCCGAGGCGGACGTTCTCCGCACTGGTCACGGCGGTCACCGCAGCCTGCTCGACAGGACGATGCTCAGCAGGTGCAGCACGGTCTGCAGCATGGCGATCGCCGCCAGGACGACCACCGCGAGCCGGGTGAAGAACAGCCCGCCGTGCACGGCGTCGGCGACCCCGGCCGCGAGGATGAACAGCGAGGCCTCGACCGCGCCGACCAGGCGGTGGAACTTCAGCAGCGAGGCCGCCCGGCGGGCCTTGGCGACGGTGGCCGAACGCGGCACCGAGGCGCTGTCCTCGACGGCCGTCAGGCCGCTGCGGGCCCGGGCCACGTCCACCAGGTCCGTCTCGGACTTGATCAGGATCGCGCCGAGCGCGGCCAGCGTGCCGAGGAAGGCCCACTCCCAGTGCGAGCCGCCGCCCTCGCGGTGCAGCAGGTCGGTGGCGCGCAGACCGAGGCCGGTCAGCAGGGCCGCCTCGGACATGTAGTGGCCGACCCGGTCCAGGTAGACGCCGGTGAGCGAGGTCTGCCGGCGCCAGCGGGCCACCTCGCCGTCCACGCAGTCCAGCAGCAGGTAGACCTGGATCAGCAGGGCACCCAGGACCGCGCCCACGATGCCCGGCACGATCAGCGCGGCGCCCGCCAGGACGCCGGTGAACATCATCAGGTAGGTCAGGCCGTTGGGCGTGATCGCCGTCACGGTGGAGAGCACGCGGGTGATCCGCAGCGAGATCTTCCGCATGTACAGGCGCCCGGCCCAGTGCTCGGCGCTGCGGCGCTGGAGCATGCCCTCCGGGTGGATCACCGCGCGCAGCTCCTCGATCGAGGGCCGGCGGGTCAGGTCCACCGGGGGCCGTTCGGCGCCCGCGGTGGAGGGGTCAGCTGTTGACGGCTTGGACATAGTCGGCGTACGCGTCCCTGATTGCGGAAGGGGAGAGGTCGAGGTGTTCGAGGATGGTGAAGCGCCCCGGGCGGGTGTTCGGGGCGTAGTTCACCGCTTCGGTGAACTCCGCCTCGGTGAAGCCGATCTGAGCCGCGGTCACCGGCAGCCCGTGGCTCGCCAGGCGCTCCACGATCAGACCGGACAGCTCGCGCTCGCCCCGCAGGAAGCTGGCGAACGCGGCACCGAGGCCGACCTGTTCGCCGTGCTGGGCGGACCGCTTGGGATACAGCACGTCCAGGGCATGCGAGATCTCGTGGCAGGCGCCCGACGAAGGCCGGGTGCTGCCCGCGATGTTCATCGCGATGCCGGACAGTACCAGGGCTTCCGCGAGGGCTGTCAGGAGGTCCTGATCCTGAGTGTTTCCTGGGTGCCGCAGCAGGTTCTCACCGGCCGAGCGGGCCATCGCGACGGCCAGTCCGTCCACCGGCTCACCGGTGACCGCGTGCGACAACTCCCAGTCCGCGCAGGCCGAGATGTTGGAGACGACGTCGCCGATTCCGGCCGCCACGAAGCGCGGCGGGGCCTGCCGGATCACGTCCAGGTCGACGATGATGCCGATCGGGCTGGGCACCCCGTAGGAGCCCCGCCCGGCGTCGTTGTCGAGGGTGGAGACCGGCGAGCAGATGCCGTCGTGGGCCAGGTTGGTGGCGACCGCGACCAGCGGCAGGCCGACCCGGGCCGCGGCGTACTTGGCGGCGTCGATGATCTTGCCGCCGCCGAGGCCCACGATCGCGTCGTAGTGCCCGCCGCGCATCGCCTCGGCCAGGCGCACCGCGCTGTCCAGGCTGCCGTCGTCGACGTTGTACCAGTCGGCGCCGGGCAGGGCCGGCTCCAGGCGCCGGCGCATGGCCGCGCCGGATCCGTTGCTGATCGCCACCGCGATCCGGCCCGAGGCCGACAGGCGCTGGTCCGCGAGGATCCCGCCGAGCGCGTCCAGCGCACCCGGTCGGATCTCCACGAACAGCGGCGACGGGACCAGCCGGGTCAGTACTGGCACGCGATCTCCCGTGCCTTCGCCAGGTCGTCGTGGTTGTCGACCTCGACCCAGGAGACCTCGCCGATCGGCTGGACGTCGATCCGCAGGCCGCGGTCGACCATCTCCTGGTAGCCGTCCTCGTAGTACAGCTGGGGGTCGCGCTCGTAGGTGGTGCGCAGCGCGTCGGTCAGGTCGGCGGCGGCGGCGGGGTTGATCACCGTGACGCCGATGTACTCGCCGCTCGCCTCGGAGGGGTCCATCAGCTTGGTGATGCGGCGCATGCCGGCGGCCGGGTCGACGACGACCTTCATCTCCTCGTCGGCGAGCTTCTTCACCGTGTCGAGGGCGAGCAGGATGCCCGGGGCGGTGCCGGCGTCGATCAGGCGCTGGTTGCCCTCCAGCATGGTGCGCTGGACCGAGGCGGGGTGGACGGTGTCGCCGTTGGCCAGCAGCAGGCCCTCACCGAACAGCTCGCGGGCGCACCAGAGCGAGTACGCGTTGTTCCACTCCTCGGCCTTGTCGTTCTCGACCAGGTGGAGCTTGACGCCGTACTTGCCCTCCAGGGCGTCCTTGCGGTCGTACACCGCCTCCTTGCGGTAGCCGACGACGATCGCGGCCTCGCGCAGTCCGACCTCGGCGAAGTTGCCGAGGGTGAGGTCCAGGACGGTCCGCTCCCCGTCGACCGGCACCAGCGCCTTCGGCAGGGTGTCGGTGTACGGGCGCAGCCGGCGGCCGGCGCCGGCTGCCAGAACGAGGCCGATCATGCGGGGTCTCCTGATCCGTCGTGCTGTGCGCGCGGGCCGTGCCGAAGGGCGGCGGCGCTGCTTCGCCGGACCAGTGTGCGACCGGACCGGGCAGCGGCGCGCCGGTGCCGGCACGGATCCGGGCACCGTGTCGTATGTGATGGTAGGCGACTCGGACGACCGGCCCGAACGCGCCCGGAGACGGAACGGTGACGGAGCGGTGACCGGGGGCCGACGCCCGGGTGCGGGAGGCGGTTCCGGACGGGCGGTTCCGGGCCGGGGCGGGGCATGGCCTGGCGGGGTGAGGCGGGACGGACCCGTCGAACGGCCGCCGAACGCACGTCGAACGGTTCTGCGACGATCGTGACCCTTATGGGGGCTTCCCGGATCCTTCTCTGCCCGGATTCCGACTCCTCCGAGTCATGATCCGCCCGGTTGTGCGTGGGACCCCTACCCGGCGCCACCCATACGGCAGACTGGATGCCGACGCCGGCGCCGGTGCCCCCGCTGCGTCCGCCGCGCGCCACCCGGTGCGCCGGACGCACCCGATGCTCCCGTTGCTCCCGCCCCCGGAAAGAGGCCCCATGCCCCAGAGTCTGCCGACCGACCCGACGCACTTCACCGCCGAGATCGACACCGGTCTCGATGTGGAGGCCGATGTGTCGGTCGCCCCTCCGGGCGACTCGGCCGCCGGCACCGAGATCCTGCTGGAGCTGGTCGACGACGAGGGCGTCACCATCGGCACCGCCGAGAAGCACTGGGCCCACCAGCAGCCGGGCCGGCTGCACCGCGCCTTCTCGGTGTTCCTCTTCGACCGCCAGGGCCGCATGCTGCTCCAGCGCCGGGCCCTCGGCAAGTACCACTCCCCCGGCGTCTGGTCGAACACCTGCTGCGGCCACCCCTACCCGGACGAGCCGCCCTTCGTCGCCGCCGCCCGGCGCACCGCGGAGGAACTGGGCGTCGCCCCGGCACTGCTCTGCGAGGCCGGCACCGTCCGCTACGACCTGCCGGACGAGGCCTCCGGGCTGATCGAGCGGGAGTGGAACCACCTCTTCGTGGGACTGGTCACCGCCCCGGTCGAGCCGAACCCCGACGAGGTGGACGACTTCGCCTTCG
The DNA here is from genome assembly GCF_042735475.1 of Kitasatospora sp. NPDC059577. Taxonomy (NCBI): domain Bacteria; kingdom Bacillati; phylum Actinomycetota; class Actinomycetes; order Kitasatosporales; family Streptomycetaceae; genus Kitasatospora; species Kitasatospora sp. NPDC059577. The sequence goes on along the minus strand of NZ_JBHWBZ010000019.1, from coordinate 98,959 downwards.
TGACCGCGCAGGAGCTGCGGGAGCTGCGGGCCGAGCGGCCGTTCTCGGTCTGGTTCGAGACGGTCTTCGAGGCCGCGCTGCCGGGGATCCGGGAGATCGCCGGGCGGGACTGGTAGGCGCTTCCGGTGCCGGGCCGAAAGGGCGGTCGCCGGTGCAGGGCCGGCGGCCGGGGCCGGACCGGTCTCGGCGTGCCGTGCGGGGCCGGTCGCCGGTCCCCTCGCGCCGGCCGCCGCGGCGGACCGGTCAGCGGTCGGGCTCCGGGGGGACGGGCAGCGAGGCCCAGATGACCTTGCCGCCCTCCCCGGTCCGCTCGACGTCGCACACCCCGCCGGCCTGCAGCGTGACGCTCTTCACCAGCAGCAGGCCGCGCCCGCCGGTGCGCGCGGTGTCGTTCTCCAGCGCCTTCGGCCGGTACGGATCGCCGTCCTCGACCGAGACCCGCACCCAGCCCCCGCGCACCGACAGCTCGGTGACCACCTCGGGCGACAGCTCGGCCGCGTGCGTCACCGCGTTGCTCACCAGCTCCGAGACGATCAGCAGCAGGTCGTCCACCAGCTCCTGGTAGCGCACCCCGGCCATGCCCTGGGCCAGCAGGCGGTCGCGCACCGCGTGCCGGGTGAGCGGCACCGAGGCCTCGGCGGCGGGTACCGGGAAGCGCCACACTCCCTCGGCGGGGCCGTCCGCCGGACCGGCCGCCGGGCCGCCGGGCGCCGCGACGGCACCGCCCCCGTCGTCCCCCGGCCTGCCGCGTCTCGGTTCGGCCTCCGCCGTCCCGCTGATCTGCTCCACGTCCAGCCGCCCTTCGTCCGCGACCCGGGAATCAGGCGATCCGCTCATGGCGCCCTCGGTCCACAGAGGCTAGGAGAGCCGTCGCGACGGCTGTGGCACCGTCGACAACTTGCCCGTGTCGGACCGATTCCGGCCGGAACCGATCGCGGCTGGTAGCGGAGTCGACCGGTTCCTTCGCGGTCGTCATCGGTTCGGACGGGGTTCGAGCGCGTTCGCCAGCCGTACCAACCTGTGCGGCGGCCTCCCCGGCGGCCCGGGCGGGCTCCCACCCCCGTCCGCACCGCGGGCCGCACCGCGGGCCGGGCACCGGGGTGCGGGCAGCGGGGTGCGGGCCCGAGGAACCGCAGGTGAGAAGCACTCCAGAACCCTGGTAATGTTCTCTCTGTCGCCGAGGGGGCGAGAGAAAAACCCCGAAGCACACACCCTGTCCGGGTGGCGGAATGGCAGACGCGCTAGCTTGAGGTGCTAGTGCCCTTTATCGGGCGTGGGGGTTCAAGTCCCCCCTCGGACACAGCCGAATTCCCCGTGGGATCCGAAAGGAACCCACGGGGAATTTCTTTTTCCCCGGACGCCCCCGGGACGCTCTCCGAGCACCTCCCCGGCCTGCTTCCCCCGATTGATCTCCGCCGGCCCCCGGCCACCACCGCCGTGATGGCGTGGCGCCGGTCTCTCCACGGGGGTCCGCCGGTCCGGAAACCGGACACGAGATGGCAACGATCGAACGGTTTGAGCTTCCTCTGAGGTATTCGCCCGTTTTTGGACCATAAGCTGCTGTGCGTTTGTCCGGAATACCGACTCAAAACCGCAAAAACACCGACACCACCCGATGAGCCCCGAGCGAAAGGACCGATACGTTGAGTGAGACCGAATCCTCGACGGCATCACACCAGAACTACCGCCGATCGCTCGGCACGATCAGCCTGACCGCGGTCGGGCTGGGGTCGATCATCGGATCCGGGTGGTTGTTCGGTGCCGAGCGCGCCGCCAAGCTCGCCGGGCCGGCCTCGATCCTCGCCTGGGTGATCGGCGCCGCGGTGGCCCTGACCATCGCCCTCACCTACAGCGAGCTGGGCTCGATGTTCCCCAAGGCCGGCGGCATGGTCCGGTACGGCCAGTACTCGCACGGCTCGCTGGCCGGCTACCTGGCCGCCTGGGCCAACTGGATCGCCATCGTCTCGGTCATCCCGGGCGAGGCCACCGCCTCCGTCCAGTACATGAGCTCCTGGCACTTCGGCTGGGCGAAGGGGCTCTACAACGGCCAGGAGCTCACCCTCAGCGGTGTGGCGCTCGCCAGCGTGCTGCTGCTCGTCTACTTCGCCCTCAACTGGTTCGCGATCACCCTGTTCGCCAAGACCAACACGGCGATCACCGTCTTCAAGGTCATCGTGCCGACGCTGACCGCCGGCGCGCTGCTCCTCGCGCACTTCGACTCCGCGCACTTCACCGACCACGGCGGCTTCGCGCCGAACGGCTGGAGCGCGGTCTTCACCGCCGTCGCGGTCTCCGGCATCGTCTGGGCCTTCAACGGCTTCCAGTCGCCGCTCAACCTGGCCGGCGAGGCCAAGGACCCCGGCAAGTCACTCCCGAAGGCCGTCATCGGCTCGATCCTGATCGCCCTGGTGATCTACGTCGCGCTGCAGATCGCCTTCCTCGGTGCCATCCCGGCCGCCGATCTGTCCAACGGCTGGAGCAGCCTCTCCTACACCTCGCCGCTGGCCGACCTGGCCATCGCCTGGGGCATCAACTGGCTGGCCATCCTGCTCTACGCGGACGCCTTCGTCTCGCCGTCCGGCACCGGCATGATCTACGCCGCCACCACCTCGCGCATGATCCACGGCGTGCAGGAGAACGGCCACCTGCCGAAGATCTTCGGCAAGGTCGACGCCAAGACCGGCATCCCGCGCCCGGCGCTGGTGCTCAACCTGGTGGTCGCCTTCCTCTTCCTCGCGGTCTTCCGCGGCTGGGGCTCGCTGGCCGAGATCGTCTCGGTGGCCACCGTGATCTCGTACATCACCGGCCCGGTCGCCGTCATGGCACTGCGCCGCCTCGCCCCCGACCTGCCCCGGCCGGTCCGGCTGCGCGCCATGCCCGTCATCGCCCCGGTCGCGATGGTCTTCGGCTCGCTGGTGCTGTACTGGGCCCGCTGGCCGCTCACCGGCAAGGTCATCCTGCTGATGGCCGCCGGTCTGCCGATCTGGGCCTGGTACGAGCTGCGCAAGCCGTTCGCCGAGCTCAAGCCGCACCTCATGGCGGGCGCCTGGATGGTCGCCTACCTGTTCGTGATGGCGGGCGTGTCCTGGGCCGGCAGCAGCGACTTCGGCGGACACGGGTACCTGCCGGAGGGCTGGGACCTGCTGATCGTGGCCGCGATCGGTCTCGCGTTCTACTACTGGGGCGTCGCCAGCGCCTGGGCCAACCCCTCGCTGGCCGCCGTCCGGCAGGAGATGGCGGACGCGGAGCACGCCGGGGACGCTCCGGCGCCGGCCACGGCGGACGAGCTCTCGCGGGTCTGATCCCGCGCTCACGGCGCCGCGCCGACGGCGAGGTGTCGCAGGCCGAAGGGCCGGTCGGATGTTCCGACCGGGCCGTGGGGGGTGGGGCGGGGGGTGGTGGTGCGGGGGGTGGTCGCGCCCTGGGTGGTCGTGGGGGTGACCGTGGTGCTGGTGGTGGTGGT
>NZ_JBHWBZ010000019.1:47954-95486 GCF_042735475.1 Kitasatospora sp. NPDC059577 | reverse complement strand
TTTTTAAACTCACCTGGTGGGACCCGGCCCCCCGGGCCCCGGCCCGGGGGGGGGGGGCCCCGGGCGGAGGGGCGGTGGCTTTGTCCCCCCCGCCCCTGCGGCGTTCCCGCGGCGCGCGGCGTCGGCGGCAGTCCGCGACAGTCCGTGGCGGCCGCGGTGCGGTGCTCCCCGCGGTGCGGTGCTCCCGCGGACGGGGACCCGTCAGCCGCGGCGGGCCCGGCGGATGGCGGTGGTGACGACGGGCGGGAGGAGGTCCCGGGCCGCGCGCTTGGCGACGTTGACGGGGCGGCGCGCCTCCGCAGCCCGGGCCCGGCGGGCGGCCAGGTCGCCGGCGGCCTCGTCGCGGGCCGACCGGAGCGCCCGGTCGGCCTCCACCGCGGACTGCTCGGCCTCCCGGCGGGCCGACTCGGCGACCAGCCGGCCGTGGTGGCGCGAGCCGCGGAACCGCTCGATGCCCTCCGAGTCCCCGGTCATCCGCAGCACCGGGCGACCGTTGAGGGTCTCGGAACTCAGCTGACAGCCCGCCGCGAGGTCGATCCGGTCCAGCAGCTCGCGCTGGAACGGCTCCGGGTCGCCCCAGGTGCCGTAGAACTTGCACTCGGTGAGCAGGATCGGCTTCAACCCGTGGTTGAACACGGCCTCCCAGGTCGCGGCCGCCACTCCGGGGGTGTGCTGCGAGCGGTAGTCGTCCAGCACCACGACGCCCTGCTCCTGCAAGGCGACCCGGGCCACCTGGAGGTCCCCCACGACGTGCTCGTACAGGTGGGAGGCGTCGATGTGGATGAACCGGAACGCACCGACGGGGACCTTCCCGCCGGCCAGGACCGAGGTCGGCGCCTGGATGATCTCCGGCAGCTCGTCGTGGAAGGACAGGTAGTTGCTCTCGAAGGCCGAGCGGGTCAGCGTCTTCCGGTAGGAGAGGTCCATCTCGGCGGCGTTCTCGTCGTCGGGCGCGTCCGAATCGAAGAGGTCACAGACGGTGAACGTCTCGCCGGGCTGGAGGTGCTCGCCGATCACGATCGCGCTACGGCCGAGGTAGGCCCCCATCTCCATCAGGTCACCGGTGACGCCGGTCTTCTCCTGCCGCCCCAGGAACCATTCGAAGGAATGCCGGTCGTGGTCCCAGAACCACCCGGGGACGTCGTCCAGGCTCGCCGGCTCGGCAGTGTGCTGCGACTCGCCCGACAACGCGGCGTCGGTCATGGAAGCTCCTTCGGGGCACGGGTGGACCGGTGGATCTCTCACCGGACCTCAGCGGGAGGGGAGTTCCGGGGCGGTCGCGGTACGCGCCGGCCCCGACCGTGCGCAGCACGTCGAGACATCGTCAGCAGTATTCCCCCGCCGCTGAGTTCACAGCAATGTACCTGCGTACCGACCACTGTGTGGAGGTCTTCGCGCGGGGAGTTTCCGGAACCGTCACCGAACCACCGGAAGGTGAACACGGTGGTCGTCGGACGGGGATTCCTCATGTCCCGTTCAACGCCTCCGCATGACCGGTTCCGGGGACGACCCGGGTGTCGGCTCCGCACCCGGCGCCGACGTGCCGGCACCCCGGCGTGCCGGTCGCCACGCGCCACGGGGACAGGTTGCCGCGCGACACGGGGACCGGCAACTCGGAGGGCGCCGGGGGTGGCACCGGCCCGGGTGCCGATCCGTTCGACGCGTGCGCCGCGCGGTTCGGCCCGCGGTGACCGGCAAGTCTGCCGGGCCGGACCGGCTCTTGCGCGCGCCCGCCCGGGCCGTTTTGACTGGCCTCCGACGAGCGCCGTCGGTCAAACGGCTGAGCAGACGAGCTGAGCAGATGAGGGGACAATCGGTGCAGCAGTACGCGGAGTACAGCGACCAGTACATCGACGGGGCCTGGCGGCCCTCCGGAGACCCCGGCTCGACAGCAGTACTGAACCCTGCCACCGAGCAGGTGCTCGCCACGGTACCGGCCGGCGGGACGGCCGACGTCGACGCGGCGGTGACGGCAGCCCGCCGGGCCGCCCGGAGCTGGGCCGCGACCACCCGCGAGGAGCGGCTGGACCTGCTGACCAGGCTGCGGGACGGGCTCGACGCCGCACAGAACGAGATCACCGAGACGGTGGTCGCCGAACTCGGCGCCCCGGTCGGCTTCACCGCCGCCGTCCACGCCGGGCTGCCGCTGACCGTGGCGACCTCCTACCTGACCCTGCTCGCCGAGCACCCCTTCGAGGAGCGCATCGGCAACTCGGTGGTGCACGCCGAGCCGGCCGGCGTCGTCGCCGCGATCACCCCGTGGAACTACCCGCTGCACCAGATCGTCGCCAAGGTCGTCCCCGCGCTCGCGGCCGGCTGCCCGGTGGTCCTCAAGCCCGCCGAGGACACCCCGCTGGTGGCCCGGCTGTTCGCCCGGCTGGTGCACGAAGCCGGTTTCCCGGCCGGGGTGTTCAACCTGGTCACCGGCACCGGGGAGCTGGCGGGCGCGGCGCTCGTCGCCCACCCGCAGGTGGACGTGGTGTCCTTCACCGGCTCCACCGCCGTCGGCCGCCAGGTAGCCGAGACCGCCGGCCGGGGCCTCAAGCGGGTCGCGCTGGAACTCGGCGGCAAGTCGGCCAACGTGGTGCTGCCCGGCGCCAACATCACCCGCGCCGTCAAGAACAACGTCGCCGGCGTCTTCGCCAACTCCGGCCAGACCTGCAGCGCCCTGACCCGCCTCCTGGTGCACGAGGACCAGTACGAGGAGGCCGTCACGCGGGCCGCCAAGGCCGCCGCCCAGTACGTGCCCGGCGACCCGACCGACCCGCAGACCCGGATCGGGCCGGTGGTCAACGCCAAGCAGCTGGCCCGGGTGCGCGGCTACATCGACGGCGCGCTCGCCGAGGGCGCCCGGCTCGTCGTCGGCGGCTCGGAACCCGTCGCCGAACTGCCCACCGGCTTCTACGTCCGCCCGACCGTGCTCGCCGACGTGACGCCGGAGATGGCGGTCGCCCAGGAGGAGGTCTTCGGCCCGGTCCTGGTCATCCTCGCCTACCGCGACGAGGACCACGCCGTCGAGCTGGCCAACGGCACCCCGTACGGCCTGGCCGGCGGCGTCTGGGCCCGCGACACCGACACCGCCGCCGCCTTCGCCCGCCGCCTCGACACCGGCCAGGTCGACCTCAACGGCGGCCGCTTCAACCCCCTCGCCCCCTTCGGCGGCTACAAGAACTCCGGTCTCGGCCGCGAACTGGGCCGCCACGGGCTGGAAGAGTTCCTGCAGTACAAGTCACTGCAGTACTGACCGGACCGGCGCGGGATCGGGATCGTCACCCGGGGCGCCGGGACGGGCCCTGAGCCCGGGCTGCCGGGGATGCGGCAGCCCGGGGGTGTCGGTCAGGCGAGATCGATGCCCGGGTAGAGCGGGTAGGGGGCGAGGAGGTCGGCGGCGCGCTTGGCCGTGGCGTCGCGGAGGGCGGGGTCGAGGGCGTAACCGGCCTTGGACGGGGTGCCGTTGGCGGCGGTGGTGGGGGTGGTGGCGCGCAGGACGGTGTCGATCAGCTCGGCGATCTCGTCCATCTCGGCGGTGCCGAGGCCGCGGGTGGTGAGGGCCGGGGTGCCGAGGCGGACGCCGGAGGTGTACCAGGCGCCGTTCGGGTCCTGCGGGACGGAGTTGCGGTTGGTGACGATGCCCGAGTCGAGGAGTGCCGCCTCGGCCTGGCGGCCGGTCAGGCCGTAGCCGGAGACGTCGGCGAGGACGAGGTGGTTGTCGGTGCCGCCGGTGACCAGCGTGCCGCCGCGGCGCAGCAGGCCCTCGGCGAGGGCCCGGGCGTTGGCGACGACGGCGTGGGCGTAGGCCTGGAACTCGGGGCGGCGGGCCTCCGCGAGGGCGACGGCCTTGGCGGCCATGACGTGCGAGAGCGGGCCGCCGAGCACCAGCGGGCAGCCGCGGTCGACGTGTTCGGCCAGCTCCGCGGTGCAGAGCACCATGCCGCCGCGCGGGCCGCGCAGGGACTTGTGGGTGGTCGTGGTGACGATGTGGGCGTGCTGGACCGGGTCGTGGTCGCCGGTGAGCACCTTGCCCGCGACCAGGCCGGCGAAGTGCGCCATGTCGACCATGAGGGTGGCGCCGACCTCGTCGGCGATCTCGCGCATCGTGCGGAAGTTCACCAGGCGCGGGTAGGCGGAGTAGCCGGCCACGATGATCAGCGGGCGGAACTCGCGGGCGGTCTCGCGCAGCGCGTCGTAGTCGATCAGGCCGGTGGCCGGGTCGGTGCCGTAGCTGCGCTGCTCGAACATCTTGCCCGAGATGTTGGGGCGGAAGCCGTGGGTGAGGTGGCCGCCGGTGTCCAGGGACATGCCGAGCATGCGCTGGTTGCCGAGGTCCCGGCGCAGCTGCGCCCAGTCCTCCTCGGTGAGGTCGTTGACGTTGCGGACCCGGGCGCGTTCCAGGGCCGGGCTCTCGACCCGCTGGGAGAGGACGGCCCAGAAGGCGGTGAGGTTGGCGTCGATGCCGGAGTGCGGCTGGACGTAGGCGTGGTCGGCGCCGAAGAGTTCGCGGGCGTGCTCGGCGGCGATGGACTCGACGGTGTCGACGTTGCGGCAGCCGGCGTAGAAGCGGCGGCCGACGGTGCCCTCGGCGTACTTGTCGCTGAGCCAGTTGCCCATGGTGAGGAGGACGGCCGGGGAGGCGTAGTTCTCGCTGGCGATCAGCTTGAGCGAGGCGCGCTGGTCGGTGAGTTCCCGGCCGATGGCGGCGGCGATCCGCGGTTCGACGCCGGCGACCACGTCGAGGGCGCTGCGGAAGGCGGTGTCGGCGGCGGGGGTCGCGGCGGTGTGGGGCTGCTGGGCCAAGGCGGTCTCCTGGTGGGGATACGGATGGCCCAGGCGCTCGGCAACTTCACGTGAGGTTTCACGAGGCCGCTTCCCGATGGTTGATTCCATCCCTGCGCGCCAGTCGCAGCCCACCGGGAGCCTACCAACACCGGACGGACTGTGGCGGAGGTCTCAGAATGCGGGACGGCCGAACCGGTTTGCAGGCTTATGTCCGTTCTCCTGCAACGCCGGTGTTGCACCGAAATGAAGTCGCCACATTTCCCGAAACAGTTCTGCAGGAATTCCCGGAATGGGCCTCGACGGGATTTGCGGAACCTCGGACGCATCCGATCTGATGTCACTCGAACGGCCCACGGGAAACCCCTGCGGGCCGGACCGGAAATGCACACCAGCGCACCCCCACCCACGGGGCGGCGGAGAATTCGGGGGTTACTCCTCATGACAGTGGCCGACACGGTCCGAGCGCCCGCGGCCGGGCCCGCGCCCGCTGCGGCCCCGCACCTGCTCCGCCGGATCCTGCGGGACCGGGTCGGCGCCGCCGCCCTGGCCGTCGTGGTGCTGTTCCTGCTCCTCGCCGCCGCGGCCCCGCTGGTCGCCGCGCTGTACGGGAAGAACCCGGCCGAACACTACGGCCAGAACACCCCGGGCCTGCTCAGCGAGGGCGGCCTGCCGATGCTGCCGAACGGCGGGATCTCCGGCGACTTCTGGTTCGGCCTGGAGCCCGGCCTCGGCCGGGACGTGTTCACCCAGCTGCTGTACGGCATCCGCACCTCGCTGCTGGTCGCCTTCGCCGCCGCCACCGTGACCACCGCGCTGGGCGTGCCGGCGGGCGTCGCGGTCGGCTACCTCGGCGGAACCGCGGACCGGCTGTTCGGATTCCTCGCCAATGTGCTGCTGGCCTTTCCGGCTCTGCTCCTGCTGCTCGCGCTCAGTCCGGTCATCCAGTCCCGGCTGGTCGATCCGGGCACCGCGGAACCGGAGTGGATGCAATTCCTGGTCCTGGTCCTGGTCTTCTCCGCGTTCGGCTGGATTCCGCTCGCCCTTTCCCTGCGGGCCGGCGTGCGCTCGCTCCGGGAAAGGGATTTCGTGCAGTCCGCCCGGGCCCAGGGCGCGAGCCGATTCCACGTCGTCGTCCACGAACTCCTGCCGAACGTGCGCTCGCAACTGCTGGTGCACGCCACGATGGCCGTGCCGGCCTACGTCGCCTCCGAGGCCGCGCTGTCCTTCCTCGGCGTCGGCATCACCGAGCCGGTGCCGGACTGGGGGCGGATGATCTCGCGCGGCTCGGAGGTCTTCCGGGCCGATCCCACCTACATGGTCTTCCCCGGCGTCGCGCTGCTGCTGTTCGTGATCGCCTTCAACCTGCTCGGCGACGCCGTCCGGGACGCGCTGGACCCGTACTCCGGCGCCCGCTGAGCCCACCGAGCCCGCCCGCCGCACCCGGCGGTCCCGGTACACCCGCCGTTCCGGTCCGGCCGCCGTTCCGGTTCACGCACCGTTCCGGTTCACGCACCGTTCCCCGGCAACCCCGGCACGACGGCACACCCGCCACACCGTTCCCGTTCGTCAACCCGAGCCTCCCCGGCGCGATCCGCCGGGGCGAGGAGAGATTCCCCATGCGCTGGACCAGACCGTCCCTCGCCGTCGTCGCCACCGCCCTGCTGGCGACCTCCTGCTCGGCCGGCGCGGGCGGCCCCGGCCCCGCCGGTGCCGGGGCCTCCGCCGAGGAGACCGCCCCGCTGACCGCCGCACTCGGCACCGAGCAGGAGAGCGCCGGCCCCGCCCCGGCCGTCCCGGGTGCCCGTGCCGGCGGCACGCTGAACGTGTACAACAGTGTGGAGTTCCGCCACCTCGACCCGCAGAAGGTCTACGCGGGCGCCGCCTACAACGCCTCGCTGCTCTGGGGGCGGCAGCTGACGCAGTATCAGATCGTCGACGGCAAGGCCAAGTTGGTCGGCGACCTCGCCACCGACACCGGCACCCCGGCCGACGGCGGCCGCACCTGGACGTACCGGCTCAAGCAGGGCGTGGCCTGGGAGGACGGCCGGCCGATCACCGCCCAGGACGTCAAGTACGGCATCGAGCGGACCTTCGGCAAGGGCTACGAGGTCGGCCCGCCCTACTGGCCGCAGTGGCTCACCGGCGAGGCGAACTACGAAGCGGCGCGCGCCAAGTACGCGGGCCCGCAGGACGGCGACCTCGCCGCGATCGAGACACCGGACGAGCGAACCGTCGTCTTCCACTTCCCGCAGCCGCAGGCCGACGTCCCGTACATGGCCGCACAGTCCTCCTCCTCGCCGGTGCGCCGGGACAAGGACACCGGGACGGACTACGACCGGCTGCCGTTCGCCACCGGCCCCTACCGGATCGTCGAGCACGTCCAGAACACCCGGATGGTGCTGGAGCGCAACCCGGCGTGGAAGCCGGAGACGGACCCGATCCGCACCCAGTACCCGGACAAGTTCGTCTTCACGTACGGCAAGGAGGCACTCAACCTCAACCAGGAGATCCTCTCCGGGCGGGACGGCGGCGCCAACGCCACCACCGCCGCCGACCCCCTCTCCCCCGAGCTCTACCAGACGACCGACACCGACCCCGGGGCCGGCGAACTGGTCGTCACCGGCCGGCAGGGCGCCTTCGTCACCCAGCTGGTGATCAACAACGAGCGGGTGCCGGACCTGGCGGTCCGCAAGGCGCTGGACCTCGCGTACCCGCGCCGGCAGGCCCGCCAGGTCCAGGGCGGCGCCCGGACCGGCGAGCTCGCCACCACCCTCAGCTCCCCCGCCCTGATCGACTGGCAGAAGTACGACCTCCACCCGGCCGGGCCCGAGGGCGACCCGGCGGCCGCCAAGGCCGAACTCGCCAAGGCCGGGCAGGCGCCGGGCAGCCTGACCTACGCGTACAAGAACACGCCGAACGGGCAGCGCGTCGCCCAGGTGCTGGTGGACGGCTTCGCCAGGGCCGGGATCACCGTCGTGCCCAAGCCCGTCGACCCCAAGGCCTTCCTGGACGAGGTGCACCGCAGCGACTCCCCGTACGACCTGTTCGAGGAGACCTCCTCGGTCGACTGGCCGACCCCGTCCACGCTGATCCCGTTCTCCTTCGACGGGCGGGCCGGCAGCGACGTCAACTCCGCGCGCTACCGCAACCCCGAGGTGGACAAGGAGATCGACCGGATCAACCGGATCGGCGAGCCGCGCGCCAAGGCCAAGGAGTTGTACGCGCTGGAGCAGACCGTGATGAAGGACCTTCCGGTGCTGCCGTTCGCCTACCCGACCACCAGCCAACTGCGCGGCAGCAACGTCGGCGGGGCGTTCATCCACCCCATCTACGGGACGGTCTCGCTGTCCTGGCTGTACCTGAAGTCCTGACGCACCGAGGCCCGGGAGCGGTCGGGCCCACCTCCGCCCCCCCCGAACGGGGGTGGAGTGTGTCCGACGCTCCCGGCCTCGTCCCCTCGCTCCTTCCCCCCTCTCCCTCGCCCCCCTCGCGCCCCTCGTCTCCCCGCCACGTAGACCCCCGGATCGGCCATGCTCTCCTTCGTCCTGCGACGGACCGTCCAGGCCCTCGCCGTCCTGGTCGCGGTATCCGCCGCCGCCTTCGCCCTCTTCTACGCCGCGCCCGCCGACCCGGCCCGCGCCGCCTGCGGCCCGCGCTGCGACAGCGGACAGGTCGCGGCCGTGCGCCGGAGCATGGGCCTGGACCAGCCGCTCGTCGCCCAGTACACCGACTACCTCGTCGGGGTCGTCGCCGGGCGGGACATCAACGACGTGGACGGCTCGGCCCTCCACTGCGCCGCGCCCTGCCTCGGCTACTCCTACCGGCTGCACCAGCCCGTCAGTGAGGCACTGGCCGACCACCTGCCGGTCACCTTCTCCCTGACCGCCGGGGCACTGGCCGTCCTGCTGGTGCTCGGCCTCGGCAGCGGGTTCGTCTCCGCCCTGTTCCACGGACGGCGCACGGACCGGCTGCTGTCCGGCTTCACCCTGGTCGGCGCCAGCGTGCAGATCTACTTCCTCGGATACGTCGCCCAGTGGCTCCTGGTCTACTCCACCGGTCTGCTGCCGCTTCCCTCCTACACCCCGCCGGCCGAGGACGCGGCGGCCTGGGCGGGCGGGATGCTGCTCCCCTGGCTCGTCCTCGGATTCGTCAACTCGGCCGTTTTCGCCAGGCTTTCGCGCTCGCAGCTACTGGAGACGATGAACGAGGAGTACGTCCGCACGGCCCGCGCCAAGGGCCTCGGACGGCTGCGCACCCACCTCAAGTACACCTCGCGCGGCGCCGCCGGACCGCTGGTGCAGCTGCTCGGGCTGGAGGCCGGTGCGCTGCTCGGCGGAGCGGTGATCACCGAGACGGTGTTCGGGCTGAACGGGGTCGGGCGGTTCGCCGCGCAGGCCGTCGCCGGGCAGGACCTGCCCGCCGTGGTGGGCGCGGTGCTGTTCGCCGCCTGCTTCGTGGTGCTGTTCGTCGCGCTGGCCGACCTCGCGGTGGCCTGGCTCGACCCGCGTGTCCGACTGAGCTGACGGGAGTGTTCCGATGAAGTCCACTGATACGGGTGCGGGTTACGCCGCCGCGGGTGCCGGTGGGGACGGCGCCGAGCCGGTGCTGAGTGTCCGCGACCTGACCGTCACGTTCGCCGGCCCACGGGGCGGCGCGCCGGTGACCGTCGTGCGGGGGCTCTCGTTCGACCTCGCACCGGGTGAAGTCCTGGGCCTGGTCGGCGAGTCCGGCTCCGGAAAGTCGACGGTCGGCCTCGCCGTCCTCGGCCTGCACGACCCGCGCACCACCACCGTCACCGGCTCGATCCGTCTGGACGGGCAGGAGTTGGTGGGTGCCGGGGAGTCCGCGTTGCGCGGGGTGCGGGGCGGCCGGGCCGCGCTGGTCCTCCAGGACGCGCTCGCCTCGCTCAGCCCTTTCCACGGGGTCGGCGCCCAACTCGCCGAGACGTACCGGCTGCACCACCCCGGGACGGGCCGCGCCGAGGCCCGCCGGCGGGCGGCCGCGATGCTCGACCGGGTCGGCATCCCGACGGCCCGGGTGCGCGACTACCCGCACCAGTTCTCGGGCGGGATGCGGCAGCGCGTGATGATCGCGATGGCGCTGATGAACGACCCCCGGCTGCTGATCGCCGACGAGCCGACCACCGCCCTGGACGCCCGCGTCCAACGGCAGGTCCTCGACCTGCTGGGCGAGTTGCAGCGCGAGCACGGCACCGCGGTGCTGCTGGTCAGCCACGACCTGGGCGTGGTCGCCGGGACCACGGACCGCACCCTGGTGCTGCGCGACGGCGTCCCCGTCGAGTCCGCGCCGACGGCCGAGCTGCTGGCCACACCGCGCGAACCGTACACCCGTTCGCTCGTAGGGGCGGCGCTGCGCCTCGACTCCGTACCGGGCAGCCCACTGCCCACTGTCGACGAACCGTCACCGTCGTGGGCGTTCCGCCCGAGGGTCGTCGAGCGGCCCGAGCGGTGGCTGGCCGAGGTGGAGGACCTCACCGTGTACTTCCCCGGCCGGCGGCGCTTTCCCGGCCGGCGGGCCGAGCCGGTCCGGGCGGTCGAGGGCGTGGGCCTGCGGATCGCGCCCGGCGAGACGGTCGGCCTGGTCGGCGAGTCCGGCTCCGGCAAGTCCACCACCTCGCGCGTCCTGGCCGGCCTGCAACGGCCCACCGGCGGTCGGGTGTCGTACGACGGCCAGGACGTCACCCGCCCGGACCGGGAGTTGCGACGCCGGCTCAGCCGGGAGATCCAGCTGGTCTTCCAGGACCCGTACGCCTCGCTGAACCCGCGCCGCACCATCGCCCGGACCCTCGACACCCCGTTGCGCCTGCACACCGCGCTGACGGCGGCCGAACGGCGGGAGCGCTCGGCCGAGTTGCTGGAGCAGGTCGGGCTGAGCGCCGGGCACCTGGACCGCTACCCGCACGAGTTCTCCGGCGGGCAGCGCCAGCGGATCGGCATCGCCCGGGCACTGGCGCCGCAGCCGCGCCTGATCATCGCGGACGAACCGGTCTCGGCACTCGACGTCTCGGTGCAGGCACAGGTGCTCAACCTGCTGATGGAGCTGCGCGAACGCCTCGGCGTGGCCTTCCTGTTCGTCTCGCACGACCTCGCCGTGGTCCGGCACTTCTGCGACCGGGTCGCGGTGATGCACCGGGGCCGGCTCGTCGAGTCCACCGACCGGGACCGGCTGTTCGAGGCGCCGCACACCGAGTACACCAGGGAGCTGCTGGCGGCGGCGCGCTGAGGACGCCCGTCGGGTCGGGGCATCCGGGCGAGCGGCGCGGCAGGACCGGCGGCACGGGGTCATCGGCGGCGCCGTGACCCAGGAAAGCACTGGAACGTCCAGGGGCCGGTGGATCATGATCGGATCCCGTCGGATCCGATCGAGGAGGGGCAACCACCATGTCCACCCATGACCACCCGCTCGTGGACACGGAGCTCGTCGCGGCCGCCCGGGAGGTGGCCCGGCGGTACGCGCGGGGCGACAACCACACCGTGGCGGCCGCCGGGCGCAACGCCGACGGGCGGATCGTCACCGCCCTGAACGCCTACCACTTCACCGGCGGGCCGTGCGCCGAGCTGGTGCTCATCGGGGCGGCGGCCGGGCAGGGCGCGTACGAGCTCACCACCGTCGTGGCGGTCGGCGACCGGGAGCGCGGGGTGATCCCGCCGTGCGGTCGCTGCCGCCAGGCGCTGCTGGACTACTTTCCGGATCTGCGGATCATCGTCGGGCGGGGGTCCGCGCTGCGCACCGTCCCGGTGCGGGACCTGCTGCCGGAGACGTACGTCTGGGCCGACCACCAGGAGGACTGACGGGCGGGCGGCGCCGGGACGGACCGGCACGGCCGTTCGCCGTTCGTTCAGCTGCGCGAGCACGGCTCAAGGGGTTAGCGTGCAGGCGATGTGACGTAGGAGAGCCAGGAATCGCCAGCCGAGGGGGCACATTGTCGGACGACCTGCTCATCGCAAAGATCAACCACGGTTTCGATCACCTCGACGCCGACGGCGACGGACTCATCACCGAACGGGACCACGTCCTGATGGGCCACTCGGTGGCCCGCTCGCTCGGCCACCAGGAAGGCTCGGAGGCGGAGGCCGTCATCGTCCGCGCCTACCTGACGATCTGGCACGACCTGCACCTCGCCCGGCTGCCCGCCGGCACCGAGGCGATCACCCGCGACCAGTTCGTCGCCTCGACCGGGTCGCTCGCCGACGACCCCGAAGCCGCCCGGGACAGCCTCGGCGCACTCGCCGAGGCCTTCCTCGCCGTCGCCGACGCCGACCGCAGCGGAACCATCGACGCCGGCGAGTTCTTCGTCTTCCAACGCGGCCACTTCGCGGGCCTCTGCCGCGACGACGCCGACGAGGCCTTCCGCCACCTCGACACCGACGGCGACGGCGTCCTGTCCGCGGCCGAGTTCACCACCGCGATCATCGAGTACTGGACCAGCCGCGACCCCGACGCACCCGGCAACTGGTGGACGGGCAAGCCGCCGCACGCCCTCTGACCCGAAGGCTCCGCCCACCCCGAGGCGCCGACCCGGCGACCTGGTGACCCGGCGACCCGCCCCCGCGAACCGGACGCGCGAACCCGACGCGCGGGGGCGACCGCGGCCCCCGGAGCGGTCAGACCGCCGGGACGATCCGCTCGACGATGGTGTCGATCAGCGCCGCCAAGCCGTCGACGCCCAACACCTCGGGCAGGGTGAGGTGTTCGAGGATCAGGCCGGTCATGGCGAGGTAGAGCACGAGGACGGTCTCGCGGTCGCCGGGGAAGCCCTCGTCCAGGTGGTAGGCGACGTTGGCCTCCAGGTCGTCCCGGATGGTGCCGGTGAGCTGGGTCCTCAGGTCCGGGCGGCGGGTCGCCTCCAGTCGTAGTTCCAGCATCGCCAGGTAGCCGGCCCGGTCGGCGGTGATGCGGCGGATCAGCTCGTGCATCAGGGCGGTGACCAGGGCGCGGTCCCGGGGGGCGCGCATCAGTTCGTCGAGGATCGCCGGGTCCGGGATGAGCCGGTGGTGGATGTGCCGGGCGGTCTGGTGGAGCAGGTGGTCCCGGCTGGCGAAGTAGTTGGAGGCCGTGCCCTTGGGGACGCCGGCCTCGACGTCGACCGCGCGGAAGGTGAGGCCGCGGGCGCCGTCGCGGGCGAGGACCTCGATGGCGGCGTCGGCGAGGGCGGTGCGGCGGGCTGGGTTCTGGACCATGGGCCGATTCTCCCCCCTGTGACGTCGAGGCCTCGGGCCGGTACCGGATCGGGGCGGTACCGGATCGGGGCGGTACGGCATCGGGACCGCGTGAAATCGGACCGCGTGGGATTCGAGCGGCACACCCCTGGCAACCACTACATGTGGAGTACTATAGTTGTCGTGGTTCGCCGAGCAGGCCGGTCCCGGCCCGCACCGCGCCCCGAATCCCGTTCCTCGACCCCAAGGACCTGCATGCGCAAGCTCACCTACTTCATCGGCGCCAGCATCGACGGCTTCATCGCGGCCCCGGACGGCGACTTCGGCGTCTTCATGCCGTACGTGACCGAGGACTACGCCCCGACGCTCTACAGCGAGTACCCCGAGACCATCCCCACCTTCGGCCGGGCGGCGGTCGGCATCGCCGACGCCCCCAACGAGCGCTTCGACACCGTGCTCATGGGCCGCGGCACCTACGAGCCGGGGATCCGGCTCGGAATCGCCAACCCCTACGCCCACCTGCGGCAGATCGTCTTCTCCCGCACCCTCGACACCAGCCCGGACCCTGCGGTCGAGCTCACCGCCGAGGACCCGCTGAGCGTCGTCCGCCGCCTGAAGGCGGAGGACGGGCTCGGCATCTGGCTCTGCGGCGGTGCCGACCTGGCCGGTCAGCTGCTGCCCGAGATCGACGAGCTGATCGTCAAGCAGTACCCGGTGGTGATCGGCTCGGGCATCCCGCTGTTCGCCCCGGGCGCCGCCGGCTTCACGCCCCGCGCCTTCACCCTCACCGACAGCCGGGTCTTCGAGCGCGGCAACGTCGTGCTCACCTACGAGCGGACGGCTCCGACCCGAGACGCCCAGAACGACGCCCGGGACGACGCCCGGGACGCCGGCTGACGCTCACCACCAGGCAGACGCCCGCGACCACGATCCCCCCGCCCGCCAGGGTGGGGCCGGTCAGCGGCTCGGCCAGGACCAGCCAGCCCAGCAGCACCGCCACCACCGGATTCACGTACGCGTAGGTGGCGACCAGCGTCAGCGGTGCGGAGCGCAGCAGCCAGGCGTACGCGGTGAAGGCGAGCAGCGAGCCGAACAGCACCAGGTAGGCGAGGGCCAGCCAGGACCGGCCGGAGACGGCCGCCAGGTCCAGCCCCCGCTGCTCGCCGCGGACCAGTCCGATCAGCAGGTTGCAGAACCCGCCGGCCAGCATCTGGTAGGCGCTCGCGGCGAGCACGTTGCCCGGCATCGGGACCTTCTTGCTCGCGAACGAGCCGGCCGCCCACAACAGCGTGGCGCAGATGATCAGGACCACGCCGAGCGGCGCGACGGACCCGCCGATCGCCGGGGCCGACAGCACACCGAGGCCGACCAGGCCGAGCAGCACCCCGGCGAGCTCGGCGGCCTTCGGGCGCTCGCCGCCGAAGGCCGTCAGCACCACCATCCACAGCGGGACGGCCGCCACCAGCAGGGCGGCCAGGCCGGAGGGGACGGAGGTCTCGCCCAGGACCACCAGTCCGTTGCCGCCGGTCAGCAGCAGCAGGCCGACCAGAGCGGCGGAGGCCAGCTGCCGCCCGCTCACCTTCAGCCCGGCCGGGCCCTGACGCACCAGCAGGTAGCCGACCAACAGGAAGCCCGCGACGAGGAAGCGGGCGGCGGCGGAGAGGAAGGAGGGCATCGTCTCCACCGCGATCCGGATCGCGAGGTAGGTCGAGCCCCAGACGACGTAGACCACGGCGAGGGCCAGCCAGACCGCACCGCCGAGGCGGCCGGCCGGGCGGGCGTCGGCGGGCGGGGGCGGGCCGACGGTGGCGGTCTTCGTGAGGGCCACGGGGGGTGCGTCGGCAGGGGGTGCGTCGGCGGGACTCCCCGGGGTGGCGGGGGTGACGGGGGTGGCGGGGGTCGTGGGGGCGGCACCGGCGGTGGTGGCCGGCTGGGAGGAGGCGGGCGATGTCATGTGTGTCCCCCTTGGACGGTGCTGGCCGAACATCCGATATGACAGCGCATGACCGGCCCGGCGCGCCAGTCGGTATCACGAACCGGACCGGAGGACGTACCGTGGGCGCTCCCCAGCGAGGAGGTCGAACCCGTGTCCGCGTCCGAGGAGGAGCTGCCGTTCTTCGTCTACGGCACTCTGCGCAGCGGCGGCCGCAACCACGCCGCACACCTGGCCGGACGCTGCGCCGACGTCCGGCCGGCCGTGCTGGACGGCGCCGCACTGCACGAGGGCCCCGGCTTTCCGTACGCGGTGCTCGACGCGACGCCCGGGCGGCGGATCGTGGGCGAGCTGATCACCATTCGCCCGAGCGCCTACGCCGGAGCACTCGCCGCCCTCGACCTGCTGGAGGAGTGCCAGGCGGACGGGACAGGGCTGTACGTGCGGCGGCGGCTGGCGGTCCGGACGGCGGTGCCGGGCGGGCGGCGGGACGCGTGGGTCTACCTGGCCGGGCCGGACGCCGAAGCCCGACTGCGCGAGCGGCCGGCACTGATCGCTTCGGGGGACTGGGCGGACCGGTGACCGGGTGCGGCAGGTGAGCGGCGCAGGACGCGAGCGGCGCAGCGGGTGAGCGGGGACGGGCGACGGATCGCGTGTGACGGATCGCGGCTGACAGATCACAGCTGACAGCTTTCAGCGAACAGATGATGAAATCTGTCATCTGAAACCCGTCGATCGTCAGCCGCCCGAGCCCCCGCCCCCACCGGACCCGGTCCGGACGGACCGGCCACCAGGACCGCCCCGTTACCCCCTGGATACCGCCAGGTAGGCTGCCCCGGCCGGCAGGATCGCCGGCCCCAGGCCCCCGGGACTCCAGGGCCCCGGGACCCCGGGACCGCGAGACCCCGGGACCGCGGGACCACGAGTCGCGACAACCGCAGGATCGAACGACGAGGAGCCACCCGGTGCCCGAGCTGCCACCCCCGATCACCGTCGTCGGGATCGGGGCCGACGGCTGGCCCGGCCTCGCCGCCACCGCCCGGGCCGCGCTCCGGGAGGCCGACGTGGTCATCGGCGGCCCCCGCCAGCTGGACCTGCTCCCCCGGGAGGAGGTCACCGCCGAGCGCGTCCCCTGGCCCTCCCCGCTGCGCCCGGCCGTCCCCGGACTGCTCGCCGCCCACGCCGACCGCCGCGTCGCCGTCCTGGCCAGCGGCGACCCGATGTTCTTCGGCATCGGCCGCACCCTGGCCGAGACCGTCGGGGCCGAGCGGCTGCGCGTCCTGCCGCACCCCTCCTCCGTCTCCTACGCCTGTGCCCGGCTCGGCTGGCCGCTGGAGGCGACCGAGGTGGTCAGCCTGGTCGGCCGTCCGCCGGCCACCCTCGCGCTCGCCCTCCACCCCGGCCGCCGCCTGCTGGTGCTCAGCGCCGACGCCGCCACCCCGGCCGCCGTCGCCGCCCTGCTCACCGAGCGCGGCTACGGCACCGCCCGCTTGCGCGTGCTGGAAAAGCTCGGCCACGCGCGCGAACGGCAGCTCCACGGCCCCGCCGACGGCTGGCCGCACCCGCCGGGCGACCCGCTGAACCTGATCGCCGTCGAGCTCGGCGACGGCCCCCGCACCTCCCTCGTCCCCGGCCTGCCCGACACCGCGTACGAGAGCGACGGCCAGCTGACCAAGCGGCACGTCCGCGCCGCCACCCTCGCCACGCTCGCCCCCTCCCCCGGCGAGCTGCTCTGGGACGTCGGCGGCGGCTCGGGCTCGATCGCCGTCGAGTGGCTGCGCGCCCACCGCGACTGCCGGGCGGTCAGCGTCGAGCGCGACCCGGTGCGCGCCGGGCGGATCGCCCGCAACGCCGCCGCGCTCGGCGTGCCGAGGCTGCGCGTGGTGACCGGCCCCGCGCCCGCAGCCCTCGACGGACTCCCCACCCCGGACGCCGTGTTCGTCGGCGGCGGTCTCACCGCACCCGGTCTGCTGGAGGCTTGCTGGGCGGCGCTGCGCCCGGGAGGCCGGCTGGTCGCCAACACCGTGACCCTGGAG
Source organism: Kitasatospora sp. NPDC059577 (assembly GCF_042735475.1). Lineage (NCBI taxonomy): Bacteria > Bacillati > Actinomycetota > Actinomycetes > Kitasatosporales > Streptomycetaceae > Kitasatospora > Kitasatospora sp. NPDC059577. The sequence goes on along the minus strand of NZ_JBHWBZ010000019.1, from coordinate 78,561 downwards.
TCCGAGGCGCTGCTGACCGAGTGGTACCGGCGGCACGGCGGCGAGCTCGTGAAACTGGCCGTCTCCCACGCCGTCCCGGTGGGCGGCTTCACCGGGTGGCGCCAGGCCATGCCGGTCACCCAGTGGTCCGCCGTCAGGACCGACACCCCCCAGGAGGACGCCTCGTGACCGTCTACTTCATCGGAGCCGGCCCGGGTGCCGCCGACCTGATCACCCTGCGCGGCCAGCGCATCCTGGCCCGCAGCGAGGTCTGCCTGTTCGCCGGCAGCCTGGTTCCGCGCGAGCTGCTGGACGAGTGCCCGCCCGGCGCGCTGCTCGTCGACACCGCCCAGATGACCCTGGACCGCATCGTCGAGCGGATGGCGCGTGCCCACCACGAGGGCAAGGACGTCGCCCGGCTGCACTCCGGCGACCCGTCCGTGTTCTCCGCCGTCGCCGAGCAGATGCGCCGCCTCGACGCGGCCGGCATCCCCTACGAGGTCGTCCCCGGTGTGCCCGCCTTCGCCGCCGCCGCGGCCGCGCTGAAGCGGGAGTTGACGGTGCCGACCGTGGGCCAGACCGTCATCCTCACCCGGATCGCCAAGCGCGCCACCCCGATGCCCGAGGGCGAGGACCTCGACACCCTCGGCCGCAGCGGCGCCCTGCTGGTGCTGCACCTGGCCGCCGGGTACGTGGACGACGTGGTCGAGCAGCTGCTCCCGCGCTACGGCGCCGACTGCCCGGCCGCCGTCGTCGCGATGGCGAGCCGCCCGGACGAGCTGGTGCTGCGCGGCACGGTCGGCGACATCGCCGAGCAGGTCAAGGCGGCGGGCGTGGTCCGCACGGCCGTCATCATCGTCGGCCGGACGCTGGCCGCCGAGCACTTCCGGGACAGCCACCTCTACTCGGCGGACCGCGAACGCCCGCACGAGCCCTGCGGGGCGTGATGCGCCACCTGCTGATCCTCGGCGGGACGACCGAGGGGCGGACGCTGGCCGCGGCCCTCGACGGCCGCCCGTCCCTGCGGGTCACCAGCTCGCTGGCCGGCCGGGTCGCCCGGCCCCGGCTGCCCGCCGGGGAGGTGCGGATCGGCGGCTTCGGCGGCCCGGACGGCCTGGCCGACTGGCTGCGCGCCGAGCGGGTGGACGCCGTCGTCGACGCCACCCACCCGTTCGCCGCCGGCATCTCGCACAACGCCGCCCTGGCGTCCGCCGCCGCCGGCGTGCCGCTGCTGGTGCTGCGCCGCCCTGGCTTCACCCGCGTCGACGGGGACCACTGGCTCCCCGTGCCGTCGCTCGCCGCGGCGGCCGACCTGCTGCCGCGGCGCGGCGAGCGGGTCTTCCTGACCACCGGGCGGCAGAGCGTCGCCGCCTTCGCCCACCTCGACGGGGTCCACTTCCTCGCCCGCTCGGTCGACCCGCCCGAGCCGCCGCTGCCGCCGTCCTTCGAAGTCCTGCTGGACCGGGGCCCGTTCACGATCGAGGGCGAGCTGGCGCTGCTGCGCGCGCACGACATCGACGTCGTGGTCACCAAGGACAGCGGTGGCGCCGCGACCGCGCCCAAGCTCACCGCCGCCCGCGGGCTGCGGCTGCCCGTCATCGTCGTGGAGCGTCCGCCGGTGCCGGACGGCGTGCCGGTGGTCCCGGACGTCGAGGGGGCGCTGCGCTGGCTGGAGCGGTCGGGCTGAGCCCGGTCCGTGGAATGCCGGGCGAACCCGCCGACCGCCCGGCAGGATGACCCCGTGACCGACGCCCAGCGCACCGGAATGACGGCCGACCGGCGCACCGAGACCCCGCGGACCGCCGACGAACGCACCACCCTGGCAGGCTTCCTGGACTTCCAGCGCGACACCCTCGCGATGAAGTGCGCGGGCCTGACCACCGAGCAGCTCCGGGCCCGGGCGCTGGAGCCCTCCGCCCTGTCGCTGCTCGGTCTGGTCCGGTACCTCGCCGAGGTGGAGCGCGGCTGGTTCCGCAACGTCCTCGACGGCGAAGGGCTGCCCGGGTTCCGGAAGCACCCCGACGGCTCCTTCGTCGAGTTCGACGTGGAGGACGCCGACCCGGACGAGGCCTTCGCGAGCTGGCACCGCGAGTGCGACCGCGCCCGGGAACTCGTCGCCGCCGCAGAGTCGTTGGACGTCCTGGGCCACCACGGCGAGGAGGTCTTCCCGCTGCGCTGGATCCTCACCCACATGATCGAGGAGTACGCCCGCCACAACGGCCACGCCGACCTGCTGCGCGAGCACCTCGACGGCAGCACCGGCGAGTAGCACCCGGGCCGGGGGCCGGGCGGGCCGACGGAGAGGGAGCAGGTCGTGCGGACCCGCCAGAAGGAACGCGGCACCCCCGGGCCGTCGGAGCCCTGGAACGAGATCGCCCCCGGGCTCTGGATGGGCGGGCACTGCTTCACCCCGCCCGGCGGCGATCTGGAACCCGCCGTCGTCCGCGACGAGTTCGACCTGGTGGTCAGTCTGTTCACGCTCCCCGGGCACGGCCCGGCGCCGTGGGTGGAACACGTCGTCCGGGAGGTGCCCGACGCCCCGCTCTCCCCCGGTCAGCTGGAGGCCGTGCGGGAGGCGGCGGAGCTCACGGCGGAGGCCGTCCGCCGGGGCCGCCGGACGCTGGTGCGCTGCCACTCGGGCTACAACCGTTCGGGCCTGGTGGTGGCGCAGGCCCTGGTCGACCTGGGCCTGGACACCGGTGAGGCGGTCCGGCTGATCCGGGAACGGCGGTCGCCCTGGGCACTGAACAACCCGGTGTTCGTGGACTACCTGGACACCGGGTTGGACGTGGCCATCCTGCTGACCGGACTCACCGGTTGAGTCCGGACGGCAGGCGGCGGACAGTTCGCTGACGGACCGTCAGATGTCGCGGAAGGTCTCGATCCGGGCGCCGATGGAGTTGAGGCGCTCGGCGAGGTCCTCGTAGCCGCGGTTGATGACGTAGACGTTGCGCAGGACCGAGGTGCCCTGGGCGGCGAGCATGGCGAGGAGGATGACGACCGCCGGGCGCAGGGCCGGCGGGCACATCATCTCGGCGGCGCGCCAGCGGGTGGGGCCCTGGACCAGCACGCGGTGCGGGTCGAGGAGCTTGACGTCCGCGCCGAGACGGGTCAGCTCGGTGAGGTAGATCGCGCGGTTGTCGTACACCCAGTCGTGGATCATCGTGGTGCCGTGCGCGGCCGCGGCGATGGCGGCGAAGAACGGCACGTTGTCGATGTTGATGCCGGGGAAGGGCATCGGGTGGATGGTGTCGACCGGCGCGGTCAGCTTGGAGGGGCGCACGGTGAGGTCGACCAGGCGGGTGTGACCGTTGTGGGCCCGGTACTCGGGGGTCCGGTCGTAGTCGAGGCCCATGCCCTCCAGCACCGCGAGCTCGATCTCCAGGAACTCGATCGGCACCCGGCGGATCGTCAGCTCGGAGGAGGTGACGACCGCGGCGGCGAGCAGGCTCATCGCCTCCACCGGGTCCTCGGCCGGGGTGTAGTCGACGTCGCGGGTGATCTCCGGAACGCCGTGCACGGTGAGCGTGGTGGTGCCGATGCCCTCGATCCTGACGCCCAGCTCCTCCAGGAAGAAGCAGAGGTCCTGGACCATGTAGTTGGGCGAGGCGTTGCGGATGACGCTCACGCCGTCGTGCCGCGCGGCGGCCAGCAGGGCGTTCTCGGTGACGGTGTCCCCGCGCTCGGTCAGCACGATCGGGCGGTCCAGCGGGGCACCCGGCTCGACCGAGGCGTGGTAGGCGCCGCCGGTGGTGGCGACCTCCAGGCCGAAGCGGCGCAGCGCGGTCAGGTGCGGCTGGACGGTGCGGGTGCCGAGGTCGCAGCCGCCCGCGTACGGGATGGCGAAGCGCTGGGCGCGGTGCATCAGCGGGCCGAGGAACATCAGCACGCTGCGGGTCCGCCGGGCCGCCTCGACGTCCATCGCGTCGAGGTTCAGCTCGGCGGGCGGGGTGAGTTCGAGGTCGCGGCCCTCGTTGATCCAGCGGCTCTTGACGCCGATGCTGGTGAGCACTTCGAGGATGCGGTAGACCTCCTCGATCCGGGCGACGCTGCGGATCGTGGTGCGACCGGTGGTCAGCAGCGAGGCGCAGAGGATCGCGACGCACGCGTTCTTGCTGCTGCGGACGTCGATGGCGCCGGAGAGGCGGGTGCCGCCGGCGACGCGCAGGTGCATCGGGCCGGAGTAGCCGAGGGAGACGATCTCGCTGTCGAGGGCTTCGCCGATGCGGGCGATCATCTCAAGGCTGACGTTCTGCTTGCCCTGTTCGATGCGGTTGACCGCGCTCTGGCTGGTGCCGAGCGCTTCTCCGAGCTGCGCCTGGGACCAGCCGCGGTGCTGACGCGCGGTACGGATGAGGGTGCCGATACGGGTGAGGTAGTCGCCTGTCACTCGGCAGACCATATCTCATGGCTGAGATGGCGATAGAAGCGAGAGGCGGCGCGGCGCTCCTTTTGTCCGTTTCTTTCCCTGTATGGCCGTCAGATCTTCACATCACCAGGTGATGTTGTCGCGCTCCCGTGACAGTCGTGACATTGTCACGGCCCCAGCGGCTCGGCCCGGCCGACGACGGTGCCCGCGCGGTCGATGCAGATGACGTCCACCGCGACCGGCGAGCCCAGCAGGACGCCGAGCGCCGTCGCCCGGGCCGCCTCGGCGACCAGGTCCCCGAGCGGCACCCCGGCCGCCCCGCAGAGCTGCACCGCCTCCAGACCGGTGTTGGCCGCCGCCACCGCCTCCGTCAGCGCCTCGTCCGCCCCGCCCCGCCGGGCCAGTTCGGCCAGGTACCCCTTGTCCACCTGGGACCGCGCCGAGTGCAGGTCGAGATGACCGGCCGCGAGCTTGGACAGCTTGGCGAAGCCGCCCGCGATGGTCAGCCGGGGCACCGGGTGGCGCTTGAGGTACTTCAGCACGGCTCCGGCGAAGTCGCCCATGTCCAGCAGTGCGTCCTCGGGCAGGCCGTGCACCGCGACCGCGACCTTCTCCGACGTCGAACCGGTGCACCCGGCCACGTGCGTGCGGCCCGCCGCCCGGGCCACGTCGACACCGCGGCGGATCGAGTCGATCCAGGCCGAGCAGGAATAGGGGACGACGATCCCGGTGGTGCCGAGGATCGACAGGCCGCCGAGGATGCCCAGCCGCGGGTTCCAGGTCGAGCGGGCGATCTCCGCACCGTGGTCGACGGAGATCTCGACCACCACGTCCCCGCTGCCGCCGTGCTCGGCGGCCACCTCGGCGACCGCGTCCCGGATCATCTGCCGGGGCACCGGGTTGATCGCGGGCTCCCCGACGGGCAGCGGCAGGCCCGCCTTGGTGACCGTCCCCACCCCCGGTCCGGCCCGGAACACCACCCCGGCCCCGGGCTCTCCGGCCCGGACGGTCGAGCGGATCAGCGCGCCGTGGGTGACGTCGGGGTCGTCGCCGGCGTCCTTGACCACCCCGGCCATGGCGTACGGCCGCCCGTCCGCCGCAGGCCGCTCGGCGGCGAGCGCGAAGGCGGGCCGCTGCCCCTTGGGCAGGGTGATGACCACGGGGTCGGGGAACTCTCCGGTGAGCAGCGCGGTGTACGCGGCCTTGGTGGCCGCGGTGGCGCAGGCGCCCGTCGTCCAGCCGTGCCGCAGGCCGCTGCTCTTGAGCTGGCCGGCCCGGCCCCCCGCCCCGGACTGCGCCCGGGCTCCGCCTTCGGCTGCCGCTGCGGCCACCTGCGCCTCGCTTCCGACGGCGCCCGCGCCGTCCTGCTCTCTCCGGCGGCCGCACCGGCCGCCGCCGCCGATTTTCCCCCATTCGCCCGGCCGCGGCCCGACCGGGGTGGCCGACGACGACCCGGGGCGCCACCCGCCGGACCACCTGCGCGAGCCGCGCGGCAGCTCTCCGGGGAGCCGCACGGCGGGCCGTGCGCGAGCCGCAACGGCAGGCCCCGCGCGAGGCGTGCGGCCGGTCACGCGCGAGGCGTGCGGCGGGCCGTGCGCGAGCCGTGCGGAAACTGCGCGCAGCCGGCCTCCCGCGTTCCCGAAGTGTTCGCTGCACGGGCCTCGCCCCCATGCCCTACCAGTGAGTAATCTGGCGGTCCGCCAGAAGCGGGTTCATGACACGTGGGTCGGTGAACGGGTCGTCCGCCCGGCCGGCCATCAGTATGGGGGTTTTTGTGGCAGGGATGAGTCGGCGTACGTTCCTCACGGGTACGTCGGTGGCCGCCGCGTGGTCGGCCTTGTCGCTGGGCGGCGCGCAGTTCGCCTCGGCCGCGACGCGCGACCAGGCGCTGGCGACGACGGCCGCGAGAGCGGTCAAGGTCACCGGGACCACGCTGGAGCAGGTGGCCACCCCGGTCGGCACCGGCGGCTACAAGCGGCTGACGGCCGGTCCGGGCTGGCCGCTGGTGGTGCGCGGCGAACTGGCGGCGCCCGGCACCGGCCGGGACGACCGCCGCACCGGGCTGGCCAGCTTCGTCCAGTTCAGCGACCTGCACCTGGTCGACACCGAGTCCCCGGTGCGCTTCGAGTACCTGGCCCGGTTCAACGGCAGCGCGTACCGGCCGCAGGAGGCCCTGAACGCCCGCGGCGTGTCGGCCCTCGTCGAGCGGGTCAACTCGCTCGGCGGCGGCCCCTACACCGGCATGCCGTTCAGCATGGTGATGGCCACCGGCGACAACACCGACAACCACGAGCTCGCCGAACTCGACTGGTACCTCAAGGTCATGGGTGGCGGACGACTGGCCCAGAACACCGGCGACCCGAACCGCTACGAAGGGGTCCAGAACTCCGGCAACGCCGGCTACTGGAACCCCGAACTCTCGTACACCGACGGTTACAAGGCCAAGGGCTTCCCGCTGGTGCCCGGCTTCCTGTCCGCCGCCGGCCGCCCCTTCGACGCGCCGGGCCTGCGCACCCCCTGGTACACCACGGTCGGCAACCACGACGACAGCATCGAGGGCACCCTGCCGGACCTCGGGCTGCTCAACGACCTCTACACCGGCCAGTACAAGCTGGAGGGCTGCGACGACGCGACCGCCGCCCAGCTGATGGACTCCCTGCGCCGCGACCCGGCGGGCGCCGTGTTCCTGCTCGCCAAGCTGATAGCCAGCGGCGACGCAGTGCGCCGGATCACCCCGGACGAGCGCCGGAAGCCGTTCACGCTCAAGGAGTTCGCCAAGGCCCACCTGAACCCGGCGGTCACCGGCGCCGGCCCGTACGGCCACGGCTTCACCTCGGACATGGTGAGCAGCGGCAAGCTCTACTACACCTTCCGCATCTCGGAGAAGGTGGTCGGCATCAGCCTGGACACCACCAACCAGGCCGGGTTCGCCGACGGTTCGCTCGGCACCGCGCAGCTGCGCTGGCTGGAGCAGCAGCTGCAGGCGCACAGCGGGCACTGGTACGACGCCGACGGGCGCCGGGTGACGGGCGGCAGCACGGACGACGTGGTCCTGCTCTTCAGCCACCACACCAGCACCTCGATGGGCAACCTGCTGCCGGACCCGCGCAACATCTTCGAGAAGCGGCACGACGGCAACGAGCTGGTGACGCTGCTGCAGCGCTACCCGAACGTCGTCGCCTGGGTGAACGGCCACACCCACATGAACAAGATCACGCCGCACGGCCACTCGGTGCCGGAGCGGGCGTTCTGGGAGATCAACACCGCCTCGCACATCGACTACCCGCAGCACGGCCGGGTCATCGAGGTCGTGGACAACGGGGACGGCACGCTCTCCCTGTTCACCACGTTGATCGAGTCCTCCGCGCCGTACGGGACGGACTTCGGCAGTACCTCGGACGCCAACCTCGCGGCGCTCTACCGCGAGCTGTCGTACAACGACCCGAACGGGCGGCCGACGGCGCTGCTGGGCGCGGGCGAGGACCACAACACGGAGCTGCTGGTCGCCAAGCCGACCCGGTAACGGTCGGCGGGGACGAGAACAGAGGACGGCAGACACATGACAGCCGACAGATGATGAAATCTGTCGGCTGTCATGTGTCATCCGCCGTTCGCCGGCCGTCAGGCCTCCGGATACCGCCGGGGCGTCCAGACGACCTCCACGCCGCCGCCCCGCTCGACCGCCCGGGTCTGCGAGGAGCCGATCAGCAGGATCGTCCGCATGTCGACCAGCGCCGGGTCCAGCTCGCCCAGCCGGACGATCCGCACCCGCTCGGTCGGCCCGCCGACGTCGCGCGCCATGACCACCGGGGTCTCGGGCGCCCGGTACTCCAGCAGCAGGTCCCGGGCGAGGCCCACCTGGGTGGTGCGGGACTTCGAGCCCGGGTTGTAGAGGGCGAGCACCAGGTCCGCCTCGGCGGCGGCGCGCAGCCGCTTGGCCACCGCGTCCCAGGGCTTCAGCCGGTCCGAGAGCGACACCGTCGCGTAGTCGTGCCCGAGCGGGGCGCCGGCCCGGGAGGCGGCCGCGTGGGCGGCGGTCATCCCCGGCAGGACCCGCACCGGGACGTCCCGGTAGGCCTCCTCGCAGGCGACCTCCAGCACGGCGGTGGCCATCGCGAACACCCCCGGGTCGCCGGAGGAGACCACCGCGACCCGGTGGCCGCGCCGGGCGAGGTCGAGCGCGTACTCGGCGCGCTCCGACTCCACCTTGTTGTCCGAGCCGTGCCGCCGCTGCCCCGGGCGCTCCGGCACCCGGGCCAGGTAGGTGGTGTAGCCGACCAGGTCGGTGGCCTCGGCCAGCGCGCCGCGCGCCTCGGGGGTGAGCCAGAGCGGCCCGGCCGGCCCGGTGCCGACGACGGTCACGCTGCCCGTGCCCTCCGACAGCCGGACCTCGGGCTCCAGCGGCGCGACCTTGCTGGGCAGCACCGCGACCGAGAAGTACGGCACGGTCTCGCCGTCGACCTCCGCGAGCGGCGCGATGCGCTCGCCGGCCATGAAGGCCCGCTCGACGTACTGGGCGTCGGCCAGCCGCCCGGCCCGCTCCAGGGCGCGGCGGACGGTCGGGAAGGTGCGCCCGAGCTTCATGATCACGGCGGAGTCGGCGGACGCGATCCGCGCCGTCAGCTCCTCCTCGGGCAGCGTGCCGGGGATGACGGTGAGCGTCTCCTCGGCCTCGGTCAGCGGCTGTCCGAGCCGGGCCGCCGCGGCGCTGACCGAGGTCACGCCGGGCACCACCTCGGTCGGGTAGCGGTGGGCGAGCCGCTTGTGCATGTGCTGGTACGAGCCGTAGAAGAGCGGGTCCCCCTCGGCGAGCACGACGACGTCGCGCCCGGCGTCCAGGTGGGCGGCCAGCCGGTCGGCGGCCTCCTCGTAGAACTCGTCCAGCGCGCCCCGGTAGCCGCCGGGGTGGTCGGTGGTCTCCACGGTGAGCGGGTAGACCAGCTTCTCCTCGATCTGACCGGCCGTCAGGTACCGCTCCGCGATCGAGCGCGCGATGGACCGGCCGTGCCGGGCGCTGTGGTACGCCACCACGTCGGCCTTGCCGATGAGTTCGGCGGCGCGGACGGTCACCAGCGACGGGTCGCCGGGGCCGAGTCCGACGCCGTACAGCCGCCCGGTCGAAGACTCCTGACGTTCCTGATGTTCCGTCATTCTTCTTCGCTCGCAATCGCGTTGACGGCGGCGGCGGCCATCGCACTGCCGCCGCGCCGGCCCCGCACCACCAGGTGCTCCAGGCCGGACGGGTGCTCGGCCAGGGCCTGCTTGGACTCCGCGGCGCCGATGAAGCCGACCGGGACGCCGATCACCGCGGCCGGGCGCGGCGCGCCCGCCTCGATCATCTCCAGCAGCCGGAACAGCGAGGTCGGCGCGTTGCCGACGGCGACCACCGCGCCCTCCAGCCGGGGCAGCCAGAGCTCCATGGCGGCGGCGCTGCGGGTGTTGCCCATCTTTCGGGCGAGTTCGGGCACCGACGGGTCGGTGAGGGTGCAGATCACCTCGTTGTCGGCGGGCAGCCGCTTGCGGGTCACACCGCTCGCGACCATGTTGACGTCGCAGAGGATCGGCGCACCGGCGTGCAGCGCGGCGCGCGCGGAGGCGACCACGCCGGGCGAGTACACCAGGTCCTCGACCAGGTCGACCATCCCGCAGGCGTGGATCATCCGCACCGCGACCTGGGAGACGTCCGCCGGGAGGGCGGCCAGATCGGCCTCCGCGCGGATGGTGGCAAAGGACTGGCGGTAGATGGACGCGCCGTCCTTCTCGTACTCGATCACTTCGTGGTCCTCCTGGCCTCGGCGACCGCCTCGGCCATCTGCTCGTTCGTCACCTCGGCGGCCATGGGGGCGGCCGCCGGTCCGTTCACCGTCACCCGGTAGCCGTGCCCGGTGGCGAGCACGTCCACCCACCGCCCGGCCGGGTGGCCGCAGCGCCGTTCACAGCCCGACCAGTGGACGGGCAGCGCGCCGGGGCCCGGGTGCGCACCAGCGGGGCCGGCGTCCAGCGCCCCGGCCGCGTCCGAACGGACGTCGGCGAGCGACTTGGCGCAGCCCGGCAACCCGGTGCAGGCCGTGGCCCGCTCCCAGGCGGAGCCCGGCTCGGTGCGGAACCCGGCCGCGGCCAGCCCGGGCAGCAGATCGGCGGCCGCTCCGGGCACGACCGCGCCGCGCCAGGGCGTCAGCCGCAGTTCACCGGCGGAGGCCGCCGCGGCGGCGACCAGCGCCCGCCACTGCGCGGCGCTCGCCCGGCCGAAGCGCAGCCCCACCGAGAGCCCGCCGGGATGCGCGCCGACGGCGGGCGCCGCACCGGCGAAGGCGGGCAGCGGCACCGGGCCGGCGGGCAGCAGGTCGGGCACCTCGCGCAGGTGCCAGGCCCGGCGCCCGCTGGTGCGCAGCGCGTCCAGGAAGGAGCGGGCCGCGTCGAGCACGGCCGTCACCTCCTGCCCGGCCTCGACCGGGTGCCCGTGGCCCGAACGCCCGAGGCGCAGCAGCGCGGGCGTTCCCGGCGCGGCCCCCGAGGCTGCGATCAATGTCACATCGGCGTCGAGCGCGGCGACATCGCCCCGCCCGTCGTCCAGCGCGAAGAGGAACTTGCCGGAGAGCCCGGCCGCCCAGTCGCTCGCGCACAGCCGCGCGTCCAGTTCCCGCACCCAGGCCCGGACGTCGGCGCCCGGGCCGGAATCCAGCCCGGCCAGCGGAGAGGCGACGATGTTGCGGACCCGCTCGTGGGTCTCCGAGGGCAGCAGCGCGACGGCGCGCAGCCGCTCGGCGAGGTCCGCCCCGCACTGCGGAGCCAGGCCCCGCAGTTGGACGTTGCCGCGCGAGGTGGTCTCCACCTGCCCGTCACCCAGGGCCTCGGCGGCCTCGACCAGCGCGAGTGCCTGACGATCCGTCAGCAGGCCTCCGGGCAGCCGGATCCGGGCCAGGGCGCCGTCGTCGGCCGGGTGCAGGCGAAGCGCCCCGGGGCAGGCGTCCGCGCGCCCCCGGTCGGGCACCTCCCGGTCGGGCACGGCGGCGCCCGGCGCGGTGGCGTCGGGTGTCGGTGGCATGGCGGCGAGCATACAGATGATCCGATCGGTTGCCTCCGTCCGCTGCATCACACTCCGGCGCACCCGTCGCATGCGCCCGGCGCCGCCGTGCCCGACCGGCCCGGACGCCCGCACCGCACGGCCCCGAGCCGCCTGCCGGCCGGCCCGGACCAGCGCCCCGACCGGCCCGGACCCGTACGTCCACCGCCCCCGGGCCGCGCGCCGCCCCCTCCGGGGCCCGGCCGAAAGCTCACTCTCCCCCAGGTCAGCCGTACCCCGTACGATGCAGGGCGGACGGTCCGGCGGACCGTCCACACGCCAGCGACGGCGCAGGGGAGGAAACCGGTGCAAACCCGGTGCGGTCCCGCCACTGTGACCGCGGTTCACCGGGCAACCGGTCGGCCGCGGGAGCCAGGAACTCCTGCCGTCCTCCACCGGCCCGGGGCGCGGACCCCGAGGAAGGCAGAAATGCACCAGCGCTGTCGCATGCCCGCGCACGCGTCCACGGCCGCCAGCACGGCGGCCCCGGCCCGAGTCACGGCCGCCGCGGCCGACTCCACGGCCGACCCGGCCCGCGTCCGGGCCACCCCGACCGGCTCCACGGCCGGCCCGGCCACCGACGAGGCCGGGAGGGCCTTCGCATGATCCTGCTGCTGTCGACGTCCGACACCGACCTGCTCAGCGCCCGCGCATCCGAGGGCCCGGTGCCCTTCCGGCTCGGCAACCCGGCCCGGCTCACCCCCGACGACCTGCCCGCGCTGCTGGAGGGCACCGAACTCGTCGTGGTCCGCCTGCTCGGCGGACGCCGCGCCTGGCAGGAGGGCCTGGACGCGCTGCTGGCCGGCCCCCGCCCGGTGGTGGTGCTGACCGGTGAGCAGGCCCCCGACGCCCAGCTGATGGAGCTGTCCACCGTCCCGGCCGGCATCGCCGCCGAGGCACACGCCTACCTCGCCCACGGCGGCGCCGCCAACCTGGCCGAGCTGGGCTCCTTCCTCTCCGACACCGTGCTGCTCACCGGCCACGGCTTCGCCCCGCCCGCGTCCGCGCCGGCCTGGGGCCCGCTGGAGCGCGAAGCCCGCACCGGCGACGGCCCCGGCGCCGACCGGCCGACGGTCGCGGTGCTCTACTACCGCGCCCACCACATGAGCGGGAACACCGCCTTCGTGGAGACGCTCTGCCAGGCGATCGAGGACCGGGGCGCACGGGCGAAGGCCTACTACTGCGCCTCGCTGCGCGGCGCCGAGCCCGAGCTGCTGGCCGCGCTCGGCGAGGCCGACGCGATCGTCACCACCGTGCTCGCCGCCGGCGGCACCCGCCCCGCCGACGCCCAGGCCGGCGGCGACGAGGAGGCCTGGGACGCGGGCGCGCTCGCCGCCCTGGACCGCCCGATCCTCCAGGCGCTGTGCCTGACCTGGTCACGCGCCCAGTGGGAGAGCAGCGACGACGGCCTGTCCCCGCTGGACACCGCGACCCAGATCGCCGTGCCGGAGTTCGACGGCCGCCTGATCTCCGTCCCGTTCTCCTTCAAGGAGCTGGACGAGGACGGCCTGACCGTCTACGCCGCCGACCCGGAGCGCGCCGCCCGCGTCGCCGGCACCGCCGTCAGCCACGCCCGGCTGCGCTACGTCCCGGCCGCCGAGCGCCGCCTCGCGCTGGTGCTCTCCGCGTACCCGACCAAGCACGCCCGGGTCGGCAACGCCGTCGGCCTGGACACCCCGGCCAGCGCCGTCCGCCTGCTGCACCGGCTGCGCGAGGAGGGCATGGACCTCGGGAACGAGCTGCCCGGCCTGGACGACGGGGCCGAGGAGGGCCACGAGGGCGACGCGATCATCCACGCCCTGATCGCGGCCGGCGGCTACGACCAGGACTGGCTCACCGAGGACCAGCTGGCCCGCAACCCGGTGCGCATCCCCGCCGCCGACTACCGCCGCTGGTACGCCACCCTCCCGCAGGCGCTGCGCGAGCAGGTCGAGGAGCACTGGGGCCCGGCGCCCGGCGAGCTGTACGTCGACCGCTCGCAGAACCCGGACGGCGACATCGTGCTGGCCGCGATCCGCTCCGGGAACCTGCTCGTCCTGATCCAGCCGCCGCGCGGCTTCGGCGAGAACCCGGTCGCGATCTACCACGACCCCGACCTGCCGCCGAGCCACCACTACCTGGCCGCGTACCGCTGGATCGAGGCGGCGCAGGAGGACGGCGGCTTCGGCGCCCACGCCGTCATCCACCTCGGCAAGCACGGCAACCTGGAGTGGCTGCCCGGCAAGACCGCCGCGCTGTCCGCCGAGTGCGGCCCGGACGCCGTCCTCGGCAACCTCCCGCTGGTCTACCCCTTCCTGGTCAACGACCCGGGCGAGGGCACCCAGGCGAAGCGCCGCGCCCACGCCACCCTGGTCGACCACCTCGTCCCGCCGATGGCCCGCGCCGACTCCTACGGCGACATCGCGCGCCTGGAGCAGCTGCTGGACGAGCACTCCAACATCGCCGCGATGGACCCGGCCAAGCTGCCCGCCATCCGCGCCCAGATCTGGACCCTGATCCAGGCCGCCAAGCTCGACCACGACCTCGGCCTGGACGAGCGCCCCGAGGACGACGGCTTCGACGACTTCCTGCTGCACGTCGACGGCTGGCTCTGCGAGGTCAAGGACGCCCAGATCCGCGACGGCCTGCACGTCCTCGGCCAGGCGCCGGCCGGCACCGACCGGGTCAACATCGTGCTCGCCATCCTGCGCGCCCGGCAGATCTGGGGCGGCGTCAGCGCGCTGCCCGGCCTGCGCGAGGCGCTCGGCCTGGACGAGGCGGCGCTGACCCTCGGCGCCACCGACGCGGCCGAGGCCAGGGCCCGCGCCCTGGTCGAGGCGATGGAGGCCGAGGACTGGGCGCCGGAGGCGGTCGAGAAGGTCGCCGCCGGGCTGCCGGAGGCCGTCCACGACGTGCTGGCCTTCGCCGCCACCCAGGTGGTGCCGCGCCTGGCCGCCACCACCGACGAGCTGGACGCCGTGCTGCACGCGCTGCAGGGCGGCTTCGTCCCGGCCGGCCCGTCCGGCTCGCCGCTGCGCGGCCTGGTCAACGTCCTGCCGACCGGCCGCAACTTCTACTCCGTCGACCCGAAGGCCGTCCCCAGCAAGCTCGCCTGGGAGACCGGCCAGGCGCTCGCCGCCTCGCTGGTCGAGCGGTACACCGCCGACAACGACGGCGCCTACCCGCCGTCGGTCGGGCTCTCGCTCTGGGGCACCAGCGCGATGCGCACCGCCGGCGACGACATCGCCGAGGCGTTCGCCCTGCTCGGCGTCCGCCCGGTCTGGGACGACGCCTCCCGCCGGGTCACCGGCCTGGAGCCGATCCCGCTGGAGGAGCTGGGCCGCCCGCGCATCGACGTGACGCTGCGCATCTCCGGTTTCTTCCGCGACGCCTTCCCGCACGTGGTCGCCCTGCTGGACGACGCGGTGCGCCTGGCCGCCGCCCAGGAGGAAGCCGACTCGGACAACTTCGTCCGGGCTCACGTCCAGGCCGACGTGGCGGTCCACGGCGACGAGCGCAAGGCCACCGTCCGCGTCTTCGGCTCCCGCCCGGGCACCTACGGCGCGGGCCTGCTCCAGCTGATCGACAGCCGCGACTGGCGCACCGACGCCGACCTCGCCGAGGTGTACACGGTCTGGGGCGGCTACGCGTACGGACGCGGGCTGGACGGCCGGCCGGCCCGCGAGGAGATGGAGACCGCCTACAAGCGGATCACCGTCGCCGCGAAGAACACCGACACCCGCGAGCACGACATCGCCGACTCGGACGACTACTTCCAGTACCACGGCGGCATGGTGGCCACCGTCCGCGCCCTCACCGGCAAGGCACCCACCGCCTACATCGGCGACTCCACCCGCCCGGAGACGGTCCGCACCCGGACCCTCACCGAGGAGGCCGCCCGCGTCTTCCGCGCCCGGGTGGTCAACCCGCGCTGGATCGAGGCGATGCGCCGCCACGGCTACAAGGGCGCCTTCGAGATGGCCGCGACCGTCGACTACCTGTTCGGCTACGACGCCACCACGGGCGTGGTCGCGGACTGGATGTACGAGAAGCTGACCCAGGAGTACGTGCTCGACCCGGTCAACCGGGAGTTCCTCGCGGGCGCCAACCCGTGGGCGCTGCACGGGATCAGCGAGCGCCTGCTGGAGGCGGCGAGCCGCGGGCTGTGGGAGCAGCCGGACCCGGAGCTGATCGCGCAGCTGCAGGCCGCGTTCCTGGAGACGGAGGGTGACCTGGAGGGCGGCGAGGGCTAGGTCCGGGCCAGGTCCTGTCCTGCCGGACAGGGCCGAGGCCCGGCCTCCGGGCGGCCGCCCGACAGGTGGGTCGCCACCTCGCTGTCGGTGTTCCCGTCGTCCATCCGGGTGACGGGAACACTGGTGGTGTCCGCCGTCCGAGCGGACAATACGGGTCATGTCGCGGCGCATCGGTCCCACCAGCCCAGCACTGAGCACGACCCCCGCGGACGAAGCGGGGGAACCGGAGGAAACCGGGGAACGGGAGACGCACCCGCCGCACCGGTACCGGGCGCGGATCGGGGCGCTGGCCGCCGGGGCGGTGCCGGTGCTCGCGTTCCCGGCCCCCGGGCAGGCCTGGCTGGCGTGGATCGCCCTCGTCCCCGGGCTGCTGCTGATGCAGCGGGCGCCGTCGGGGCGGGAGGCGGCGGTGCGCGGCTGGTGGTTCGGGTCGGGGTTCATCCTGACCGCGATGTACTGGCTGGTGCCCTCCATCGGCCCCGCGCTCCCGGTGCTCGCGGTGCTGTTCGGTGCGCTGCAGGCTGCCGTCGGGTACACCGTGCACCGGCTGCTGCACCCGCCGTTGACCACCCGTCGGGCGCTGCTCGCGCTGGTGGTCGTCCCCGCGGTCTGGGTGTCCGCCGAGTACGCGCGGTCCTGGCCGGCGCTCGGCGGACCGTGGGCGCTGCTCGGCGCCACCCAGTGGCAGCACCCGGCGGTCCTCGGGCTGGCCTCGGCCGGCGGGATCTGGCTGGTCAGCGCGGCGGTGGCGGCGGTGAACACCGGGGTGCTGATCGCGCTGACCGCCGTGCACTGGCGGCCGCGGGCCGCCGCGGCGGCGGCGACCGTGCTCGTCCTGGCCTCCGGTCCGGCACTGTTCGCGCTGCGCGAGGCGCCCGTCGGAGCCGGGTCCGTCACGGTCGCGCTGGTCCAGCCCGGGATCGTGGAGGACCCGCAGGCCCGGTTCGACGCGAGCGCCCGGGCCACCGCCGCCCTGGTCGGGCAGCCGGTGGACCTGGTCGTGTGGGGCGAGAGCAGCACCACGGCCGACCTGGACCACGACCCGGCCGCCCTGGACGCGCTGCGCGGACTCGCCGCGACCACCGGCGCCCGGATCATCGCCGGGGAGGACGCGCGCAAGGCGGACGGGCGGATCTCCAAGGACGCGGTGCTGGTCTCCCCGGCGGGCGTGGCGGACCGCTACCGCAAGATCCGGCTGGTGCCGTTCGGCGAGTACATCCCGCTGCGGCCGGTGCTCGGCTGGATCGCCGGGGTCAGCCGGGCGGCGGGCGAGAACCGGGCACCCGGCAGCGCGTTCCACCTGCTGCCGGCCACCGACCGGACGGGCGCCGCGCTGCCGGTCGGGGCGCTGATCTGCTTCGAGTCCGCCTTTCCCGACATGGCCCGCACCGCCGCGCGGGACGGCGCCCGGGTGCTGGTCTACCAGTCCTCGACCTCGACGTTCCAACACACCTGGGCGCCCGAACAGCACGTCTCGCTGGCGGCGATCCGGGCGGCCGAGACGGGCCGGCCGGCCGTCCAGGCCGCGCTGACCGGCGTCTCGGCGGCCTTCGACGCGCAGGGCCGGGAGCTCGCCCGGCTCGGCACCGACGGCACCGGCTCGCTGACCGTCCGGCTGCCCCTCACCGCGCCCGGCACGCTGACCTGGTACGACCGCGTCGGCGACGTGGTACCGGCGGGGGCGCTGCTGATCACGGCGGGGGCCGCCGTGGCGGCGGTGGTGACGAACCGGCGCTCGCGCGCGTCGCGTCGCCCGGCTCAGCCCGCCGACGGGGCGTGGTAGACGCCGAAGGCCGCCCCCTGCGGGTCGCGCAGCACGGCGATCCGCCGGGCGCCCGGCGCACCGGACGCGGGCACCAGCACGTCCGCGCCCAGTGCGACCGCCCGGCCGACGGTGAGGTCGGCGTCGACGCACGAGAAGTACGGCTGCCAGTGCGGCGGCACCTCCGGCGCGAAGCCCTCGCCCATCACCGGCATGCCGCCGAAGTCCTGACCGGCCAGGCCCCACTGGGTGTAGTACTCGGAGGCCGCGACGGACCAGTCGAAGACGGCCGGGTAGAAGTCGGTCGCGCCCGCCGGGTCACGGGTGAGCAGCTCCACCCAGCCGAGCGAGCCGGGCTCGTTGAAGACGCCGGCGCCCGCGAAGGCGCGGGCCTGCCAGAGGAGGAAGACCGCGCCGGAGCGGTCGGCGGCGACCGCGAAACGGCCCTGGTCGCGCACGTCGGCGGGATCCTTCAGGAGGCTGCCGCCGGCGTCCCTGATCCTCGCCGCGGTGGCGTCGGCGTCGGCGACCGCGAAGCAGACCGACCAGGCCGTCGGCTGCCGCGGCCCGTAGCGCGGGGTGATCGCGGCGACCGGGACGTCCCCCAGGAGCATCCGGGCGTGGTCCCCGGCTCCGGGGCGCCCGCCGTCGTCCTCCCGCCAGCCGAACAGTTCCCGGTAGAAGGCCCCGGCGGCGGCCGGGTCGGAGGTGCCCAGTTCGACCCAGCAGGGGGCGCCGGTGGTCACGGAGGTCTGCTTCATGGCGTCGGTTCTCCAGCTCGTTGTCGCCCCCGGCCCTCCCCGCCCAGGATGCGGGGTGGGGAGGGCCGGGGGCGGGAGCTGGTGGGCCGAACGGGGGCGGTCAGCCCCGCAGGGCCCGCGCCACCGGGATCCAGAGCTCGGCCTCGGCGTCACCCGTCCCCGGGACGAAGCGGACCCGCAGGACCTCCGGGCCCGGCCGGGCCTCGTACGGGTTGGACGGGAACCACTGGGCGGCCACGTCCCCCCACATCTCCTGCAGGGCCTGCGGGAACGGCCCGCTGTTGGTGAACACCGCCCACGTCCCGGCCGGGACGTCGAGGACGTCCAGGTCCGCCGGGACGACGGCGTCCTCGCGCGCCACCACCGCGTGCCAGTAATCGAGTTCGGACCCCTCCTCGCGGTTGGGCGAGAAGTCGTCGCTCACCGACACGATCCCGGCCGGGTCCTCCCCGGCCAGGCCGGCGATCCGTTCGACGGTCTCCTCACCGAGTCCTCTGATGAACTCGGCGATCGCCGGGTTGATCCCCTGGTAGATCAGGGTGACCCGGGCCTTCCTGCCGACGATCCGGAAGTCCGGCCTGTCGACGATGCGGTACTCCATGCTGCTGCTCCCCTCCACGACGAGTCGGAAGGACATCCGGGGCTGGGAGATGAGCGTCGCACCGTCGCGCCGGGCCTCTCCCGGCCCGACCCCGTGCATCGCCCGGAACGCCCGGGCGAACGCCTCGCCCGAGGTGTACCCGTAGCGGACCGCGACGTCGAGCAACGTCCGCCCGCCGTCGAGGACCTCGGCCCCCGCGACGGTCAGCCGCCGGCGCCGCACGTACTCCGACAGCGGCATCCCGGCGAGCATCGAGAACAGCCGCCGGAAGTGGTACTCCGACGTCATCGCGATCCTCGCCAGCTCGGCCGCGTCGACCTCGCCGTCCAGGTGCCGTTCGATGTGGTCCATCGCCCGATTCAGGTGTTCCAGCACGTCCACCCCGTCCTTCCTTGCCGATCACCACCGTAGGAAGGACCCACCCTGCCGTACCCGACGATCGGTGCCCGCTGCGGTCGGGTGCCGATCGCCGGGTCCCCGGCGCCGGGGATCGGGCCGAGCCGCCGGGGATCGGGCCGGGCCGCCGGGGATCAGACCAGGCCCTGGGCCAGCATCGCGTCCGCGACCAGCTCGAAGCCCGCGATGTTGGCGCCCACCACGTAGTCGCCGGGCCGGCCGTAGCGCTCGGCGGTGGTGAAGCAGGAGTCGTGGATGTGCTTCATGATCCCGGCCAGCCGCTCCTCGGTGTGCCGGAAGGTCCAGGAGTCGCGGGAGGCGTTCTGCTGCATCTCCAGCGCACTGGTCGCGACACCGCCCGCGTTCGCCGCCTTGCCCGGCCCGAAGGCCACCCGGGCCTCCTGGAACACCCGCACCGCCTCCGGGGTGGTGGGCATGTTGGCGCCCTCGGCGACCGCGAGCACCCCGTTCCGCACCAGGGCGAGCGCGTCGGCCCCGGTCAGCTCGTTCTGGGTGGCGCAGGGCAGCGCGACCTCGCAGGGCACGCTCCACACCCCCGGCCCCTCGACGAACTTGACGTGACTGCCGCGCAGTTCGGCGTACTCGGAGATCCGGCCGCGCCGGACCTCCTTGACCTCCTTGAGCAGGGCGAGGTCGATGCCCTTCTCGTCCACCACGTAGCCGGAGGAGTCGGAGGCGGTGAGCACCGTCGCGCCGAGCTGCTGCGCCTTCTCGATCGCGTACAGCGCGACGTTGCCGGAGCCGGAGACGACCACCCGGCGGCCGTCCAGGCCGTCGCCGCGGCTGTGCAGCATCTCGGCGGTGAACAGCACGCAGCCGTAGCCGGTGGCCTCGGTCCTGACCTGAGCGCCGCCCCAGCCGAGGCCCTTGCCGGTGAGGACGCCGGCCTCGTAGCGGTTGGTGATCCGCTTGTACTGGCCGAAGAGGTAGCCGATCTCGCGGCCGCCGACGCCGATGTCCCCGGCCGGCACGTCGGTGTGCTCGCCGAGGTGGCGGTGGAGCTCGGTCATGAACGACTGACAGAACCTCATGACCTCGGCGTCCGAACGGCCCTTGGGGTCGAAGTCGGAGCCGCCCTTGCCGCCGCCGATCGACAGCCCGGTGAGCGCGTTCTTGAAGATCTGCTCGAAGCCGAGGAACTTGACGATGCCGAGGTCGACCGAGGGGTGGAAGCGCAGCCCGCCCTTGTAGGGGCCGAGGGCGCTGCTGAACTCCACCCGGAAGCCGCGGTTGACGTGGACGTCGCCGGCGTCGTCCGTCCACGGCACCCGGAACATCAACTGCCGCTCCGGCTCGCAGATCCGCTCGATGATCCGGGCGTCGAGGAGTTCGGGGCGGTGGGCGAGCACCGGGGCCAGGGTCTCCAGCACCTCGTGGACGGCCTGGTGGAACTCCGACTCGCCCTTGTTGCGGCGGACCACGTCCGCGAAGAGGGCCTCGACGGCGCGCTGTTCGGCGTCGAAGCGGGGCCCGGTCGAGCTCTCGGGAGTGGCGTCGGGGCGGCTCATGGGCATCTGATCAGGACCTTCCGTGGTCGTCGGTGGTCGTGCGCGGGGCGTTCCCGTGCCCAGGAAACGGGACGAAGTCCCGCAGTGTCGACACCCCGGACCGTTCCCCTTCCACATGCTGGTACATCGGGCGGGAACAGGCGGGACTGGCGGGGTGTTGTGCGCCACCGGGGTCGCGTCGGACATCGGGCGACCCAGTTGTTCAAATTGGAACAACCGAGTACGGTCGACACCCGGTCCACCCGGACCCGATCCGCCCCGGTCCACCCACGATCGACGAAGGCCCGCCCATGCCCCGACCCGGCCCCGCCACGGTGCGCTCCCGCGTGCGCATCCCGCTGACCTTCCCCGACGGCTACCGCGCCGAGGCGGAGGTCTTCACCTTCCACGGACTCACCGACGGCGCCGAGCACCTGGCCCTCGCACTCGGCACGGTCCCCGAAGGCGGGACGCCGCTCGTGCGGCTGCACTCCGAATGCCTCACCGGCGACGTCTTCGGCTCGGACCGCTGCGACTGCGGACCCCAGCTGCGCGAGTCGGTGGAGCGGATCAGCGAGGCCGGCGGGTACCTGCTCTACCTGCGGCAGGAGGGCCGGGGCATCGGGCTCTACAACAAGCTCGACGCGTACGCCCTGCAGGACTCCGGGCTGGACACGTACGACGCCAACACCGCGCTCGGCCTGCCCGAGGACGGCCGGGACTACACCGCCGCCGCCCAGATGCTCGCCGCCCTCGGCACCACCGGCATCGACCTGCTGAGCAACAACCCCGACAAGGCGGCGCAGTTGGCCGACCTCGGGATCACCGTGCGGCACCGGGTGCCGACGGGCGTGCACCTGTCGGCGAGCAACGTCCGCTACCTGACGGCGAAGGTGGAGCGGACGGGACACTCGATCGAGCTCTCCCGGCTGGTCGGCTGAGCGGCACCGGCCGCCGGGCGACCGGGCCCGGTCCGGCGGGTCGGTCAGGCGCGTTGGCCGGTCCTCAGGCGAGTCGGGGGGTCGGTCCAGCGAGTCGGCGGGTCAGGCGTCCCGGAACCCGATGACCCGTTTGACCGCACCGCGCAGCCGGCGGTCCGCCGCCGTCAGCGGCAACCGCTCGCGGTAGTACGCCGGGGACGCCACCGGCCGCGCCCCGAAGCTCTGCTTGAACCCCGCCAGCGAGGAATCGGGCCTGGCGTCACCCATGTCGTAGAGGCGGCTCCCGGCCGCGCACGCGTCCTCGACGGCGAGCCGGTGCAGCAGGTGGTTGGCATGGACCGGGTGCGCCAGGCGCCGGTCCATGGCCCCGCGCCAGTACTTGGTGTGGGTGCCGTGCCGCAGCACGACGATCGCGGCGGCCGGCTCCCCGCCGCACCTGGCCAGCCAGATCGCGCAGGACGTACCGAAGCGCTCCGCGACCGCCTCCAGCAGGCGCGGCGGCTCCTCCCGCCGACGGCGCCGGCGGGCCAGGGCCAGCGGCTCGTGCTGCTGCTCGGCCCAGCGGACCACCGACTCGTCGTAGAGGCGCTGGAACTGCGGCACCAGCCGCCCGCTCCGGTCCACCTCCACCTCGACCTCCTCGCGTTCGGCCCGCCGCACGCCCCGGCGCACCTGCTGGCGGAAGCGGTGGGCCCAGACCTCCTCGAACCCGCCCTCCAGGTCGAGCAGGTAGGTCGTGCGGTCGACCGGCGCGAAGGCGCCCGGCACGGCCTCGCCCCAGACCGGGGCCGCCCGGGGGCCGAACCGCACCGCCACCCGCAGGGCGGGCCGGGCCGCGAGGTCCTCCAGGACGATCCGGGCCTGCCGCGCGTCCGGTGCGCCGTCCGGCACGACGGGGCCCCCGACACCCCAACCGGGCCAGGACTCCTCCGTCAGCAGCCGGGTCGCCCGGCGGCGGTGCCGGACCAGCGGGACGAGGACCAGCCGGCCGTCGTCGAACCGGTACAGCCTGCTCGCGTCCTCCAACGGCCAGGCCGCACAGAGGCAGTCGAGCCAGGTCGGCGTCTGCGTGACCAACGCACCGCCGTCGCGGCCGATCAGCTCCCACCACAGCTCGCGCGGCGCCGGACTGGTCACCTCGACACCGGCGGGAAGCGTCCTGGGCATGGCGCGCCGTGCTCCTCTCCGGTCGGTCCGCCGGGGTCCCCGCCTCCCAGGCTAGGTTCGCCCCCCGGCGCCCGCCCGCCCGACGGGGGGGTGCCCGCCACCGTGGCCGGGCGGCGGGTCGTGGTCGGGTCATAGGATGGGCACGCCGGCCCGTACCGGCTGCGGGCCGCGTCCGGACCGGGGTGGGCCGGGGACGGGAGCTGCTGGTGGTGAACAACGGAGCCGGCACGTCCGCAGCCGTCCTCCGGTCGGTGCGGACGCGGGGCCGGGCACTCCTCGACTCCGCCAAGGGCTACGACCCGTTGCTGCGCAACGCGCACGTGCTGACCCTCAGTTCGCTCCTGACGTCGCTCTTCGGCGCCCTCTACTGGGCGCTGGCCGCCCACTGGTACGACCCGGCCACCGTCGGCCGGAACTTCGCCGCCGTCTCCGCGATGATGTTCCTCGGCGGGATCGGCCAACTGAACCTCGCCAACGCCATGGTGCGCTTCGTGCCCTCCGCCGGGAAGCGCACCGGACGGCTGGTGGGGCTGGCCTACCTCGCGGCCTCGACGCTCACCCTGGTGTTCGCCGCCGGGCTGGTGATGCTGATCCCCGTGCTCTCGCCGGGGCTGGACTTCCTGCACAGCTGGGTCCTGGGCCCGGCCTTCGTCCTGGCCACCGCCGGCTACGCCGTCTTCAACCTGCAGGACGGCGTCCTCACCGGCCTCCGGCGGGCGGACTGGGTGGCCCTGGAAAACGGACTCTTCTCGGTCGAGAAGATCGGGCTGCTGGTCCTGTTCGCCGCCGTCGGCGCGCAGAACGGGATCCTCGTCTCCTGGATGATCGGGATCGCGCTCGCCGTCGCCGTGACGAACACCTTCGTCTTCGGCCGCGCCGTGCCCCGGCACGAACGGACCCCGCCGAAGGCCCGCGCGGACACCTCGGCACCGACCTTCGGCTACCTCGCCGCGGACTACGCGGGCGCGATGTGCTGGCTGGCGGCGGTCAACCTGCCCCCCGTGATGGTGCTCAACCGCCTCGGCGCCGCCGAGAGCGCGTACTTCTCGCTGGCCTGGATGGTGCCGTTCGCGCTGTACTGCTTCAGCTCCAACATGGGCTACTCGCTGGTCGTGGAGTCCGCCCGGGACATCAGCAGACTGGACGACTACCGGCGGGTGCTGCGGCACTCCGGCCGCGTACTCGTCGCGGCGGTCGTGCTGCTGATCGCGGTCGCGCCGCTGGCGCTGCGCCTGTTCGGCCGCGACTACGCCGACCACGGGACGGTCGTCCTGTGGCTGCTCGCCCTGTCCGCGCTGCCGAACCTGCTGAACACCACCGTCGTCGCACTGTCCCGGGCCCGGCGCCGGATGGGCGTCGTGGTGGGCGTGCTCGCCGGGCTCTCGACCGTCGTGCTGGCGCTGACCGCGCTGCTGCTGCCGGTGCTCGGCATCACCGGCGCAGGCGCGGCCTGGCTCATCGGCCAGACCCTCGTGGCTGCCGTGCTGCTGTGGCGCCGGTCCTGGTGGCTGCCCGCCCCGCCGCGGTGACCGGGATGTCCGTCCGCGGCGACGACCGGGGTGCCGGGACCGGGGAGCGGTGCGGCCGCTCCCCGGTCGCGTGTCAGCGGCCGGCGCGCAGCACCGTGCGCTGGATACCGAGGCACACCAGGGGAAGGGCGATCAGGACGGCGGCCCAGAAGGCGCTGTGGCCCCAGAACCCGGCGATGCCGCGGTAGAGCGGCCCGGCCACCGGAATGCGCAACGCCTCCATCGGCCCGAGCGGCGGCGGCAGGGCGCCGAGCAGCATGGTGCCGAGCAGCCAGAGGGTGAACAGCCGGCGCGCCGTGCGGGGCCCTGCCAGCGTGCCGGCGAACGACACGGCGGCGAGCAGCACGGTGAAGCCGGTCTGGTAGTCGGCGCCGACCAGGCCGGTCCCCCAGGACTCCGGGGTCGGGTGGTGCCCGGTGGCGGCCAGCCGCACCTCGACGGTGGCCCCCAGCAGGACCACCAGCACGAAGGTGCAGCCGAGTGCGAAGCGGACGCGTTCGCGCGTGCCGGCGCCGCCCGGGCTCCAGGCCCGCGCGACCGGTGCCGGACCGCTCCGGCTGCTGCCGCCCTGGCCGGTTCCGCTGCGGCCGGTCGCGTTGCGGTCCGTCGCGTTGCGGCCGCCACCGCTGCGGCCGGTTCCGCCCCGGCCGGTCTCGCCGGCCCTGCCACCCGCGGCCCCGGCCCCGGCTCCGGCTCCGGCAGGCCGGGTCAGGCACCGCCACTGCTCGGCGGTCCGGATCCGGGCTTCGTGGACCGTCCCCGTCAACCGGGCGGCCCGCTCCGTCAACACCACGGCCACGACGACCCCGACGGCCGCCGCCACCCCGGCCCAGCTGCCCATGCCGCCCTCGAACACCACCACCCGGTCGACCACGGCGGGCGGCGGCTTGAGCACCGTCATCGGCGGCCCCAGGCGCAGGTACCCGATCGCCCCGGCCGCAGCCGCGGCCAGGGCCAGCGTCCCCCGGCCGACCCGGGCGGGGAACACCACCAGGATGACGGCGGCCGCCGCGGCCGCTCCCAGCTGCGGCGCCACCGACCGGGCCGCCCGCTCCCCGGCGGTGCGCAGCCGGTCACCGAACGCGCCGTTCGGCAGGACCGCGAGCGCGTTGCCGGCGTCGACGCTGATCCTCGCGAGCGTGCCGGCCCAGAGCACCAGCGCCAGGCCCACCAGCACCAGCAGGGCCGCGGCCGCCTGGCGGGGCAGGGCGGTCCTGGCGTTCGCCCACCAGATCCGGGCCCGGGGGGCCAGGTACGCCCGCAGGCGCCGCGCGGCCGGTCCCGGGCCGTCCCGGCCGTCCGTCCGCTCGGGCGCGTCCTCCGCGACGGCGGCGCACCTGGTCCGCAGCGCCTCGGCGGCGACCAGGGCGGCGCAGCCCGCCACCGTCCCGGGGGTGGCGCGCACCGCGCGGCGGCGCAGCGCCGACCAGCGGCGCCGCACCCCGTCCGCCGTCCCGCGCCCCGTCGCCGCCCTGGCCCTGGCCCAGGCCCAGGCGACCAGCGCGACGTCCGCCACGACCGCCGCCACCAGGGCCAGGACGGCGGACACCCGCACGGGCAGCGGCAGCCGGTGCAGTGCGGTGGGCAGCGGCGACAGGCGGCCCAGCAGCCGGGTGTGCTCCTCGGGCTGGACGGTCAGCCAGACCGCCAGCCGGTAGGACTCGGCCCGTTCCTCGACACTCAGCCCGTCCCCGGTCCGCCGGCCGCCGCCGAGTTCCCGGGCGACCCGGTCGGTGTCGGCCACCACCTCCGGCACGCGGGCGAGCGCCAGCAGCCGCCCGCAGTGCTCGCCGTGGCACTCCGGGTGGTCGCAGTCGTAGCGGGCGGCGACGGTGTGCACCGAGGCGGCGAGCAGTTCGTCGATGACGGCGACGGCGTCCGGCGCGGCGGCGATCCGGGTGAGGCCGGCCGAGTCGATCGGGCGCTCGCGGTGGACCGGGGTGGCCGAGGGTGCGAACGCGGCGCCGAAGGCGAGGACGGCGAGCGCGGCCGCGTCGGCCCGCCGGGTGCCCCGGGCGATGTCGACGGCCCGGAGGTAGTGCAGGTCGAACAGGGTGTCCCTGACCTCGTCGCGCAGCCAGGCCAGCAGCTGCTGCGCGCCGCCGTCGACGAGCCACTCCGCGGCCTCCCCGGAGCGGTTCAGCATGGTCCAGGCGAGCACGGAGGGGGCGTGGTACGGGTCCCCCAGGAAGGTGACGGGCCGGTGGGCGTAGCCGCCCACGGCGCCGGCGGCCGCGCCCTGGGGGCGCACGACGGCGGGGCTGGCGCCGTCCAGCCAGCCGGTGACCTGCTCGGCCTTCCAGCGGTGGGCGGGGTTCCTGGTCAGCAGGCCCTGGAGCAGCATGAGCCGGCGCGGGTCGGTGACGGCGGAGAGGTCCGCCTGCTCCCCGAAGACCAGGTCGTACTGCAGCACCTCGTCGCTGACCAGGAGGCCTTCCGCGTCCAGGTAGTGCGGGCGGCCGGAGAACAGCTCGTACAGCACGTTGCCCAGGCCCCACCACGGTCCGGCCGGATGGTTGGCCCCGGCGAGCTGCTCGGGGGCCATGTAGGCGATGGTGACCTGCATCTCGGGCGAGAAGCTCCGGCTGGCGGTGAGGCGGGCGACGCCGCCGAAGTCCGAGATCACGAACTCCCCGGGGCCGCCGCCGGGGCGCACCAGGACGTTGGAGGGCTTGAAGTCCACCGGGTTGCGCTGGATCCGCCGCTGCCAGAAGTCGAGCATGGCGACGAGCTCGCGGATGATCCGGTCGGTCTCGCGCGGGTCGGTGTGCCGGCCCTCGCGGTGCAGGGCGGCGATGTGGTCGGCGAGGGTGACCGGCAGGTACTCCATCGCCACCCAGGCGCACTCCGTCCCGGCGTGCTCGACCCGGCCGAAGTCGATGATCTCGGGGACGTGCCGCCGGTACGCCTCGGTACGCAGGTGCCGCAGCAGTTCGGCGTCCATGGCCTGACCCGCCCGCGCCACCTTCACGGCGGCGTCCCCGCCGCCGTCCGTGCGCCGGACGTGCCAGACGGTGCCCTCGGTGCCCGAACCGGCGACCTCGTAGGGCTCGTACCGGTTCAGCAGGGCGGCCGGGAAGGCGCCGCCGAAGTGGCCGCCGCGGGCGGGCGCCGGACGGCGGGTGACGGTGCTCGGGGTGGCGTCGCGCGGCGGCGGGACGACCCTGGTCGGCGCGTCCGGGTGGGCGCGGAACCGCTTGAGCCTGGAGGGCGGACCGCCGGTCGGGGTGTCCTCCGGGCGGCCCCAGGGCCGCCGGTCCACCCGCGTGCGCGGTTCCGAGCCCGTCGGCACCCCGTCGGCCATCCTGTCGCTCCCCTTCCAGCCGACACCTTGACGCATCATCATGTCGCAGGCGGCTGACGGAGGTCGCCGAGTTCGACCGGTTTCGGACCGGCCCGTGGCCAAGACGTTACCCACCCCGCCGCCCTGGGCCCGGGCCGCCCGCGGACACCGCGGCGCCGGCGCCCGGCGGTGCCGCGCGGCGCCGGGCGGGCACGCAGCGCGGCCGGGCGGACACGGATCAGGGCTGTCGTTCCCGGCCGGGCCGGTGCACGCTGGACGGAACGGGGGGCTCGACGAGGAGGCGCCCGATGCCCGTGCCGGTCCCCGGTCCCGCGGTCGCCGCGCCGACGGTCGCCGTCGCGGGTCCGGCCCGGTACGTCGCGGATCCGGCCCTGGCGAGCCGGGGCCGGTCCGGTCCCGCGGTCACCGCGCCGACGGCTCCGGGGCGCGCGGCCCGTCCCCGGTGCGGGTCTCCCCCGGCACGACGCGCCGTCGTACGCCCCGCGCGCGGCTGGGGAAGCAGGCGGGACGCCGGGTGCCTAGAGTGGGAAGGCACAGCGGCTGCTCGGCTCCGCGGGCGCTGTCCCCTCCTTCGGGAGCTCACGGGAGTCCACGAATGAACGATGCGCAGACCGCGGCGGCCGACGGTGAACGATCACCGGTGGACCTGCACCTGGCCGTGCCGGAACTGACCGACCGCCTGCTCGGACGCGCCGCCGGTGGACAGTGGCTGGACGCCTTCCTGCTGAGCGCCGGGCTGGTCCAGGTCGTCGAGGACGTGCTGGAGGGCACCGCATGGCGGCCCCGCCGACTGGTGGAGCACCTGGCGAAGGGCGGCCGGCCCGGCGCGGTCGGCGCGGCCCGGGCCGGGCTGCGGACCGCGACCGGACTGTGGCTGGCCGCGCCGCCCGCACGCCGGCTGCACGCGTGGTGCGGGCGGGCGGGAGCGCTGCGCGACCGCCTGGCCCTGCGGGCCCTCCTGGAGGCCGCACCGGCGGGGGATCCGGCACCGGACGACCCCGACGGCGCCGGCCCGGCCGCCGACCTGCTCGCCGAACTCGCCGCCGCGGTGGCCGGGTTGGCCCGGTTGCCCGGCGCCCGCATGCTGCTCGCCGGGGCGGTCCAGCGCCCCCCGGCCTGCTTCCGCAGCTTCGACCAGCACCCGCAGGACTGCGTCGCGCTGGCCCGGCTGGTCGACGCCCGCCACCCGGACCCCCACCGCCCGGTGCTGGTCCTCGGCGTGCGCACCTCCGGCAGCTACCTCGCGCCGCTGCTCGCGGCGCAGCTGCGCCGGCTCGGCCACCGGGCGGTGACGGTCGGCACCACGCGTCCGGGCGCGGCGCTGCTGCCGGGACGGATGTCGGTGGTGCACGACCTGCGGCGCCGGGGCGGCCTGCTGCTGCTCGTCGACGACCCGCCGGTGACCGGCGGGTCCCTGGCGGGCCTCGCCGCGCAGGCGGTCCGCGGCGGGTTCGACCCGGCGTCGGTCGTCCCGGTCCTCGCGACCCTCGACGACGCGGGCGCCCTGCCGCCGGCCCTGCACGGCCTGCCCTGCGTGGTCCTGCCGGGCCGCGACTGGCACGTGCGGAGGCTGCTCTCCCCCGGGGCGCTGACCACCCTGCTGCCCTCCGTGCTGCCGCCCGGCCGACAGCTGCTCGACCTGTCGGTCGGCCCGCAGGGGCCGCTCTCCCGCCGCTCACACCTGGCGGTCGTCTGCTCGGCCCGCACGGCCGGGCCGGACGGCGGGGTGGACGGCGGGGTGGAGGACGTGCCGCTGCTCGCCGAGTGGACCGGCGTCGGCTACTTCGGGGCGTACGCGCCCGCGGTCGCCGGGGCGCTGGCCGGGCTGGTCCCGCGTCCGCTCGGCTTCGCCGACGGCGTGCTCGTCCGGGCCCTCCCGACGGCCGTCCCGGGCGGCGGACCTGCGGACGGACCCGCCGACGGGCCGTCGGACCGGGCGGCGAACGGGTCGTCGGCCGGGTCGTCGGACCGGCGGGTCGTCCCGCCCGCCGAGGTCGCCCGGTACGTGGCCGCCCGGCAGCGCCTGCTGGCCGTCCCCGCCGACCGGAGCCTGCGGCTGGCCGGGCGCGACCCCGTCTGGGAGGCCGCCGCCCGCCAGCTCGCGCCCGCCTTCGGGCGCCTGCACACCGTGCTGCGCCCGGCCCTGCTCGACCCGCTGACCCGCGCCCTGCTGGCCTCCGACCGCCCCTGCGTGACCGACGGCCTGACCGCGCGTCACCGCTGGACGGCCGACGGCGCCGGCGGCTGGCACAAGACCGCGTACGCCGACGGTGCCTTCGGCCACCTCAACCTCGCCAGCTACGACGCCGCCTACGACCTCGCCGGCGCGGCCGGCGCCGCCGACGGCCCAGAGCGCGGCCCTGACGAGGGCCCAGAGCGCGGCCCCGACGACGGCCTGGTCCCGGCCCCGCCGGACGAGGACGCGGAGCTGCTCGCCGAGTACCGCCGCGCCACCGGCGAGGAGGTCTCCGCCGCGCGGTGGTGCCTGCTGCGGCTCGTCCAGGCCCGGCACACCGCCCTCCAGGACGGGCTGGAACCCACCGAACGCACCCGCGCCGAAGCCCGGCGGGCCCAGGCCCGGGCGGTGCAGCGCTTCCTCGCCGGCGTCTACCTCGCGGACCTGGTCGAGGAGCCCCACGGCCCCTGTTGCGTCCTCGACGTGGACGGCGTCCTGGAGTCCGACGTCCTCGGCTTCCCCGCCTCCTCCCCCGCCGGCATGCTGGCGCTGCGCGCCCTGCGCGCCCACGGCTACCGCACGGTGGTCGCCACCGGACGCTCCGCCCCCGAGGTCGCGGACCGCTGCGCCGCCTACCGGCTGCCCGGCGGGGTCGCCGAGTACGGGGCGGTCCTGGTCGACGCGGCGACCGGCGGCACCGAGGTCCTGCTGGACGACGGGCGCCGCCGGGCCGGGGGGGGGGGGGGGGGCGGGCCCCGGGCCCGCCGGGCGCCGCCCGCCGGCACCCACCCGCGGGCCCCCAGGGGGGTCCGCGCCACC
>NZ_JBHWBZ010000019.1:0-47944 GCF_042735475.1 Kitasatospora sp. NPDC059577 | reverse complement strand
CGGGGGGGGGGGGGGGGGGGGGGGGGGGGGCGGGCGGGCCCCCGGCCCCCCCCCCCCCCCCCCCGACCCGCTCGCCCGCTGGTGCGTCCGCGCCTCCGTCCGCGCGCCGCGGGACGGCCGACGCCGCGCCCTGGCCCCGGAGACCGTCGCCGCCCTCCTCCGCGAGGCGCCGTTCGGCGAGCTCTTCACCACCGTCCCGGGCCGGGCCCAGACCGACTTCGTCCCGCACGGCACCGGGAAGCTCGCCGGGACCCGCGCCCTGCTGGCCCGGCTCGGCGCCGACGGCCCGCCCGCCCTGGCCGTGGGCGACGGCGTCGCCGACGTGGACCTGCTCGGCTGGGCCGCGACCGCCGCCGCCCCGGCGAACGCCGAACCGCCGGTCAGGGTGGCCGGCGTCCCGGTGGCCCGCCACGCCTACCAGGCCGGGCTCGCCGACGCCGTGGGGCGGCTGATCGGGCACCGCCCGGGCGGCTGCTCGCGCTGCCGGGCGCCGCGGCCGCCCGCCGACGCCCGCGCGCTGCTGGCCCTCCTCGCGGTCCCGGAGGCCGGCCGGGCGGGTGCGCCGCTGCGCCTCGCCCGGCTCGCCGGACAGGCCGCGCGCAGCGTGGCGGCCGCACCGACCCACCGGGGCCCGGGCAGATGAGCCCGGCGGCGCAGAGGCCGGACCGCACCCCCGGGCCGCACGGCACCCGGGTCCGGTCCCTGCTGCCGCCCGCCCTCCACCGGTACGCGCCGCTGCGGCGGCGGCCCGCCCGGCTGCCGCTCTCCCCGCGGGCCCTGCTGCCGCTGCGCCGTCCGCTGCTGGTCTACGGCCCGGCCGACCGGCTGAAGGCCCGCCGGATCGCCCGCCGACTGGAACTGGACGGCACCCACACGCTGCGGCCCGGGCCCCCCGGGCTGACCGACGTCCTGGTGCTCTCCCTCGACGCCCCGGGCCGGGACCGGCTGGCGGTCAAGCACGCCCGCACCGGCCCGGCCGTCACCTCGCTCGACCACGAGTGGCGGGTGCTGGAGGCGCTCGCCGCCGACGAGCGGCTCGGCAGCTGGCGCGCCCTCGTCCCCGCACCCGTCCGCCGGGCCCTGACCGGCCCGCTGCCGCTGATCACCGAGACCTGGCTGCCCGGCACCACCGCCGACCGGCTGCTGCCCACCGGCCCGGGCCCGGACCGGACCGTCGCCGAGCACGCGCTCACCACCATCGCCGGACTGCACCGGGCCACCGGGCGCACCGAGACCGCCACCGGCCGGCTGGTGGCCTGGGTCGACGAGCCGCTGGACGCGCTCCGCGCCGGCATCCCCTGGTGCCGCACCGGGACCGGCGCCGTCGGGCTGGCGCGCGTGCGCGCCCGGCTGCGCGCCGGACTGGCCGGCGCCGAGACCACCGTCGCCTGGACCCACGGCGACTTCCACCCCGGGAACGTGCTGCTCGACGAGCCGACCGGCCGGGTCACCGGCGTGATCGACTGGGGCGGCGCCCGGCCGGACGGCCCCTGCGCCATCGACGCCTACACCTTCGTGATCGCCCTGACCTGCCGCCGCGAGCGCCGCCAGCTCGGCAGCACCGTACGGGAGATGGTGCGCCGCGGCGCACTGCCCGGACCGGACCTCGCCCTGCTCGACCGCACCCGCGCCGACCTGGTGGACCTGCGCCGGGACGGCCCGGCCGGACCCCCGGACGGCGCCGTGCTGCCGCTGCTGACCTGGCTGTGGCACATCGTGTCGAACGTGACCAAGGCCCCCCGCTACGCGCGCAGCCACTGGTGGGTGACCCGCAACGTGACCCCGCTCCTGGAGGAGGCAGCCACATGGCCGGCGACCCGGTCGTGACGCCGCTGTCGGCGTCCCGGACCCGCCCGTCCGACGGGACGACGCACCGCCGCCCCGGGTGGACGGCGCGGCTGCCCGCGCTGACGGCACGCGCCCTGCTACCGGTCTCGCTGTTGCTGTGGCTGCTGTCACTGCGCAGCGTCGACCTGGACCGGATGGGCGACCTCGGCCTGCTGCAGGTGCTCCCCGTCCTGTACTGGGTCGCGGCGGGCCTGCTGACCGCCGGCTTCGTGCTCGCCCTGCGGATCCGCAGACTCCGCCAGTGGTGGCTCGCCGCCTACGTCCTGGCCCTGATCGCGGTCGTCCACGCCACGCCGACCCTTCTCTACGCCAACCTGCGCTACTCCTGGGCCTGGAAGCACGTCGCGGTGATCGAGGCGATGCTGCGCCACGGCGGGGCGGTGCCGCACGCCGGCCTGCTGGACCCGTACAACCAGTGGCCCGGGTTCTTCGTCCTGAACGGCCTGCTGCTGCGGGTCACCGGCCTGCACTCGGCGCTCGGGTACGCGAGCTGGGGACCCCCGCTGTTCAACGCGCTGCTGCTCGCCCCACTGCTGCTGCTCTACCGGACGATCAGCTCCGACCGGACGCTGGTGTGGGGCGCCGTCTGGATCTACTTCTCCTGTTCCTGGGTGGGCCAGGACTACTTCTCCCCACAGGCCTTCGCGCTGGTGCTGTACGTCACGGTGATCGCCTCGGTGGTCCGTCGGCTGCCCGACCGGAACGTCGCGCGCGCGCCAGGCCGGGCGCCGCCGGGCGGGGCTCACCGGTCCGCGGCGCCCGCGGCGGGCAGCGGCGCGGCCGGCGGGTGGGGGCCGCTGCGGCTGCCGATGGTCCTGGTGCTGGAGGCCGCGATCGTCTGCTCGCACCAGCTCACCCCGCTGATGCTGATCAGCTCGCTGGCCGTACTGGCGGTGCCGCGCCGCAACCGCAGGGTGGTCCTGCCCCCACTGCTGGCCGCGGTCGCGATGACGGCGGTGTGGGATGCCACGGTGGCACGGCCGTACCTGGCCGCCAACCTCGGCCAGTTCGTCCGGGCGCTCACCACGCCGGACTCCAACATCACCTCCGGGTTCGCCAACCTCGGGATCGCCTCGGCGGACCAGATGATGGTCGACTGGATCGACCGGGGGCTGTCGGCCACCGTGGTCCTGCTGGCGGTGATCGCCGTCATCCGCCGCCCCTGGGTCCGGCGCACCCCGGTGCCCTGGCTCGCGCTGGCCCCGCTGCCGCTGCTGGCTGCCAACAGCTACGGCGGCGAGATGCTCTTCCGCACCTACCTGTTCGCGCTGCCCGCCACCGCGTTCCTGGTGGCCGCGCTCGTCCTGCGGCCCACGCCGCGGCCACGGCTGCGCTCGGCCTGCTCGCTGGTCCTGCTGCTGGCCCTGCTGGGCGGGCTGTTCTTCGGCTACGACAGCAAGGAGCGGATGAACCGGTACACCGGCGCCGAGGTCGCTGCGACGCAGCAGCTGTTCGCGGCGGCGCCACCGTACTCGGTGGTGGTGTCCGTGACCGGGAGCGTGCCGGGGATCTACGGCCACTACGAGGACCACCCCCAGGTGCGGCTGGCCGAGACGAGCGAACCGACCCGGAAGCTGTTGACGAAGGATCCGCTGGACGGGCTGGAGGCCGCGGTCAGCTTCACCCATCCGGGGGTACCCGCGTACCTGATCCTGAACCGGGCGCAGACCGCCGAGACCTCGCTGACCGGCGTGCTGCCGGCGGACACGGTGGACCGGCTGTCCGACGCGGTCTCCCGGACCCCGGGCTTCGAACTCGTCTACCGGAACGCCGACGCCGTGGTCTACCGGTTCATCCCCAACCCGCTGCCCGGCCAGGTCACCCCATCCGCCGCACCGGCCGCCGCACCGGTCGGCCAGCCGCCCGCGCAGTCCTCCCTCCGGCC
The DNA here is from genome assembly GCF_042735475.1 of Kitasatospora sp. NPDC059577. NCBI lineage: Bacteria > Bacillati > Actinomycetota > Actinomycetes > Kitasatosporales > Streptomycetaceae > Kitasatospora > Kitasatospora sp. NPDC059577. The sequence goes on along the minus strand of NZ_JBHWBZ010000019.1, from coordinate 44,211 downwards.
GGGAGGCGGCCCGTGAACAGCAACCCGTCCACCACCGACTTCCGGCTCGGCTGGGCCCTGGCCGCCTCCGGCTGGGTGGCGCTCGCCGTCTTCGCGCTGGCCGACGCCAACCCCGTCCGGGTGGCCGTGGCCACCGTGTTCCTGCTCTGCTGCCCGGGGCTGGCGGCCGTACGGTCGGCCCGGCCGCGGCTGGCCGCGAGCGGCGCGCCGATGGGGCGACTGGAGTCCTGGGTGATGGTGGTGGCCCTGAGCCTGGCCATCGACACGGTGATCACCGTGGCCTTCTTCCTGACCGGCGGGTTCATCAGCGGCTGGGCGCTGGCCGCGGTGGCCGGCGCCACCACGCTGCTGGCACTGCCGCTGTGCCTCCCCCGCGGCCGAGGTCCGAACGCTCCACCCCCGGGCGGCGACCCGCGTGCCCCGGAGCCGGACGAGGCCGGGGAGAAGGGCGACGGCGGGGAGAACGACGGCGGGACCAACGACGGCGGGGCGGAGAACGGTGGGGAGGAGAACGACGACAGGGCGGACGGTCGCGGGGCGGGCGCCGCCCGGCGCGCCGACCGGCGACGGCGGCGCGGGGCGAGCGGGGCCGCGCTGGCGGGTCTGCTGCTGGTCGCCGGGTGCACAGCGGGCGGCGGGGGCGGCGCCGCGTCACCGTCGGCCCCGGGGAGCGCCGGTGCGGGCAATGCCCCCGGTTCCTGGCACCTGGCCTTCCAGGACGTGTTCGACGGCGACCGGCTCAACCGCTCGAACTGGACCACCTGCTACGACTGGAACCTTGACGGTTGCACCAACGCCGGCAACCACGAGCTGGAGTGGTACCGCCCGCAACAGGCCACGGTGGACGACGGCAGGCTGACGCTGACCGCGAACCGGTCGGCCACCAAGGGCAGCGACGGCAAGACCTACCCGTGGACCTCCGGCATGGTCTCCACCGGGCGGGACTCCTGGAACGCGCAGCCCCGGCACACCTTCACCTACGGGTACTTCGCCGCCGCCGTGCGCATTCCCCCCGAGGAGGGCATGTTCCCCGCGTTCTGGCTCCTGCCCGAATCCCGTACCACCCCGCCGGAGGTCGACGTCGCGGAGTTCATCTCCACCACCCAGTACGTCCAGATGACCGTGCACTTCACCGGGCCGAACGGCGAGGACAAGGACCAGTGGGAGCGCTACGGCCCGCAGGACTTCCCGGCGGACTACCACGTGTTCGCGCTCGACTGGGAGAGCGACTCGCTCACCTGGTACGTCGACGGCGTGCAGCGCTACCGGGTGACGGAGCCGGAGAAGATCCCGCACGTGCCGATGGAGGTGCTGCTCGACCTGGCCGTCGGGTACCCGAGTGCACCGCCGCAGAACGTCGACTCGGCCCGCATGACGGTGGACTGGGTCCGGGTCTGGCAGCACTGATCCCCCGCCCCGGCAGCGCTGACCCCGCTCGGGAACCGGCGGGTCGGGAACTGCGGGTCAGGAACCGGCGGGTCAGGGACCGGCGGGCGGCCCGCCGGCCGGGCTGCCGAGGCCGGCCCGCAGCCTGCGGTAGGCGCGCCAGCCCTTGGTGCGCAGGCGTTCCGGGAACGGGGAGACGGGTGCGCCGGTGCCCTCGACCCACTGGCCGAACAGCCGGCGCGGGGTGTCCCGGCGCACCATCAGCCGGGCGATCCGCAGCGGTTCGTCGGCCGAGGAGCTGAAGGCGTCGGCGACGGCGCAGGCGCTGGTCCAGCCGGCCTCCTGGACGCAGTGGCGCACGGCCGGGCTGGAGTAGCCGTGCGGGTAGGCGAAGGAGTCGACCGAGTGGCCCAGCAGGTCCTCCAACTGCTCCTTGCAGCCCCCCACCTCCTCGCGCAGCCGCCGCCGGGAGACGGTGTCGAGCTGGGGGTGGGTGCGGGAGTGTCCGCCGATCTCGATGCCGAGCGCGTCGAGGTTGGCGAGCTGGCGCCAGCTGAGCATCTCGGCGGGCGGCAGCAGGCTGCCCTCGGCGGAGTGGCCGGGGGTGTGCAGGGCCCCGGTCGTGACGAACAGGGTGGCGGGCAGGTCGCGTTCGCCGAGCAGGGGGGCCACGGTCCAGTAGAAGTCGGCGAAGCCGTCGTCGAAGGTGAGCACCGCGCAGTGGTCCGGCATCGCCGGTCCGCCGCGCAGGGCGGTGACCAGGCGGTGCAGCGGGACCACCATCCGGCCGGCCGCGGCGAGCCGGTCGAGGTGCTCGGTGAAGACCCTCGGCGTGACGGCGAAAGGGGCGATCCACTCGGGCGGGTCGTCGCTGACCGAGTGGTACAGGAGCACCGGGACGACCGGTGTCACGGCCCGCCTCCGGGTCGTCCCGGCGCCTCTCCGGCGGCCGGTGCGACGGATCCGGACGGCACGGCCGACGCGGTGGACGCCGACGGCACGGCCGACGCGGTGGACGCCGACGTCACGGCCGACGCGGTGGACGCCGACGTCACGGCCGACGCGGTGGACCCGGACGGCACGGCCGAGGGGGCGCGCCCGGCCCGGGGTGCCGTGCCGGGCGCAGCCGTCCCGGCCCCACCGGGCCCGCCGGACCCGGACCCGGACCCGGACCCGCCGGACCGCGGCACGAGTGCCCGGACGCGGCCGAGCGCGTACCCGGCCACGGTGAGCGCCACTCCGGCGACCAGTGCGCCCGCGCGTCGCGGTCCGCCGCCGCCGGGGCGCAGGCAGCCGACGAGCGCGAGCGGCACGGTCGAACGCAGGTAGCTCCGTTCGCTGGCGAGGGCGGCGCCGGCCCCGCGGTGGCGGGCCACCGCGGCCTTGGACCAGCCCTCGGCGTAGCAGCGGGAACGGAAGTAGGCGAAGGCGGCCCGGCCCGGCGGCACGTGGTGGTGGACGACGGCGGCCGGTTCGTGCAGCAGCACGGCCCGGGGGTGGCGCTCGGCGAGGCGGAGGCAGAACTCGGTCTCCTCGCAGCCGAGGGGGCGGGTGCCGACGCGGCCCAGGTCGGTGCGGAAGCCGCCGACGGCGAGCGCCTCGCGGCGGCGGAAGGACATGTTCGCGCCGATGAAGTTCCGCACCGGGCTGCGGTGGACGGGCAGCCCGCGGTAGGAGCAGCCGACCACCCAGTCGAACTCGGGCGGGAACCAGTCCGGCCGGGTGCCGGCCTCCCAGCGGGCCACCACCAGGCCCCCGACGCCGTACACGTCCGGGTCCCGGTAGGGCGCGCACAGGCGGACCGTCCAGTCGGGTTCGGCGGCCGCGTCGTCGTCGAGGAAGGCGACCACCTCGTGGCGGGCGGCGCGCACCCCGGTGTTGCGTGCGCCGGACAGGCCGCGCCGCTCCCGGTTGGTGAGGACCCGCACGTCGGGGAACGCCGCCGCGGCCCGGCGCGCGAGGTCCGGGCAGTGGTCGACGACCAGGACGACCTCCTCGGGCGGTTGCCGCTGGGCGCGCAGGGAGTCGATCGCCTCGCACAGGTCGGCCCAGCGGTCGAGCGTGTAGGCGCACACGATGACGGACAGGCCCGGGGTGTTCACGGCCGACTCCGTTCGGTTGTCGGGAGCCACCGCGGCAGGGCGCACAGCAGCGGCACGGCGAGGACGGTGGCGGCGATCAGCCAGGCCAGACCGACGCCGACGAGGCCGAACAGCGGCAGCAGCCAGACCGTCAGACCGAGCACGAGGACGCAGTAGGCCCCCTGCAGAGCGATGATCGGGCCCAGTCGCTGCCGGGCCCGGGCGGTGTCGACGGCGACGCTGAGCACCAGGTGCGGCACGGCGGACAGGGCCAGGAGCCGCAGCAGGGCGGTGCCGTGGTCGGCGTAGTCGGAGCCGAACAGCGACAGCAGCCACGGCGCGGCCACGACGGTGACGAGCACGCCGGCCACGACCAGGGCCCCGGCGTGCCGCAGCACCCGGCGGCCGTGCTCGGCCAGCCGGCCGGGCGCCCCGGCGGACTCGACGATGAGCGAACTGCCCATGTTGAGCCCGACGAGGTAGAAGGTGTAGGCGATCACCCAGGCGAGCGAGTAGTAGGCGATCTGCTCCGGCCCGAGGGTGTCCAGGACGACCAGCGGGACGACGGTCGCCGCGGTCAGCCGCAGCAGGGCGCCGAGGTAGTCCGCGGTGGCGTAGCGGGCGAGCCGCGGCACGGCGCTCGTGGCGCTGCGGCCGGGGGCCCGGGCGGGCAGGATCCGGCGGAAGAGCACCGTGTTGGCGGTGACCAGGGCGACCAGCAGGGCTCCGGCCCAGGAGATCAGGATCCCGGCGTGCAGCGCCCAACCCGCCAGGCCGGCCAGCAGCACGATCTTCGCGACGGCGAACAGGGCGTTCTCGCCGAGCACCCAGCCCGGCCGGCGCAGGCCGGTCAGCGCACCGTCCTGGAGGACGAACAGCGTGTAGCCCGCGGTCATCGCGAGGAAGGCGAGGGCGACCGGCGGGCTGCGCAGGAAGCCGAGGTCCGGTGCGACCACCGGGACGAGGACGAGGAAGAGGCTCCCGACCACCACGTTGGCGGCCGTGGCGATCAGGTAGCAGCGGATCAGCAGGGTCCGGGTGCCCTGGCCGGCCGCGGGCACGAAGCGGATCAGCACGTCGGCGAGGTTGAGCTGGCCGATCTCGGAGATCAGCGTCGCGGCCGTGAGCACGGCGTAGCTGAGCCCGACGAACTCCGCGCCGTACCAGCGGGTGGCGAGCATCCAGAAGACCGCGCCGAACCCTGCCGTGAGGACCGAACTGGCGGTCAGTACGTGCCCGTTGCGCAGCAGCGGCTCACCGGCGGTCGCGGCGCGCACCCGGGCCCGCAGCAGGGCCGGGTACGAGCACTCGCAGGGCAGCGGCAGCGGGCAGGAGCACGCGGGACGGCCTCCGGCGGGCGCGACGGCGGGCACGGCGCGCGCGGACACGGGCCGTTCACCTCGCCGTCCGGCTCGCGGCCCGGGCACTGCGCAGGCTGCGCGCGTAGCCGAGCGGCCCGTAGACCAGGCCCTGGAGTTCGAGCCGGGCCAGCCGCCTGCCGGGGCGGCGGCCCGCCGCGCCCGGGTCCGGCCGGGTGCGTGCGCGGCGGACCGCGTACCGGATGCCGCCGGGGAGGCGGCGCAACAGGGCGGGCAGCATGGCGGGTTCGTGGTGCAGGGCGGCGGCGAGGTAGGCGCCGAAGCCGGCGCCGTAGCCGAAGGCCTGGGCGGGAACGGCGTCCATGGTGCGCCGGTGGCGGTGCCAGACGATGGCGTCCGGCGCGTAGGCGAGGGCGTGGCCGGCGACCAGGATGCGGAAGAAGGAGAGCAGGTCGTCGCCGCCGCGGGCGGGGGTGCCGGTGCCGGTGGCGGGGTCGAAGCCGCCGAGGGCGCGCAGCGGGGCGGTGCGGAAGGCCATGTTGGCGCCGGAGCCGAAGCGTCCCGCGGCGAAGGGGAAGAGCGGGTCGGCGGGCCCGTCGGCGAGGGTCCAGGTCCGGGCGGCGAAGCCCTTGGCGAAGCCGCCGTGGCATTCGAGGGCGGCCTGGGCCGGGGTGTCGAGCTCGGCGGGCAGGATCAGGCCGGTGACGCACCCGATCCGCCCGTCCTCGGCGAAGGTCTGGGCGAGGGCGGCGATCCAGCCGGGGTCGGCGAGGGTGTCGTCGTCGGTGAAGGCGGTGATCTCGCCGCGGGCGGCGGCGAGCCCCGTGTTGTGGGCCCGGGCCAGGCCCGCCACCGGCTCGCGCAGGTAGCGGACCCGGCCCCGGTACCGGTCACGGACCAGGCGTTCGGCGGTGTCGTCGGCAGGGGCGTTGTCCACGACGATGACCTCGAACCGCGGATAGCCGTTCCGCAGCAGGGAGTCGAGGCACGGTCGCAGCAGGCCCGCCCGGTTGTGAGTGGCGACGACCACGCTGACCGTGACCGGGTCCGCGGGCACCCGGGCGCGGCCGACCCGACCGGGACGCGCCGCGGGTGTCGCGGTGGACAGGGCGGGAACGCGAAGTTCCCGGTGAGCGGCGTCGACCAGCGCCCGACGCAACGCGGCGCTCTGGCCGGCTGCCCCGGTGGCCGTGACCAGCCCGAGCGGGTGTCCGTGCAGCCGCACCAACGCCAACACGCGTCCGTCCGGGGCGGCAGCACCGAGACCGCCGGGCGAGCGCAGCCCGCTCGGTTCGTCCAGGTCCAGGTCGACGACGCGGATGGGGGTGTGGAGCGAGTTTCGAGCGGCGGGGCGCGGGCAGGCTGCTTCGGTGCGCCGGTCGGTGCCATTCATCAGTGCTCCCCCGCGGGGGCGTTCGCCGGGGACCGGGCGCCGGGACGCTCGGCGATCAGGGTCCTCAGCACCCGGCGGCCGTCGGAGACGGCGTGGAGGTGCGAGCGACCGCTGCGGCGGGGGAGTTCCAGGCTCGGCACTTCGGCGATCCGCAGCCCGGAGCGCAGCGCGTGCGCGGTCATCTCGGCCTCGATCTCGAAGCCGGTCGAGCGCAGGTCGAGCGCGTCCAGGAAGGAGCGGCGGAAGGCGCAGTAGCCGTAGCACAGGTCGGTGAGGCGCGCGTCGTACAGTCTGTTGACGACGGCGAGCAGGGCCCGGTTGCCGAGCGAGCGGATCCGGGTGAAGTCGAGTGAGCCGCCGCCGGCGATGCAGCGCGAGCCCTTGACGAAGTCGAACCCGTTGTCCAGGAAGTGCAGGAAGTGCGGGATCTCGCCGGGCCACATGGAGCCGTCGGCGTCCATCATGACGATGTACTCGCCGGTCGCGGCGGCGAACCCGGTGCGCAGGGCGTTGCCCTTGCCGGCGCCGCGCTGTTGGACGCTGCGGACCGTCGGCAGGCAGTACTGGGCCATCGGGAGGGTGGCGTCGCTGGACGCGCCGTCGACCAGGATGACCTCGTCGACGCAGCGGGGGATCTGTTCGAACACCCAGGGGATGTTGCGGGCCTCGTTGTGGGCCGGGATCACCAGGCTGACCGTATGGGTGGTGACGACGCCGTCACCGGCGCGGCGCATCGGGCGGTCCGTACGGCGGCGGCCGGTGCGGTCCTCGGCCCGCCGCTTCTGGTCGTCGGCGCGCCGGTTCGGGTGGCCCTGCGCGGCCCGGCCGTCGACCGAGGGGGCGGGCGCGGGCGCGGCGGACACGACGGGGAGGGCGGTCGGCGCGACGACTGGGACGGCCGGGGCGGCGGAGGCGGCGGCCGGCGCGGGGGCCGGGGAAGGAGCCGGGCGGACGGCCGCCTCCGGTGAGTGGCCGGGTGGCCCGTCGGCTTCGGCGTCCGCCGGGGCGCCGGTCGACCCGTCGGGCGGGGCGTCGGGTGCCCGGCAGCCCGGGCCGGTCTGATCGGGCTCGGAGCCGGGGCTCCGGGCAGGGCGGGAGTGTGCGTTGGGGGGCATGAGAATGCTCATCTGAGCGGCCTCTCGGAGGGAGGCGGCGGGCGGGCGCCGGCGGCGCGGCCCCTGCTGTCCGGTGAACGGGCGACCGGTGCGGGCGGATACGCGCGGGTCGAGCCCGGTGAGGAAGCCCGGGGGCGGAACCCAAGGGCTGACGATGGAGAGCGCTGTGACGGCCGAAGGGGGTGCGCACCGCCGCGGTGCTCCCGGCGCCCGGAGGCGCCGATCGTGCGAACTGGCCGAATGCTCCTCCCACACCCTCGAGTGAAAGGTGGCCAGGACCCCATCCTCCGCCGGTACTGACAGTCACGTCAAGGGGCTTCTGCCCGCTTTTGTCGCTACTTTTGGTGACAATCAGTGAAATTTTGGCGGTGTGGCGCCCCGACGGGACTGCTGAGCGCCGTCGCGTTCGGGCGCCTGGAGGCCGGGGCGGCCCACCCGGGCCGCCGCAGGCACCCCGGGGATCGGGAACTCGGGGCCGCCCGGGGTCACCCGGGCCCGGGAAGGCCGCGGGAAGGCCCGGGTGGATCCAGGCGGGCCCGCGGCAGGGCCAGGAGGACCTCAGCCCTCGACCGGACGACCCTTCGGCTCCTCCACGATCCGCCGGGCGATCTCGTTCGGCCGCACCGGGCGGCCGAAGTGCCAGCCCTGCGCCCAGTCGCAGCCGATGGTCCGCAGCCGCTCGGCATCCCTGGCGGTCTCCACGCCCTCGGCAGTGACGTTCAGCCCGAGCGCGTGCGCCATCGACACCAGCCCGCTGACGATCCGCCACCCGGTGGACTCGTCCTTCCCCGGTTCGTGCAGGTCGCCCACGAAGGACCCGGCGATCTTCAGGCCGGAGACCGGCAGGTCGCGCAGATAGGCCAGGTTGGACCAGCCGGTGCCGAAGTCGTCGACGGCCAGCGACACCCCGAGGTCGACCAGCCCGTGCAGGGTGCGCAGCGCCTCGTCCTCGGGCCCGACCACGGTCGACTCGGTGATCTCCAACTGCAGCCGGGCGGGGTCGAGTCCGGTGCCGTCCAGGATCCGGGCGAGGTCGGACACCAGCCCGGCGCTGCGGGCCTGACGGACCGCCAGGTTGACGTTGAGCTGCGGCGCCGCGTCGCCGAACCGCTTGATCCAGTCCGCGGCCTGACCGCACGCCTGCTCCAGCACCCAGCGGCCGAGCGGCATGATCAGCCCGGTCTCCTCGGCGGTGGTGACGAACTCGTCCGGGCCGAGCACGCCGAGCTGCGGGTGGCGCCAGCGCACCAGCGCCTCCACGGCGGCCAGCCGGCCGTCGGCGAGGCGGTACAGCGGCTGGTAGTCGATGAAGAACTCGCCGCGGTCGAGGGCGGCGGGCATCCGCACCGACACCGCGTAGCGGCTGACCGCGCGGGCGTTCTCCTTGGGGTCGAACAGCGTCCAGCGGCCGCGGCCGGCCTCCTTGGCGCGGTACAGCGTGAGGTCGGCGGCGCGGACGGCGGCGCCCGGAGTCGTGGTGGACACCCGCCGCTCCAGCACGCCGACGCTGGCCCCCACGGCGAGCTTGTGGTCACCGATCAGCACCGGCCCGGCCAGCGCCTTGAGCACGGACTTCGCGGCGGCCACCGCCTCCTGCTCGCCCCGGCACTTCTCCAGCAGGACGACGAACTCGTCGCCGCCGAGCCTGGCCACCAGGTGGCCGAGCGGCGTCAGGGCGGCCTTCAGCCGGGCGGCGACCGCGGACAGCAACTGGTCGCCCATGTCGTGGCCGAGGCTGTCGTTGACCACCTTGAAGCCGTCGAGGTCGACGTAGCAGAGGCCGAAGCGGGCACCCGGCTCCGGGTCCTCGAACAGCTTCTCCAGCCGCTCGAAGAAGGCCGCGCGGTTGGGCAGCCCGGTCAGCGGGTCGTGGGTCGCCTGGTGACGCAGCCGCTCCTGGAGCCGGTAGCGGTCGGTGACGTCCTCCAGCATCGCCACCTGGTACTGCGGGGTGCCGTCGTCGTCACGGATCAGCGAGACGGTCAGATGGGTCCAGACCACCTCGCCGTCCTGGCGGTAGTACGGCTTGTCGAACTGGAAGTACTCGCGCTTGCCGCTGATCAGCTCCTCGTACGCCTCCCACACGCCCGGGGTGTCCTCGGGGTGCACGAGGTCGCCGACCCGGCGGCCGATCATGTCCGCGGGGCCCGCGCCGAACAGCTCCTGCAGCGCCTTGTTGACGGCCATGATGTTGCCGTCGGTGTCGCCGATGCCGATGCCGATCGCGGCGCTCTCGAACAGTGCGCGGAACCGGGCCTCGGAGGCGCGCAGCGCCCGTTCGGCCTCCTTGCGGGCAGTGTCGGCGGCGGTGCGGATCGCCTCCTGCTCGCGCAGCGTGCGCTCGCGCAGGGCGGCGGCCCAGCCGGCCGCGAAGGCGCCGGTCAGGACGGGGCCGCGGCCGTCCCCGAGCCGCTGCGCCTGGAGCAGTTCGACGGCCCGGGCCAGCAGCACCGGGTCGGTGAAGTGCGCGTCGACCAGTTCGGCCCCGGCCTGGGTGGCCAGCCGCGGCTCGAAGGGCTCGCCCTCCTGGGCGCGGTGCAGCAGCGCGGCGGTGCGGGCGACCAGCCGGTTGAGCAGGTCGGGGTGGACGGCGATGCCGTGGTCGGCCGAGAGCAGCCGGGCCCAGTCCTCGTGGAACCGGTCGGCGCCGCCGGGTGCCGGGACGGTGTTCATCGGCGCGCCCCGGGTCCACCGTCCGGCCGCGAGGCGCCGTCCGGCCGGGGCCTGACCACCGTCCGGAAGACGCCGTCCGGCCGGGGCGTGGCGGGCGCGGTCGGTGCCGCGCGCCGGCCCGTGCCCAGCGGTCTGCTCCCGGCGGCCGCCGCGCGGGGCGGGCGGCCGTCGGTGCGTCGTCCGTCGCGTCCGCTCAAGGGCGGAACCCCACGCCCGCCACCCCGGTCATCCGCTCGGGGTGCTCGCCGACCGACTCCGGCTGATCGGGGCGCCACTGCGGCAGGTAGACCACGCCCGGCTCGACCAGCTCGAAGCCGGCGAACATCGCGGTGATCTGCGCACGGGTGCGCATGGTCAGCGGGGTCGGCGTCATCCGGTAGAGCTTCTGGTGGTCCTCCGCCTGGTCCGGGCGGCCCTCCAGGGAAGCGTGCGAGAGCACCAGCGCGCTGCCGGGCGGGAGGGCGTCGCGGATCACGCCGACCAGCTTCCACGGGTCCTCGTCGTCGCTCACGAAGTGCGCGACGGCCACCAGCAGCACGGCCACCGGCTCGCCCTCCGCCAGCAGCTCGGCCACCTCGGGGCGGGCCAGCAGGTCGTCGACGTCGCGCAGGTCGGCCTGCACGACGGCGCTGGCCCGGTCGTCCTGGAGCAGCAGGCGGCTGTGCGCGACGGCGACCGGGTCGCGGTCCACGTAGACGACCTTCGCCTCGGGCCGGATCGCGCGGGCGATCTCGTGCACCGCGCCGAAGGTCGGGATCCCGGAGCCGATGTCGAGGAAGCGGGTGACGCCCTGCTCGGCGAGGAAGGTCACCGCGCGGCGCAGGAAGGCGCGGTTGGAGCGCATGATCTGCGGCAGCTCCGGCCACAGCGCCAGCGCCTTGCGGGCCATCTCCCGGTCGACCTCGAAGTTGTGCGAGCCCCCGAGGTAGTAGTCGTAGACCCGCGCGGCGTTCGGTTTGTCCAGGTCCGTACCCTCCGGTACCCAGCTCGGTCGCCGCATGCCTGTGACTCCTTCACTCCGGTTGCGGGGAGGCAGTGCCACGAGGGCACTGCTGTGACAGCTGAGACTACAAGCACAGAAGATCCTCCTCCGCACCCCGAACGGGTGCAAGCGGAGTGCCCGGCTCCCGGGGCCTCCGGGCCTCCCCGACACCCCCTCCTGCGGTGCGGGGTACCGGGGATGCGCCCCACAATGGGCGTGATGACCGGAGGCATCGAGGACTACGCCCTCATCGGCGACCTGCAGACCGCCGCCCTCGTAGGCCGGGACGGATCGGTCGACTGGCTCTGCCTGCCCCGCTTCGACTCCCCCAGCTGCTTCGCCGGACTGCTCGGCGACCGGGACCACGGCTCCTGGCGGATCGCCCCGGCCGGCTCCGCCGAGTGCCACGCCCGCCGCTACCGGGGCGACACCCTCGTCCTGGAGAGCGAGTGGCAGGCCCCCGACGGACGGGTGCGGATCACGGACTTCATGCCGCAGCGCGGCCGGGGCGGGCAGCGCGACCCCCAGCTGATCCGGATCGTCGAGGGCCTCGACGGCACCGTCCCGATGCGCGGCGCCCTGCGACTGCGCTTCAACTACGGCCGGATCGACCCGTGGGTCCGGCGCACCGCGCACCACCGGGTCGCCGTCGCCGGACCCGACTCCGCCTGGCTGCGGGTGCCCCCCGGGGTCCACACCTACGGACTGGACGGCGTCACCGTCTCCGAGTTCACCGTCACCGCCGGACTGCGCGTCCCGTTCGTCCTCACCTGGCAGCCCTCCCACCTGACCTCCGCCCCGCGCACCGACCCCGAACAGGCGCTGCTCGCCACGCTCGACCGGTGGCAGCACTGGGCGTCCGGCTGCCGGTACCGGGGCGAGTGGCGCACCGCCGTCCTGCGGTCGCTGCTCACCCTCAAGGCGCTCGCCTACGCCCCCACCGGCGGGATCGTCGCGGCCGCCACCTCCTCCCTGCCGGAGCGGATCGGCGGCACGCGCAACTGGGACTACCGCTTCTGCTGGCTGCGCGACTCCTCGATGACCCTCTCCGCCCTGCTGCGCGGGGGGTTCCGGGAGGAGGCCGCCGCCTGGTGCCGCTGGCTGCTGCGTGCCATCGCCGGAGGCCCCCGCCACGTCCAGGCCGTGTACGGGGTCGCCGGGGAGCGGGTGCTCGGCGAGACCGTCGCCGGCTGGCTGCCCGGGTACGAGGGCTCGCGGCCGGTCCGCTTCGGCAACGCCGCCGTCGACCAGCTCCAACTCGACGTCTACGGCGAGGTGGTGGACACCCTCCACCTCGCACTGCTGGCGGGACTGCCGATGGAGCGGCACGTCTGGACGCTGCTGCGCTCGCTGATGGACCACCTCGAACAGCACTGGCGCGAGCCGGACGAAGGACTGTGGGAAGTGCGCGGCGGACGGCGGCACTTCGTCCACTCCAAGGTGATGTGCTGGGTCGCCGCAGACCGCGCCGTACGGCTCGCCGAGACCACCGGACTGCCCGCGCCGGTCGACCGCTGGCGGGCGCTGCGCGACGCCGTCCACGCCGACGTCTGCGAGAACGGCTACGACCGGAAACGCGGCGTGTTCGTCCAGCACTACGGCGGGCGGGGGCTGGACGCGGCCACCCTGTTCGTGGTCAAGAGCGGCTTCCTGCCGCCGGACGACCCCCGGGTGGTGCGCACCGTGGACGCCGTCCGGGACGGGCTCGACCACGGCGGGCTGGTACGCCGCTACCGGGCCGGGACGAACGGCGACGGGCTGCCGGGCGGCGAAGGCGCCTTCCTGGCCTGCTCGTTCTGGCTCGCCGACGCGCTCGCCGCGACCGGGCGGACGGACGAGGCACGCGCCCTGTTCGCGCGGGTGGTCGGGCTCGCCAACGACCTCGGGCTGCTCTCCGAGGAGTGGGACCCGTACGCCCGCCGCCAACTCGGCAACACGCCACAGGCGTTCAGCCACGTGGCGCTGGTCAACACCGCCTTCGCCCTGGCCGAACCGGAGTAGCGGCGACGCCGGGGGTGGCGGTGCGAGCCGGGGCAGGGGTGGCGGTGCGGGCCGGGGTAGCGGTACGGGCCGGAACGGGTCCGGGAGGCCCGACGCGGGGCTAGGGTGGGGCCGTGGACCCCAACCACTACCGTTTCCAGGGCGTTTGGCGGCTCGCGGCACCGGCACCGGCCGTGTTCGCGGCGCTGGAGGACGTCGGGAACTACCCCCGCTGGTGGCCCGAGATCCTCGACGCCCGGCGGACCGGGGAGGACTCCGGGGAGATGGTGGTGCGCGCCCTGCTGCCGTACCGGCTGGTGATCGGCCTGGAGGCACGTCGACGCGACCCGGCGACCGGGGTACTGGAGGTCGCGATGCGGGGTGACCTCGACGGCTGGTCGCGGTTCACCGTCGCCCCGGAGACCCCGGAGGCCCCGGCCGGCGGGGGTGCGGGTGAGGGCCGGGCGGGCACCCGGGTGCTGTTCGAGGAGGACACCCGGCCGGGGAAGGCGCTGCTGCGCCGCCTGGCCCTGCCGCTGCACCCGGTGTTCCGGGCCAACCACGCGGTGATGATGCGCCGGGGGCGGCGCGGGCTGGCGGCGTACCTGGCGGGCGGCGCGACGGAGGGACACGGCTGACGGATGACGAAGGTCAGCCGACGACTTTCAGCGAACAGATGACAGCTGACAGCTTTCGAAATCTGTCAGCTGTCATCTGTCGGCTGTTCGCCGGTGTCCGTTCGCGGCCGCCGTCGCCCGCGTCACCGGGCCTCCGTCACCCGCCGGCGGCCCGGCGCCTCAGCCCTTCGCCTCCCGGAACAGCCACCGCCGCAGCGCCCGCGTCACCACCGGCAGCGCCGCGTACGTCATCAGCACGCTGATCAGCGGCGCGGTGACCAGCGGCCGGACGGCCACCGGCAGGCCCGTCAGGTGCGGCCCGAGCACGACCGCGGAGACCACGACCAGGGGCGCGATGGCGACGGTCGAGGCCACCGCCATCTTCCAGCGCACCGGCGGGCGGCGCTGTGCGGCACCCGGGGTGGTGGCGAACCAGCCCTCCATCCCGTGGATCTCGTGCCGGTGGACCTCGTGGTGGTGGCCGTCCGCCCTGGCGAAGCAGGCCGCCCGCACCGGGGAGGTCTGCCAGGAGCGGAAGGCCTCGGCGTCGCGGAAGTGCAGCAGCAGGTGCCAGGGGTCGTCCGGCCCGGACGGGCGGAGCAGACCGGTGCCGAGGTTGCCCGCGTGCTCCGTGGCCGCGGCGAGGATGTTCTTCGCCCACAGCTCGAAGGCCTCCTCGAAGCCCGGCTCCACCCGCCGCGCCACGAACAGCGTGAACTCCTCGCCCTGTTCGTCCTGCTCACCGACCGCCCCCCGTGCCGTCGCCGCCATCCCGCAGCCCCTCTCCCCGTGCGTCTGCGTACGTCCCCGTACGTTCCCGTACGCCCCCGTACGTCCCCGTGTGTGCGCCCGCGCGCCTCCGGGGCCGCGAGCCGCCGGGCAGCCTACGGGCCGCCGGGTGATCCGCCCACCCGTGCCCGAACCGTGGGACGCGACGGCCCCACCGGGGCTAGCGTGGCCGGAGCGTCCCGACGCACCGGAGGCCCGCCCATGACCCCGACGCCCGACACGCCCGACACGCCCGACACGCCCGCCGCGCCCACCGGCCCCACCGGCTCCCCGGGCTCCGGCCCGACCGGCTCCGGCTTCGCCCCGGACTTCGGCTTCGACGCCCCCTTCGACCGCACCGGCACGGGAAGCAGCAAGTGGGCCCGCACGGACGGCGTCCCCGGGGTGATCCCGATGGGCCTCGCCGACATGGACCTCCCCGGCCCGCCCGCCATCGCCGAGGCCCTGCGCCGGCGCGCCGGCCACCGCGCGTACGGCTACACGGTGTGCGATCCGGCCGGCCGCTCGCTGGTGGCCGACTGGTACCGCGCCCGGCACGGCGTCAAAGTCGATCCGGACTGGGTCCTGCTGCTGCCCTGTGGCCCCCGCACCGCCCTGCGCGTCCTGTTGGAGACCGTCGTACGGGGGGCCGAACGGCCGGACGCCGGGGGGACGGCGGCGCCCGTCCTGTTCCCGACGCCCGAGTGGGGCGGCTTCGCCCAGCTCTGCCGCGCGGCGCGCATCGGGTACCGGGAGCTGCCCCTGGCCGCCGGCCCGGACGGCCCGCGGCTCCCGCCCGGGCCGTTCCCCGGCCCCGTCGCCGCCGTCCTGCTCAGCAGCCCGCACAACCCGTCCGCCCGGGTCTGGCCCGCCGACCAGCTGCGCGCCCTGGCCGGTCGGGCCGCGGAGGCGGGCGCGCTGCTGGTCTCGGACGAGGTGCACGGCGACCTCACCCATCCCGGTCACGTCCACCCGGTCGCCGTCACCACCGTCGACCCGGCGCACCGGCACCTCGCCGTCACGCTCAACTCGGTCGGCAAGACCTTCAACTGTTCGGGGATCCCCAGCAGTTTCGCCCTGGTCCCGGACCCCGCGCTGCGCGGCCGGTTCGCGGACGCCCTGGCCGGCTACGGCCTGTGGGAGGGCGGCCTGTTGGAGCAGACCGTGCAGTGGGCGGCGCTGTGCGAGGGCGGCCCGTGGCTGGACGCGCTGCTCGCCCACCTCGCCGCCGCCCGTACCCGGCTCACCGGCGTGCTCGGGCCGGCCGTCCGCTCGGCCCCGCAGGCGTCCTACCTGCTCTGGCTGGACGCCGCCGCCCTCGGGCTGCCGGTTCCGGCCGCCCGCCGGGCGCTGCTGGAGCGCTGCGGCCTGGAGGCCTCCGACGGTACCGACTTCGGCCCCGGCGGCCACGGTTCGCTGCGGTTGAACTACGCCCTGCCGGGCCCGGTCCTGGATGTCGTCCTCGCCCGGCTGGCGCTGCTCGGGCGGCCGGGCGCGGCGGGCGCCGGCCTCCGGTGACCCGGGCATGTGCCGGGGTCACGCACCCCGGGTGAGCGCCCGCGCACAGCCTGCCGAACTCCCCTCCATCACCCGTTCGCCATGCCCCTGACCTGCAGAAACGAACGTTCACACGATTTTTGCGAAGCGCCCCCGCATGCTCCGTAGCAGACTGGGCAAGGTAGACCGGGCCGCAATCGTGATCCCGAGGATGGTGAGTCCGGTGATACCGACATCCCGCACCACTCCGCCCCACCGGCAGAGCACGCCACCACCCCCGACGGGGGTGACCCCGCTGACCGAATCGGGGGCGCGCAGCCACGTGTCGGGCGTCTGTTTCAAGATCGGACCGCCTCGACTGGTGGGTGTCGAGGTCGAGTGGTTCGTCCATGACGATCGATGTCCCACCCGGCCCGTACGGCCGGAACTGCTCCACGCCGCGCTGGAGTCGCTGCCCCTCGGCGGCACCGACGGCACCTCGCTCCCCTCCGGTTCGCGCCTCACGCTCGAACCCGGCGGACAGGTCGAGCTCAGCTCCCCGCCCGCCATCGGCCTCCTGGCCTGCGTCGACGGCACCCGACGTGATCTGACCGCCCTGCGGGCCGCCTTCGCGGCACAGGGCCTGCGACTCACCGGCACCGGGACGGACCCGCTCGCCCGCCCCCGCCGGATGGTGCTGGACCACCCCCGCTACCTCGCGATGGAGCGCTTCTTCGACTCCGCCGGGCCCTGGGGCCGGATCATGATGACCGGTACCGCGTCGGTGCAGGTGTGCCTGGACGCCGGCGAGGCGGACGGCCCGCACGCGGTGGAACGCCGCTGGCAGCTGGTCCACCGGCTGGGCCCGGTGCTGGTCGCCGCCTTCGCCAACTCCCCGCTGCTGGACGGCAGGCCGACCGGCCACCGGTCGACCCGGCAGACCGTCTGGTCCCGGATGGACCCGACCCGCACGCTGGCCCCGGAGCCGGACCACGGCGACCCGCGCGAGGCCTGGGCGCAGTACGTGCTGGACGCCGAAGTGCTGTGCGTGCAACGGCCGGAGGGGCTGCCGTGGACGGCCCCGCCCGGGGTGAGCTTCCGCGACTGGATCCGCGGCGCGGGCGAACGCCCGCCCACGCTCGCCGACCTGGACTACCACCGCACCACCCTCTTCCCGCCGGTGCGCCCCCGCGGCCACCTGGAGCTGCGGATGATCGACGCCCAGCCCGGGGACGGCTGGATGGTGGTCGCCGCGCTGGTCACCGCGCTGCTGGACGACCCGGTGGCCGCCGACACCGCGCTGGCCGCGCTGGAGCCGCTGGACTCCTCCGACCGGGCGGACCGGTCCGGCGGTCCGCGGCCGCCGCGCAGCGACGCCTGGCGCCGCGCCGCCACCCTGGCGGTCGCCGACCGCGAACTGCGCCGCGCCACCCTCGCCTGCTTCGCCGCCGCCGACGCCGCGCTGGGCCGCCTGCCCGGCGCCGGGTGGCTGCGCACCGCCGTCGCCGAGTTCGCCGAGCGCTACCCCGCGCGCGGCCGCTGTCCGGCCGACGACCAGCTGGACGCCCTGCGCTCCGGCACCCGACGCACTCCCACGGAGGAGGCCGCACCATGACCGACGTCCGACCGAACGGCCCGATCGCAGCCCCCGCCGAGGGATCCGGCGCGGCCCGCGCCTCAGGGACGGCCGCCGCCACGGAGGCGGCCCGCAGGGCCGGTACGGCCCGCGGCATCGAGGCCGCCCGCGGCATCGAGGACCTGCGCGAGACCATCGCCGCCGAGCTGCTGGCCGCCCGCGCCCGGACCGCCGCGCTGACCGACTGCGTCGAGGACCGCGACCTGACCGCCCAGCACTCCCCGTTGATGTCCCCGCTGGTCTGGGACCTCGCGCACATCGGCAACCAGGAGGAGCTCTGGCTGCTGCGCAACGTCGGCGGCCGGGAGCCGATGCGCCCGGAGATCGACGGGCTGTACGACGCCTTCCAGCACCCCCGGTCCGAGCGCCCCGGCCTGCCGCTGCTGCCGCCCGACGAGGCCCGCGCCTACTCGCACGAGGTGCGCGGCCGGGTGCTGGACATGCTCGCCGCCAGTCCGCTGGAGGGCGCGCCGCTGCTGACGGCCGGCTTCGCGTTCGGGATGATCGCGCAGCACGAGCAGCAGCACGACGAAACCATGCTGATCACCCATCAGCTGCGGACCGGCGAGCCGGCCCTGGCCGCTCCCCCGCCGCCCCCGGCACCGGCCGACGCGGCCGGGCTGCCCGCCGAGATCCTCATCCCCGCGGGGCCGTTCACCATGGGGACGGACACCGAGCCGTGGGCGCTGGACAACGAGCGCCCGGCGCACACCGTCGACCTGCCGGACTTCCTGCTGGACACCACACCGGTCACCAACGCCGCCTACCAGCGCTTCATCGCGGACGGCGGCTACGACGATCCGCGCTGGTGGACGACGGAGGGCTGGGCGCACCGGCAGCGCGCCGACCTGACCGCCCCGCTGTTCTGGCAGTACCGGGACGGCGCATGGCTGCGCCGCCGCTTCGGCGCCGTCGAACCGGTCGAGCCCGACGAGCCGGTGCTGCACGTCAGTTGGTACGAGGCCGACGCGTACGCCCGGTGGGCCGGGCGGCGGCTGCCGACCGAGGCGGAGTGGGAGAAGGCGGCCCGGCACGATCCGGTCACCGGGCGCTCCCGCCGCTACCCCTGGGGCGACGCGGCCCCCGGGCCCGAGCACGCCAACCTCGGCCAGCGCCATCTGCGCCCGGCCGGGGCCGGCAGCTACCCGGAGGGCCGGTCCCCCTACGGCGTACGGCAGTTGATCGGCGACGTGTGGGAGTGGACGGCCAGCGACTTCCGCCCCTACCCGGGCTTCCACGCCTGGCCGTACCAGGAGTACTCGGAGGTCTTCTTCGGCCCCGAGTACAAGGTGCTGCGCGGCGGCTGCTTCGCGGTGGCGCCGGTCGCCTGCCGGGGGACGTTCCGCAACTGGGACTACCCGGTCCGCCGGCAGATCTTCGCCGGATTCCGCACCGCACGCGACCTGGAGTGCGCCTGATGTGCCGTCACCTCGCCTACCTGGGCGAGCCGGTGGCACCGCAGGACGTGCTGGTACACCCGCCGTACGGGCTGCACCGACAGTCCTGGGCGCCCCGGACGCAGCGGTACGGCACGGTCAACGTGGACGGCTTCGGCCTCGGCTGGTACGCGGACGGCGACGAGGTGCCCGCCCGCTACCGCCGCACCGGGCCGATCTGGGCCGACGCGACCTTCGCCGACCTGGCCCGGGTGGTCCGCACCCGGGCACTGCTGGCCGCGGTGCGCTCGGCGACCGAGGGCTGCGCGGCGGGCGAGAGCGCGGCCGCGCCGTTCGGCGCCGAACGCTGGCTGTTCAGCCACAACGGCGCGGTGGCCGGCTGGCCGGGCAAGCTGGACGCCCTGGCCGCGCTGCTCCCGCCGGCCGAGCTGCTGGAGCTGGAGGCCCGCACCGACTCGGCCCTGCTCTGGGCCCTGACCCTGCACCGGCTGCGGGCAGGCGCCGGGCTCGGCGAGGCGCTGGCGGGCACCGTCGCGGACGTCGCCGCGCACACGACCGGGCGGCTCAACCTGCTGCTCGCCGACGGCACCGCGATCGCCGCGACCACCTGGGGCGACACCCTGCACCACCGGACCCTGCCGGACCTCGGGACGGTGGTGGCCTCCGAACCGTACGACGACGAGCCGGGCTGGACGCCCGTCCCGGACGGCTCGCTGCTGCTGGTCGACGCGCGCGGCACGAGCGTCCACCGGCTCCCCGGCCGCGACTGAATCCCCACTCTCCCTTCATCTTCTGAACAGAGGAACCACCCTGTCATGGACACCTTTGATCTCACCCGACTGCTGCCCGGCGACCACTTCAGCACCGCCCTGCGCCACGACGTGCAGCACGGACTCACCGCCGACCCCAAGCGGCTGCCGCCGAAGTGGTTCTACGACGCGCGCGGCAGCGAGCTGTTCGAGGAGATCACCCGGCTGCCCGAGTACTACCCGACCCGCGCCGAGCGGGCCATCCTGACCGCCCGAGCGGGCGAGATCGCCGCGGCCACCCGGGCCCGGACCCTGGTCGAGCTGGGCTCCGGCTCCTCCGAGAAGACCCGGCTGCTGCTGGACGCCCTGCGCGCGCTCGACACCCTGGAGACCTACGTCCCGGTGGACGTCAGCGAGAGCGCGCTGACCTCGGCCGGCGGCGCGCTCGCCGCCGAGTACCCCGGGCTGGCCGTGCACGGTGTGCTGGCCGACTTCACGGCCCGGCTCGGCCTGCCCCCGGACGGCGGCCCCCGCCTGGTCGCCTTCCTCGGCGGCACCCTCGGCAATCTGCTGCCCGAGGAGCGCGCGGCCTTCCTGCGCGGCCTGCGGGCCGCCCTCGACCCGGGCGACTTCCTGCTGCTCGGCACCGACCTGGTCAAGGACCCGGCGGTGCTGGTCGCCGCCTACGACGACTCCGCCGGGGTGACCGCCGAGTTCAACCGGAACGTGCTCAACGTGCTCAACCGCGAGCTGGGCGCCGACTTCGACCCGGACGCCTTCGAGCACGTCGCGCTCTGGGACGCCGACCGGGAGTGGATCGAGATGCGGCTGCGCTCGCTGCGCTCGCAGACCGTGAAGATCCCGGCCCTGGACCTGCCGGTGCACTTCTCCCGCGGCGAGGAGCTGCGCACCGAGGTGTCGGCGAAGTTCCGCCGCGAGCGGGTGGCCGCGGAGCTGGCGGCCGCCGGGCTGCGGCTGAGCCACTGGTGGACGGACCCGGAGGGCCGGTTCGGGCTCTCGCTCGCCGCCCCGGCCTGAGCGGGCCGCCGGTCGGCCGCCCGGTCACGCACCGGGCGGCCGGCTGCCCGGAAACGCTCGGGCGGCCCAATTTGCTTGTTCACCTTACGAATTCTCTGAGCACGGATCGACCCTCCCCGTGTACAAGAGTTAAACGAACACGGGTTACGATCGCGGCTACCGAGCTCAGAGTTGAGTACCAGGAGTCAGATCGTGAGCGTCACCCAGAAGCCCTCCGGGGCAGTCGAGGCCCCCGCGCCCGGCCGCCTCGGTTTCGTCGTCTTCATCACCGCTGCCGCGGCCCTCGGTGGGTTCCTGTTCGGCTACGACAGCTCCGTGATCAACGGCGCCGTCTCCGGCATCCAGGAGAAGTTCGGCGTCGGTGACGGCGTGACCGGCCTGATCGTCTCCTCGGCCCTGCTGGGCTCGGCGGTCGGCGCGGCAGTGGCCGGCCGGTTCGCCGACCGGTACGGCCGCATCAAGGTCATGAAGGCGGGCGCGCTGCTGTTCGCGGTCAGCGCGGTCGGCTCGATGCTGCCGTTCTCCGCCTGGGACCTCGCCCTGTGGCGCGTCCTCGGCGGCGCCGCCATCGGCATCGCCTCGGTGATCGCCCCGACCTACATCGCCGAGGTCGCGCCGACCAAGTACCGGGGCCGGCTGGCCTCCTTCCAGCAGGCCGCGATCGTGCTGGGCATCGCGATCTCCCAGCTGGTGAACTGGATGCTGGCGCAGGCCGCCGGCGGCGACACCCGCGGGCAGCTGCTCGGCCTGGAGGCCTGGCAGTGGATGCTCGGCATCTGCGTCGTCCCGGCCGCGGTCTACTTCGTGCTCGCCTCGGTCATCCCCGAGTCCCCGCGCTACCTGATCCAGGCCGACCGCCTGGCGGACGCCCGCAAGGTGCTCGCCGAGGTCGAGGGCGAGGGCGTGGACACCGACGCCCGGATCGCCGAGGTCCGGGCACTGATCGCCTCCGACCACCGCCCGCGCTTCCGCGACCTGCTCGGCGGCCGCTCCGGCCTGCTGCCGATCGTCTGGGTCGGCATCGGCCTGTCGGTCTTCCAGCAGCTGGTCGGCATCAACGTGATCTTCTACTACTCGTCGATCCTGTGGCAGTCGGTCGGCATCGACCAGAGCAACTCGCTGATGATCAGCTTCATCGGCTCGGTCATCAACATCCTCGGCACCGTGATCGCGATCGTGCTGGTCGACCGGATCGGCCGCAAGCCGCTCGCCCTGATCGGCTCGGTCGGCATGGCGGTCGCGCTCGGCACGGCCGGCTGGGCGTTCTCCTCGGCCACCGGCAGCGGCGACAACCTCACCCTGCCCGACCTCCAGGGCACCGTCGCCCTGATCGCCGCCAACGCCTTCGTGCTGTTCTTCGCGCTGTCCTGGGGCGTGGTCGTCTGGGTGATGCTGGGCGAGATGTTCCCGAACCGGATCCGCGCCGCCGCGCTCTCCGTCGCCGCCTCGGCCCAGTGGATCGCCAACTGGGTGATCACCGTCTCGTTCCCCTCCATGGCGCGGTGGAACCTGTCGGTGACCTACCTGATCTACGCCGCCTTCGCGGCGCTGTCCATCCCCTTCGTGGCGAAGTACCTGAAGGAGACCAAGGGCGTCCGCCTGGAGGACATGGGCTGACAGCCGCACATCGGCTGATCCGACGATCGGACCTTCGGCCCCCGCACCCTAGCGCCCCGGCGCGGGAGCGGGGGCCGAATCGTTCACTCTCTGCGGTGGGCCGGGCACCTCCGGTACTCCTGTGCGGCAGGAGGGATGTGTCCTTGATCTTCAACCGGCTTCGCCCCCGCAGAACCCCGGCCGCCGCCACGACCGGCGGCTGCCCGTACGCCCACACCCACGCGCACCCGTCACCCCAGGAACGACCGGCGCACCCGGAGCCGGGCGGCCCCCGCGCCCAGGACGGCCCACAACTGCCGCCCCCGCCGCCGCCGTTCACCGACCCGGACCAGGCCACCGACTTCATCCGGCAGTTCCATCACGAGCGGCCCGCCGCCGGCGGCCCCGGGCCGCGACTGCGCGCCGTCCTCGACGAGATCGACCGCACCGGCAGCTACCGGCACACCCCCGCCGAACTCACCTACGGCGCCAAGCTCGCCTGGCGCAACGCCGCCCGCTGCATCGGCCGGCTCTACTGGCGCAGCCTGGTGGTCCGCGACCTGCGCCACCTCACCGAGCCCGACGACATCGCCGCCGAGTGCTTCGAGCACCTGCGGCTGGCGGGCAACGGCGGACGGATCCGCCCGGTGGTCTCGGTGTTCGCCCCCGACCGCCCGGACCGCCCGGCCGCCCGCATCCTCAACCAGCAGCTGGTCCGCTACGCCGGCCACCGGGTCGGCGGGGACGTCGACGGCGAGGACGTCGTCGGCGAGGACCTCGTCGGCGACCCGGCCGGCGCCGCGCTCACCGCCCGGGCCCGCGAGCTGGGCTGGAAGTGCGCCGAGGACCGCTTCGAGGTGCTGCCGCTGCTGATCCAGCAGCGGCCCGGCGAACGACCCGTCCGGTACGAACACCCGGACGACACCACCCTGGAGGTGCCGCTCCTCCACCCCGACCACGCGTGGTTCGCCGACCTCGGACTGCGCTGGTACGCGGTGCCCGCGATCAGCGACATGACCCTGGAGATCGGCGGCGTCCGCTACCCGACCGCTCCGTTCAACGGCTGGTACATGGGCACCGAGATCGGCGCCCGCAACCTCGCCGACGCCGACCGCTACGACATGCTCGGCACGGTCGCCGAGCGGCTGGGACTGGACACCTCCAGCGACCGCACGCTCTGGCGCGACCGCGCGCTGATCGAGCTCAACGTCGCCGTGCTGCACTCCTTCCAGGAGGCGGGGGTGACGATCGCCGACCACCACACCGAGTCGGAGCGCTTCCTCAAGCACGTCGCCCAGGAGGCGCGGCTCGGACGGCCGACCCCGGCGGACTGGAGCTGGATCGTGCCGCCGGTCTCGGGCGGCCTGACGCCGGTCTACCACCGGTACTACGACCCGGTCGACCCGGCGCTGCGGCCGGCCTTCGTCCCGCGCGAGGCCTGGTGACGGGTCCGCTCCGGGCGCCCCCGGTACGGACACCGGTGTCCGTGCCTGCGGCCCCCGCACCGGCACCGGCACCGGGGCGGGCACCCGCACGGCGGCCGACGGTCCGTCAGCAGCGTTCGGGCAGACGGGAGTAGCGCAGGGCGAGCCCGTCGAGCAGTGCCTCCAGGCCGGTCTCGAAGGCACCCTCGTCGACCGTCCCGCGGTGTCCGGCCAGGCGGTGCGCCTCGCCCAGGTGCGGGTAGTCGGCCGCGTCGTAGACCTGGGCGTCCGCCGGGAAGCCGGCCGCGAAGGAGGCCAGCGCGGAGCCGGTGACGAAGTAGCGCATCAGCGCGCCGATCCGGGTCGCCTGGCCGCGCGGCCACCCGGCCTCGACCAGGTGCCCGAAGACGGCGTCGGCCAGGCGCAGCGCGTTGGGCCGCCGCCCCGGCCCCTGGGCCAGGACGGGGACGATGTTGGGGTGGGCGGCCAGCGCGGCGCGGTAGGAACGGGCCCAGTCGCGCAGCGCCTGCGCCCAGGGGGTCCCGTCGGCCGCCGGCGCCCCGGTGCCCCCGAACATCGACAGGTCGACTTCGCCGATGACGCTGTCCACCACCGCGTCCAGCAGTTCGTCCTTGGTGGCGAAGTGGTTGTAGAGCGAGGGTCCGCTGACCGAGAGCTCGGTGGCGAGGCGGCGGGTGGAGAGGGCGTCCAGCCCCTCGTCGTCGATCAGCCGCAGCGCCGCGGCGACGATGCGCTCGCGGCTGAGCAGCGGGGTGCGTGGGCGGGCCATCTCGGCGGCTTCCTCCGGTTCCTCCGGCCGGGTTCCCCCGGCCGGGTGCGGTGGGGACCGATTCTGACAGGTGCCCCTTCCCAGCACGGGCCGGGCGGGGCTACAGTCCCCCCATAAAACTTGCAGCGCTAGTTTAATCGGTCCGGACCCCGCCCGGGCCCTGGACACCGGATTCGGGAGCCGCCGTGAACCTGGAGTTGTCCGAGGAGCAGAGCGCCGTCCGGGACCTCGCCGCCGCCTTCACCGACCGCGAGATCGTCCCGTACGCCACCGCCTGGGACCGCGCCGAATCCGTCGACCGCGCAATCGTCGGCAAGCTGGCGCAGGTCGGCTTCCTCGGCCTGACCATCCCCGAGGAGTACGGCGGCAGCGGCGGCGACCACCTCGCGTACTGCCTGGTCCTGGAGGAGCTCGGGCGCGGCGACTCGGCCGTGCGCGGGATCGTCTCGGTCTCGCTCGGCCTGGTCGGCAAGTCGATCAACGGCTTCGGCACCGAGGAACAGAAGCGGCACTGGCTGCCCCGGCTCACCTCGGGCGACGCGCTCGCCTGCTTCGCGCTCACCGAGCCCGGCACCGGCTCGGACGCCGCCAACCTCACCACCCGCGCCGTCCGGGACGGCTCGGACTGGCTGATCAGCGGCGCCAAGACCTTCATCACCAACGGCACCTGGGCCGACGTCGCCCTGGTCTTCGCCCGCACCGGCGGCGACGACCCGGAGCAGCGCGGCCACCGCGGCATCACCGCCTTCCTCGTCCCCACCGACCTGCCCGGCTTCACCCGCACCGAGATCCACGGCAAGCTCGGCCTGCGCGGCCAGGCCACCGCCGAACTCTCCTTCGACGACGTACGGGTGCCGGACGGCGCCCGGCTCGGCGAACTCGGCAAGGGCTTCACGGTCGCGATGGCCGCCCTGGCCAAGGGCCGGATGTCGGTCGCGGCCGGCTGCGTCGGCATCGCCCGCGCCTGCCTGGAGGCCGCCGTCCGCTACGCCGGCGAGCGCGAGCAGTTCGGCCGGCCGATCGCCTCGCACCAGCTCGTCCAGGAACTGCTGTCCGGCATCGCCGTGGACGTCGAGGCCGCCCGGCTGCTCACCTGGAAGGTCGCCGACCACATCGAGCGCGGCCTGCCCTTCGCCACCGAGTCCTCCGTCGCCAAGCTCTACGCGAGCGAGGCCGCCGTCCGGTCCGCCAACAACGCGCTCCAGGTCTTCGGCGGGTACGGGTTCATCGACGAGTACCCCGTCGGCAAGTACCTGCGCGACGCGCGGGTCATGACCCTCTACGAGGGCACCAGCCAGATCCACCACCTGCTCATCGGACGCGCCCTCACCGGCGTCAACGCGTTCTGACCCACCCCTTCCGACAAGGAGCCCGACGACGTGCGTCCCGTCTACTTCGCCGCAGCCCGCCGCACACCCATCGGCCGGCTGCGCGGAGCGCTCGCCACGGTCCGCCCCGACGACCTCTCGGCCACCGTGCTGCGCGCCCTGCTCGCCGACGTACCCGCCCTCGACCCCGCCCGGATCGACGACGTCTACTGGGGCGCCGCCAACCAGGCCGGCGAGGACAACCGCAACGCCGCCCGGATGGCCGTCCTGCTGGCCGGCCTGCCGGAGACCGTCCCCGGAGCCACCGTCAACCGGCTCTGCGCCTCCGGCCTGGAGGCCGTCACCCTCGCCGCCCGGGCCATCGGCTCCGGCGAGGCCGACGTGGTGCTGGCCGGCGGCTGCGAGTCGATGACCCGCGCCCCCTTCGTCCTGCCCCGCCCCGACGAGGCGCTGCCGCACCGGATGGAGACCTTCGACACCCGGCTCGGCTGGCGGCTCACCAACCCCCGGATGGCCGAACTGCACGGCGTGCTCAGCATGGGCGAGACCGCCGAGGAGGTCGCCACCCGGTACGGCATCACCCGGGAGCGCCAGGACGCGTTCGCGCTGCGCAGCCACCAGCGGGCCGCCGCCGCCCGCAAGGACGGGCACTTCGACGCCGAACTCGTCCCGGTCGCACGGCCGGACGGGGTGACGGTGAGCCGGGACGAGAGCATCCGCGAGGACACCAGCCCCGCCAAGCTCGCCGGGCTCAAGCCGGTCTTCCGCCCCGGGGGCACCGTCACCGCCGGGAACGCCTCGCCGATGAACGACGGCGCCGCCGGGCTGCTCCTGGTCGGCGAGGAGGCGCTGCACGACCTCGGACTGCAGCCGCTGGGCCGCTACGTGGCCGGCGCCTCGGCCGGGGTGCACCCCGACGTCATGGGCATCGGCCCCGTGCCGGCCACGGCGAAGGCGCTCGGGCGGGCCGGCTGGTCGCTCGCCGACCTGGAGACCGCCGAGCTGAACGAGGCCTTCGCCGCCCAGGCGCTGGCCTCGGCCGACGGCATCGGGTTCGACCCGGAGCAGGCCGACGAACTGGTCAACCCCAGCGGCGGGGCGATCGCCCTCGGCCACCCGCTCGGCGGCTCCGGCGCCCGCATCCTCACCACCCTGCTGCACCGGATGCGCCGCACCGGCGCCCGGCGCGGCCTCGCCACCATGTGCGTGGGCGTGGGGCAGGGTACGGCCGTGCTGGTCGAGAACGTCTGACAGCGGACACACACCACTTCCACACCTCCAAGGAGTTCACATGACGCGGTTCGCGGGGAAGGTCGCCGTGGTGACCGGCGCGGCACAGGGCATCGGAGCGGCCACCGCCCGCCTGCTGGCGGAGGAGGGCGCGGCGGTCGCCGTGGTCGACCTCAGCGCCGAGCGGGCGGCCGGGACGGTCGCCGAGATCACCGCCAAGGGCGGCACCGCCCGGGCGTACGGGTGCGACGTGGCCGACTACGACGCCGTCGAGGCGGTGTTCGCGCAGATCGCGGCCGACCTCGGCGGGGTGCACGTCCTGGTCAACAACGCCGGGATCACCCGGGACAACCTGTTCTTCAAGATGCCCAAGGCGGACTGGGACGCGGTGCTGACGGTCAACCTGACCAGCGCGTACAACTGCAGCCACGTCGCGCAGAAGTACATGGTGGCGCAGAAGTACGGGAAGATCGTCTCGCTCAGCTCGCGCTCCGCGCTCGGCAACCGAGGCCAGGCCAACTACGCGGCCGCCAAGGCCGGCATCCAGGGCCTCACCGCGACCCTGGCGATCGAGCTCGGGCCGTTCAACATCAACGTCAACGCCGTCGCCCCGGGCTACATCGCCACCGCGATGACCGCGGCCACCGCCGAGCGGATCGGCAGCTCCGCCGAGGACCAGCAGACCGAGGTCGCCGCCCGGACGCCGCTGCGCCGGGTCGGGCAGCCGGAGGAGATCGCGTCGGTGGTCGCCTTCCTGGCGAGCGAGGACGCCTCGTACGTCAGCGGGCAGACGCTGTACGTCAACGGCGGCGCCCGGTAGGTCGGCCGGCGGGGTTCGGTCGGCAGGTCGGCAGGCCGGCAGGCGGGGTTCGGTCGACAGGTCGGCGGCGCGTGGTCGCCCGGTCGGCCGAACACGGCGGTCCCGGTTGAACAGGGCGATGAGCAGCAGATACGCTTGATATTCATTGAATATGGCTGACGCGCCCTCACATGGCCGTCCCAGGTGCACGGTTACCTTCACCTGGGATGGCCTTTACCTTTTCTCGTGGCCGAGCATGACCATGGCGGTGATCATATGACCCCACCAAATGACTATGGCATGATCATGCGGCGCTCGATGGGATGGCCCAATCGACCTGACCGGACCCGGTCGGGCCCTGCGTCCCAAGGAGATCCATGGGCAGCCCCGCTTCCCTCCGCCGCGCCCTGGCCCTGCTCGCCGTCGGGGCCACCGCCCTCACGGCCGGCACCGTCGCCGTACCGGCCGCCGGCACGGCGATCGCCGCCCCCTCGCACGACCTCGCGGGCGTCCACGTCCGCCCCGCCTCCTTCGGGCACCACAACGTCCAGGCCCGCCCGGCCCCGCTGACCACCACCCAGTGCGTCAGCCAGATCGGCATCCACTGCTACTCGCCGCTCCAGTACCGCGAGGCCTACAACCTCAAGCCGCTGTACGACCAGGGCGTCACCGGCAAGGGCCGCACGATCGTCATCGTCGACTCCTTCGGCTCGCCGACCATCCAGCACGACCTGGAGGTCTTCGACAAGCAGTGGGGCATCCCGGACACCAACGTCGAGGTGGTCAAGTGGGGCAACGTCCCCGTCTTCGACCCGAAGAACCCCGACCACACCGGCTGGGCCGGCGAGACCACCCTGGACGTCGAGTACGCCCACGCGGTCGCCCCCGACGCGCACATCATCCTGGTCGAGACCGGTGTCGCCGAGACCGAGGGCACCACCGGCCTGCCCGAGATGATGGACGCCGAGAAGAGCCTCATCAAGCAGGGCCGCGGCGACGTCATCTCCCAGAGCTTCGGCGCCACCGAGAACACCTTCCCGGGCTTCGACAAGGGCGACTTCAAGTCGATCAAGGACCTGCGCTACGCCTTCCAGGCCGCCGCCGACCGCAACGTCACCGTGCTCGCCGCCTCCGGCGACAACGGCGCGACCGACGCCAAGGAGAACGGCACCGACCTGTACCCGTACAAGGTCAACTCCTGGCCGTCCTCGGACCCGCTGGTCACCTCCATCGGCGGCACCCAGCTCACCCTGGACGACTCCGGCAAGCGCACCGCGGACGACAAGGTGTGGCACGACCAGTCCGGCGCCGGCGGCGGTGGCGTCTCCGGCGTCTTCGAGCGCCCGTGGTACCAGGCCGGCGTCGCCAACGTCACCGGCAACCACCGCGGCACGCCCGACATCAGCATGAGCGCGGCCGTCGACGGCGGGGCCTGGACCTACGAGTCCTACGACCCGACCGCGGTCGGCTGGCACCTCACCGGCGGCACCAGCGAGGCCACCCCGATCTTCTCGGGTGTCGTCGCGCTCGCCGACCAGCTCGCCGGCTACCGCCTCGGCCAGATCAACTGGCGCCTCTACGGCCTCAGCCTGCTCCCGAGCGAGTGGAGCGGCATCAAGGACGTCAAGCAGGGCGACAACGGCTGGAACGGCGTCACCGGCTACAACGCCGCCCCGGGCTACGACCTCGCCAGCGGCCTCGGCACCGTCGACGCCGCCAAGTTCGTCCACGCGATCGCCGGTCGGTGACCACTCGGCGGTCCGGCCGACCCTGATCGCGGCTGACCGCTGACGAACGACAGCGGGCGGATGACAGATTTCGGAATCTGTCATCCGCCCGCTGTTTGCTGTTCGCCGTCCGCTGTTCGCCGTCCGCGGTGCGATGCGGACTGCGGGCCACGAGCCGCAGCTTGCTCACTTGCTTGCTTGCTTGCTGCGGCCCGTTCCCGTCTCCTGCCGACCGGTCAGGCGGTGGCGGCCAGCTGGGCGAGGTAGCGCTCGGCGGCACGCAGCTTGCGGCCCTCCGGGCCCGGAAGGTAGGCGCGCAGCTCGATGATCTCCGGGGCGATGCGGATCGCCTCCGCCCGGTCGGTGATCGAACGCCAGCAGGCCTCGGCGTTGGTGGCCGCCTGCTGGGTCTCCGGGTGGTCCGGGCCCTGCGAGCGGAGCAGCGTCAGCGCCACCTCGCGGTAGATGTCCGCGGCCTCCGCCGGGCGGCCCGCGAGCCGGCACACGTGCGCCCGCACCTGGCGCACCTGGAGCACCGGCTCGGAGACGGCCCCGTGCTCGGCGATCGCCTCCAGTTCGAGCGCGAAGGCCAGGTCGGTCGCGGCGGCGTGGTCCCCGGCATCGGCGCTGCGGACGATCCGTCCGATGACCTCGCGGTAGTCCGCACGCGGCCGGGCGTCCACCGGAGTTTCGGTGTGATCCTCGGCGGGGGCTTCAGCGGGCGCATCGCCGGTCGGCACCGCGTCCTGCGGCGCGGCGTCGGCAGGCACGGCGTCGACGGGCACCGCGTCGGCAGGCACGGCGTCGGCAGGCACGGCGTCGACGGGTGCCTCGTCGGCTGCGTCGCCGGGGACCTCACCGGCGGGCGCCTCCTCGGCGGCCGGTGCGGTGGCCCGGGGCTCCTCTGCGACGTCGGCTACATCCACGCTCTCAGCGGGCTCAACGGGGTCAACAGACTCAGCAGGGTCGACGGGCTCAGCGGGCTCAGCGGGGTCGACGGGCTCAGCGGGCTCAGCGGGGTCGACGGGCTCAGCGGGCTCAGCGGGGTCGACGGCCTCGGCGGGCTCAGCGGGGTCGACGGCCTCGGCGGGCCCGACGGCCGCCTCCGTCTCCTCCGCCGTCACCGTGTCCTCCGCCTGCGGGAGTTCGGTCCCGGCGAGGGCAGCCGCGTCCCCGTCCTCCGACCGTCCCTTGAGGAGTGTCACGCCCATCGAGGACGCGGCGTCCTCGGGCACGGCGTCCTCGGGCACGGCGTCGGCCGGGGCGGGCTTGCGCAGGGTCACCCCCGGCGCCGCAGCGGCCTCGGCGGGGAGCTCGACGGACTCCCCCGCCTTCAGCAGGCTGACCGGGCGGGCCGGTCGGGGCGGGGTCGGCGGCACGCCGGGCTTGACCAGGCTCACCCGGCCGCCCGCGGTCACCGGAGTCGTGGGAGCGACCGGCACCGGCCAGGCGGCGACGTCGTCCTGCGGCCGCGCCGGACGCGGCACCAGCGGGGCCTGCGGCGGCGGGAACTCCGCGGGCACCACGTCGGCGACCGGCGCCGTGTCCGCCACCGGCGACAGGTCGGCCACCGGGCCGTCGCCGCGCCGGGCGGTGTTCCGGAAGACCGGACGGTCGGGGGCGTGCGTGGCCAGGATGACCACGTCCGGCCGCAGCACCGAGTACACCTGCTGGCGCAGCTGCTCGGGCGCGAGCACCTCGCCCGCGCCGGGCCGGCCGCCGTGCAGCGCCTCGATCAGGGCGCGGGTGAAGGTGCCGATCTGCTCCGGGTCCGGGCTGACGACAGCCCAGA
The DNA here is from genome assembly GCF_042735475.1 of Kitasatospora sp. NPDC059577. Taxonomy (NCBI): domain Bacteria; kingdom Bacillati; phylum Actinomycetota; class Actinomycetes; order Kitasatosporales; family Streptomycetaceae; genus Kitasatospora; species Kitasatospora sp. NPDC059577. Next base: position 12,915 of record NZ_JBHWBZ010000019.1, on the reverse strand, counting down.
GCGGGATGCCCTCGCTGAGCGGCGAGACGGTGCCCTGCAGGTACGGCCAGGCGTTCTGGTCGGCGCTCAGGTCGGCGATGACGAGGGTCTGCCACTCGGCCGGACGGTGGCTCAGCTCGGCGGCGACGGCCTGCCAGGACAGGCCGTCCTGCTTGGCGTCGCGCAGGGTCAGCTGGAGCTGGCCGCCCCGCTTGTCGGCGACCACGTGGCCGCCCACGTGGACCAGCAGCGGTCCGGGGTGCCGGGAGGCGGCGCGCAGGTGGGCGAGGACGGTGTGCGGGTCGCTGGCGCCGGGGAGGTGGACGGCGTCCACCGCGTCGGCGGCGAGCAGCACCTGCGGCGAGACGGCGGCGAGCATCGCCGAGAGCACCGGAGCCTGGGCCGGACCGCCCCGGCCCCAGGTGCGGCGGCCGGAGTTGCCGTACCCGCCCTCGATGACCAGGATCCGTCCGCGCGGCGCCGCACCGAGCCCGCCGGGAGCGGCCGCGCCCGGTACACCACCCGGCATCCCGCCCGGGGCGGGGAAGGGCGGCGGTGTGGCCGGGGACGCCGGGCCCGCGGCGGGCAGGCCGGTGAGGGTCCATCCGGTGGGCGGCGCGGGCAACGGCGCGGCCGTCTGCGCGACCGGGGCGGGCGCGGCGGCGGGCGCCGGAGCCGGCACCGGAGCCGGAGCGGCCGGGGGCGTGGGCGGCGGCTCGTAGAGCGCGGCAGGCCCCGGTGGGTGGGCCTCGGCCGGGAGGCGCGGGGCCGGCGGTACCGCGTCCCAGGGGTCCGAGTCAGCTGCCGGGTCGGGACCTCCGGAAACCGCTGTCGTCTCCGCCATCTCCTGGTCACCGCCCCGCCCCGCCGCTCCCGCGGCGTCTGATGCCCTCGCCTGTGCGGTGCCTGCCACCACACTCCCGTGCGCGCCACCCTACGAGATCCCGGCACACCCGATCCAGGCCGGGTCGCCGATCGGCGCGGCAGGCCACCCTCGGTGCCCGCTATCGTGCCGTCATGACCGGTACCGACCGCCCCCTGCTGTTCCTCGACGTGGACGGACCACTGATCCCCTTCGGGGACCCGCCGCCGGGTGGATACCCCACCTACCGCAGCCCGTACGGGTCCGGAACCGTGCCGGGCGGGAACCCCTTGGCGGCACGCGTCGACCCGGCACTGGGGCCACGGCTGCTGGGCCTGCCGTGCGAACCGGTGTGGGCGACGACCTGGCTGGACGACGCCAACGAGTGCCTCGCACCGTGGCTGGGCCTGCCGCAACTGCCCGTCGTGGAATGGCCCCTGGAGGAGGACCAGCCGGGCGGCATCCACTGGAAGACCCGCACCCTGGTCGCCTGGGCCGCCGGCCGGCCGTTCGTCTGGGTGGACGACGAGATCACGGAGGCGGACCGCCGCTGGGTCGCGGCCCACTCCCCGGTCCCCGCGCTCCTCCACCGGGTGGACCCCCAACGCGGCCTCACCGAAGCGGACTTCGGCCTCCTGGAGAGCTGGCTGCGCAGCGCCTGAACGCCGGATCCGGCGACATCGGTCCAGGCCGGCGGTCCGAGCGCGCGATCCGGATGCGAACCGCCCTGCCCCCTACCGCGCCGAGCGGGGCGCGACCGCGAGGCGGTCCGCCGCGGCCGCGATGAACGCCGCGACAGCCGTCTCGAACTCGGCTTCCCGGTCCCGCAGATCGCTCCGGTCGGCCGCCTCGTGCAATGCCCCCACGCAGGCGAACGCGGCGTCCGCGAGCGGCTCCGGCCGGCCGGACACCAGCAGCAGCCGGAACCGCGCTGTCTCGGCCAGGGCGCCCAGCCGGTCGGCCTCGGCGAGCGCCGCGTCGAGGGCGGCCGGGTCCGACCGGCGCAGGCGGACGGTGACGACCGCCCGCTTGAGTTCGGTCACGGCCGCGGCGAACCCGCTGTACGCGGCCAGGCGTTCCTGGCGCAGGAGTCCCTCGCGCGCCCTCGCCTCGGTCCGCTCGGTGGCCCGTTGCTGGAACAGGTGTGTACTGACGGACCCGAGCAGCGTGCCGAGCACCGCGATCAGACTTCCGAGCACCGCACTCATCCTGCTGCGCACCCCGTTCCCCGCCCGACGGCGGCGTCGCCCGGCCACCCGGCCACGGCGTCTCCCGGCCGCGGCGTCTCCCGGCCACGGCGTCTCCCGGCCACGCGGCATCGACGGATGCCGCGCGGCCGCGGACGGTCCCCACCCGCGACGGAGGCCTCAGGAGCCGGCGAGCAGGTCCCGCAGCAGCGCCACGGTGTCGGCGTCGAGGTCACGGCCGGTGCGCCGGCTGAGGGCGTCCAGGCGGTTGACGGCCCGCAGCAGTTGGTCCCGGGCGCCGGCCGAGGCGTAGGCGTAGAACAGGTCCCGGTGCAGGAGTTCGACGTCCGGGGCGACGGCGAGGCCGCGGAAGACGGCTGCCTCGGCGCTGCGGTGGTCTCCGTACTGCAGGCGGCGGGCGGCCAGTTCGTGCGCGGTGTCGACGATCGCCGCGATCATGTCCTGACGCTCGGCCTCGGCCCAGCCGTACGATGCGGGCGGGGCCTCGGCGAACGGGGCGCCGCGGACCAGGGCGAGCGCGTGGGCCAGGGCGGCGTCGGCGGTGGCACTGGTGCTGCGCATGCCGCGCCGGTAGAGGCCGCGGAACTCGTCCCAGTCGCAGGTGACCGCCGGGGTGAAGGAGTAGCCGTCGGTGGTGTCGGTGGGCAGGAAGTCGCGGCCCTCGGGCGAGGTGCCGAACCAGGCCGCCAGGTCGGCGAGTTTGCGCGGCAGCGGGCTCTTGGCGTCGACCGCGGGATGCGGGTCGAGGTGCGCGGCACCGGGGTGCAGGTCCTGGTCGAGGGCGTGGTGGTCGGAGCCGGGGCGCAGTGCGAGGTAGACGGCGAGCTCGGTGAGCCGGGGCAGCGCGCCGGGTTCGGCGGTGCCGAGGACGCCCGCGACGTCCACCGGGCCGAGCAGCCGGATCCGGGGCGCGTTGCGCGGGGCGTGTGCCTCCGGGGAGCGGAGGATGGCCAGGAGGTCGTCGCTGTCGCTGCGCCCGGCGGTGGGCCGGTTGACCGGGGCGACGGCGGCGGGGCCGGGCTCGGCCGCCGGTCCGGCTGCCGGTCCGGGCTGCGGGACCGGCTGTGGGACGGGCCCGGCAGCACCGGCCTCGGCGTCCATGGCCGTGTCGGCGGCATCGTCCTCGGCCTCGGGCTCGGGTGCGGCCTCGGGTGCGGCCGCGGCCCCGGTTGCGGTCCCGACGGCGGGGGACGCGGGAAGGGCTTCGGCGGCCGGCGTCTCCTCGGCGGCCGGTTCCGACGCGCCGGACTCCGGCACGACCGCCGGGGCCGCCGGAACCGGCGCGATCGAGCGGACCGGCCTGACCGGCTGCACGGCGAGCACGGCCGTCGGGGTGTCCACCGCACCGGCGGCTTCGTCGCCCGCCCCGGGGGCGGTCTCGTCCGCCTCCGGCACGCTCGGGCGCCGCAGGTCCCGGGTGGCCTCGTCGCCTGTCGCCTGCCTGCCCTGCCCGTTGACCGCGAAGCGCGCCGGACCGGGCGGGACCGCCGCCGGGCCCGTCGCACCGGCCGAACCGGCCGAACCGGCCGAACCGGTGGGCGCCGGGGCGGGCGTCACCGGGTCCGTGCCCGCGAACGGGCTGGCCCCGGTGCCGATGACCCGGGCCGGCAGCCGCGGACCGGCGGCGGTGTCCGTACCGCTCACCGCCGCACCCCCCGAGGCCCCGACGGCGGCCAGCACCGGGACGGCGACGGGCAGTTCGGTGGTGTCGGTGTCCTCGGGCCCGTCCAGGGTCCAGGCCGGGGCGGGGTGCTGGGTGGTGTCGTCGGCGACCCGGAGCAGTGCGGCGACCTGGTCGTACTGGTGCCCGGTGAGCCGTTGCAGCTCGACGGTGAGGTGCAGGCCCGGGATGGCGGCCTGGCCGCTGGTCGGGAGCGTCCACCGGGCGACCGGTCCGGTCCCGCGTTCGGGGGCGCGGGTGATGACGGCGACGCAGGTGCGCGGGCGGCCGTCGAGCAGCCGGCCGAGTTCGGCGGGGATCTCGCCGCCGGGCTGCTGGGCGCAGAGGACGATCTCGGGGGTCCACGATTCGTCGGCCTGGCCGCGGCTGCGGGCGTCGCGCGGGCTGGCGGCGTCGGCGGCGACCAGGGTGGCGCGGGCCTTGGCGGTGCGCGGGCCGAGGGCGGCGAGCGCGGCTTCCAGGGTGGGGTGGCGGTGGACGCGTTCGGCGGCCGGGCCGCTGATCGGCACCTCCTCGGCGAGGTCGACCAGGTGCAGGTGGAGCCGGTCGGCGAGCGGGCTGTGCGCGAGCTCGATGGCGAGGGTGCGCAGCACGTCGCGGGCGTCGTCCGGGTGGCCGGAGAGGTGGAGCAGCCGGACGGCCTCCAGGTCGGCGAGGACCACCGAGCCGTCGGGCGAGGTGCCGAGGGTGACCAGCGCGGGGTACGGCGCGGCGGTCCTGCGGGCCTGGGCGCCGTTGAGCAGGTCGCCGGAGTCGGCGCTGCACCACCAGACGTTCGCGGCGTGCGCGGCGCGGAACGGCGCGATCGGGGTGGCCGGGCCGGACAGGTGCAGCTCGACGGTGTGGTCGGGGGTGATCCGGGCCGCGACGATGGCGGGCAGGCGCTTGCCGCCGCGCACGGTGTTGCGGGCCAGGGTGCGCAGCGCGCGGTCCAGGAGTTCCAGTCCGGCCTGGTCCTGCCGGGCCAGGAGTTCGTTCTCGAACGCGGCGGCCTCGCCGTCGGGCATGGCGATGCGGTGGCGCGGGCGGCGGGTGCGCTGCTGGGTGCCGCGCTTGTGGGCGACGGTGCCGACCATGATGGCGGCGAGCAGGACGCCGACGGTGGAGGCCGTGAGGGCGATGGAGTAGTCGTCGCTGGGGGCCGGTTCGGCGTGCGCGGCGGGGGCGGGCGCGTGCGTGGGCGCCGGAGCCGACTGCGGCGCGCCCTGCGAGGGTGCGGGAGCCGGGGTCGCCGGGGCCGGGGTCGCCGGGGCGGGCGTCTGCCCCGGCGAAGGCGCCGGAGCCGGAACAGGAGCAGGAGCAGGAGCAGGCGTGGCTGCGGCCCCGGGCAACGTGAGCACCATCCCCGGCACCACCACGTCCGGGTTCGTCAGCTGCTCCCCGTCCGGCGCCTGCACCCCCTTGTTCGCCTCGAACAGCTTGGGCCACTCCTCCCCGTCCCCCAACTCCCGCTGGGCGATGGCCGACAGGCTGTCCCCGGCCTGGACGGTGACGGTCCGCTGCCCGGCCGCGCCCGTACCGGGTTCGGTGCCGGCCTGGGGCGTCGTGTCCTGGGGAGTCCCCTGTGCGGCCCCGCCCGTCGGAGCGGGCGCCGGCGCGGGCGCCGGGGCCGGGCTCTTCGCCCCGTCCGGCTTGGCGTCGGCCGGCATCAGCAGTTCCCAGCCGGGCTGGATCGGCCGGTCGGCGTCGAACCGGGTACCCGAATCGTCCATCGCCCGGCCGTCGTTGAGCTTGGCGATCTCCACCCACCGTTCGCCCGAGCCCAGTTGGCGTTCGGCGATGGACCAGAGACTGTCGGCGGGCCGGCTGTCCCGCACGGTGTAGGTGGGCTGCTGCTCCGCGGCGGGCGTCAGGGCGGGCGCGGACTGCGCGGCGGGCAGCGCCGCCCGCTGCACGCCCGGGGTCAACTGCGCCTGGACGGCCGGGGTGTGGGCCGGTTCGGGGACGGCCGCGAAGGCCGAGCCGGCCACCGGCAGCAGGGCGAGCACCGAGCCGACCAGCCCGGCCGCGAGCCGCTGGCTCCAGCCGAAGGCCGGGATTCGGCGGGCGATCCGACCGCGCAGCTGGGCGGGGATCTCCAGCAGGACGGAGAGCGCGAAGCACGCCCAGCCGAGCCAGCCGATCACCACGAGCGCCCACAGGAACAGCCGTCCGTCGTCCGGACTGGTGAGTGCCTCACCCACGCCGCCCGGCGCGACCTCGCCCATGCCGGCGACCGCGTGGGTGCCGTACAGCAGCAGCGCGGGGACGCCGATCAGCAGGACGAGCAGGGTGACCAGCGCGGCGAGCGCGGTGATCAGGGCCCCACCGCGGCCGCGGCGGCGCGGCGGTCGGGGTGCGGGGGCGGTGGGCCGTCGTGCGCCCCCGCCGCCTCGATGCGCGGCCCCGGCCCGGCCGGTACGGGCCTGGGCGGGTCGGGCCTGGTCCTTGGCACGTGGCGCGGCCATCAGTCGGTCTCCGCTTTCTCGACTCCGTGGACGAGGGTCGCACTGCCCTTGCCCGTTACCTTCCGCTCCCCGAGGGCGCCCAGCAGGACCGGCCGGTAGTCGGCCTGCACGGTGACGGTGACGACCTTGCCGTCACCGGAGAACTCGATGTCACCGGCCCGCAGGCCGTACAGGCCGAGGTAGGCGTCGGCGGCGTCCCGGACGTACTTCTCCTCGACCTTGAAGCCCGCCCCCTGGAGCACGGCGGCCTGGTCGAGCTGCTGTCCGCCGACCCGCGCTGCCTCCTGGGCGTAGGCGTCGGTGCGCTCGGCGACCCGCAGGCGGCCGCCCGCGTCGATCACCAGGGCGATGACGAGCACGACGTAGGCCGCGCAGATCGCGACGAAGAGGGCCACCGCGCCCCGGTCGGACCGGCGCGTCCGCGTCCGCCGCAGCAGACGGCTCACCACCGGCATCCCCTCCCCCCAATCCGCACGCTGTTCTCCCCACCGGCCCCCACCGGGCGCCGCTCGGTACCGTTGTGTCATCCCCCGAGCGCTCTCCGCTTGCGTCTCCCCCGCGCGGGCCGCCTCCAATCCCCCGTTCTCCGGGCGGTGGGGGCGCGCTCCCTCAGGTGCCCCGGTAACGGTCCACCACCGAGGTGAACTCGCCGACGAGGTGCTTCGTCACGGGTACGCCGGACGGTCCGCCGAGCAGGTCGGCCAGTTCGACGTCGCAGACCACCCTGACCTTGACGGTCGTGACCGGGCCGCCCGGCAGCCCGAGTTCCCCCTTGACCACCTGGACGTCGCCGTTCCGGCAGGACACGCCCTGCTGGCGCAGCGACGCGAGGGCGGAGTCCTTGGCCGGCTGGTCCATCCCGTCCACGCTGCGCTGCAGCGAGGCGGTCCGGGCCCCCGCGCGGGCGGCGGCCTCGACGCTGCCCGCCGTGGTCTGCACCCGTCCGGCGGCGATGGCCACCAGGACCAGGCCGACCACGGGCGGCACGACGATCGCCGCCTCGATCGCGACCCCGCCGCGGTCCCGCCGTCGCGGGCGCCACCGGCGCAGGAGCCGACCGGAGGGGCGCGCACCGGGCAGCCCCCGTCTCACGGCTTCACCACCGGCGGGACGAAGCGCTCGCGTGGCGCCTCGGCGAACTGGGTGATGGTGGGCGCCGAGAGCCCGGGTACCAGGAGCGGCGGGGTCAGCTCGACGGTGACCCGGATGGTCCCGGGCGTGCTGCCGTCGGTCCGCACCGTGTAGCCGTGCGCGCCCTGCCGGTCGAGGAAGTCCCGGGCCTGGCGCCGCGCCGCCTCGTTCTTCACCTCGTCCGTCGCGTTCCCCTGCACCCGACCGGCGTCCACGCCCTCCCGGGCGGCACTGAGCGCGACCTGCCGGTCGTACCACCACAGCGAGGCCTGGACGACGAGCAGCAGGAGCAGCAGGACGACCGGGAAGACGATGGCGAGACTCACGCTCATCGACCCCCGGTCGTCACCGCGGCGGAGAGGACGGTGCATCACTTGGTGGCGCCGCCCGCGCCGCCCGGCATGTTCGGGTCCTGCTGCACCTTCTGGACGACCTTGTCCTTCAGCAGGTACAGCGCGGTCGCGACGGCTCCCGCGACGAACACCAGCGCGATGATGGCGAGGGCGAGTTCGATGCTGATCGCGCCGCGGTCGCCGCGTGCACGGGCGGCCCGCAGCCGGCCGAGCCGCAGGGTGAACAACAGCAGGGCGAACTGCACCGGCAGCAGGGCGGGCCGCAGCACCCGGCCTGCCAGCTGGGCGAGTCGTACGGTCATCGGGTTCTCCCGGGGGATGTGGCGGTGTGGTGTGGTCGTGCGGAGTGGTCGTGCGGTGTCGGCTGCTCTGGAGCGGAATCCGGTCGGGCGCGGGTCACCCGCGGGTCGGGCATCGGGCGGGGGCGGGGCGTCAGTTGAGCATCTGGTGGAGCGCGGGAAAGACGATCAGGACGGTCATCAGCAGCGTCAGCGCGGCCCCCGGCGCGACCATCCGCTCGCTGTCGGCGTTGGCGCGGGCGAGGTCCTCGGCGAGCAGCTCGCCGCGCAGACCCTTGGCACGGGCCCGCAGGGTGTCGTACACGGCGGCGCCGTCGGTACCGGAGAGCCGCATGATGTCGGCCACGTCCTGCAGCGGGCTGAGCCCCAACTCCTCGGCCAGCGCGTCGAGTCCGGCCCACGGCGGGAGGCGGTCGGTGGCCGCGCGCTCCAGCGCGTCGCGGATCCGCCGGAACACCGCGCCCTGCCCGACCGAGGCGGCCCGGCGCAGCGCCTCGGCGGGGCCGCAGTCGGCGGCCCGCTCCAGCGCGACGAGTTCCAGGTACGCGGCGATGCCGTGCAGGTACTCGGTGCGCGCCTCCTTGGCCTCGCCGCGCACGATGGCGTCCGGGACGAACCACAGCAGTCCGGCCAGCAGGGGCCCGGCGACCAGCGGCAGCGCGAACGGCAGGCCGATGTCCATCAGCACGGCCATCGCGCCCAGGTAGGCGGGCAGCACCAGGCCGATCGCGGCGAACAGCAGCTTGTGCACCATGAACCGGGCCGGGGTACGGCCGATCAGGGAGAGTTCGCGGCGCGGCACGGAGACGCCGCGCAGGTGGACGGACCGCTCGCCGATCCGGTCGAACCAGCGCGGCCGCTCGTCCGGGTCCTGCGCGCGGTCGGCGGGGACGGCGTGCAGCCGGTCCAGCGCCTGGCGCAGGTCCGGGGGTGCGGGCCGCAGTTCGGCGACCAGCAGGGCGAGGCCGCCGGCCGCGACCGCACCGGCCAGGACGGACCAGGGGGAGATCACCGGACCTCCCCGAGCTGCTCGGCCGGCACCGGTTCGGGTGCCCGGGCGCCCGCCCGCCGCCCGCTCCTGCTGCGCCGGTCCGGCGTGAGCAGCCGGGGCACCGGCGGGTGGGAGGCCAGCGCGCGCATCCAGGCGATGATCGCGACGAACAGCGCGGCGACCACGGCGAGGACCAGCTGGCCGAGGAAGGTCCCGTACGGCCGGGTGTACTCGGTGTTGAAGGAACCGACCGTGACGACCAGCACGATGATGCCGACCAGCCAGCGGATGGTGGTCCGGTGCTTGGCCCGGTCGGCCTCGATGGCACGGCGCTGGCGGACCTCCTCGCGCACCGAGTCGGCCATGTCGGACAGCGTGCGGGCCAGACCGGGGCCGCTGTCGCCGGCCCGCAGCACGAGTGCGGCGAGGACCTTGTCGGCGGTGGCGTCGGCGAGGCTGTCGGCGAACGCGTGCAGCGCCTCCTCGGGCCGCCAGCGGGCCTGCAGCCGGGCGGCCAGCTCGCCGATCTCGTCCTCCAGGGCGGCGGGGGCGGTGCGGCGGCTGGTGATGATGGCCTGGTTGAGGCCGACGCCGAGCAGCAGCACGTCGGCGATCCGCTGGGTCCACTCGGACAGCGCTTCGAGCCGCTCGATCCGGTGGGTGTCCGGGCGGGTGGTGTCGAACAGCCAGGGCAGGCCGAAGACGGCCAGCGGCACCAGCAGCGCGGTCAGCGGGATGCCGGTGAACAGCCAGGCCAGCGGCGCGCCGACGAGCGCGATCGGCAGCTGGACCCGGCGCAGCCGCACCATCCGGGGCGCGGCCGACCCGGGGGCGCCGTACCAGAACACGTGGGCGCGCCCGGCCAGCGGGTTGGTCGCTCCGGCGGCGTCCTCGTCGACGGGCTCGCTGCCGCGGGCCCAGGCCACCAGGGCGACCAGGCCGCCCGTGACCGCCAGCCCGCACAGGGCGAACAGCAGCATCACCGCGCGCCACCGCCGATCCGCAGCTGCAGCGGGGTGGCCCAACTCCCGTACCGGGAGCCGAGTAGACCGGCGTCGAAGCCGGCCCGGCGCAGGTCGTCCAGGCACTGCGGCGGGGTGTGCGGGACGGCCCGCGGCTCACCGAGGTCCGGCCGGGGGCCGAAGACGGTGTTCAGCGCGGGCCTGCCGCTCTCGCCGAGGCCGGTGACCTCCAGGACGTGGGAGACGTAGCGGTGCCGGCGGCCGCCGACGGCGGTCTCGTCGACCATGGTGACGTGCACGATGAGGTCCAGGGCGTTGGCGGTGAGCCGGTAGGCGAGCGAGTCGGTCATGTGCGAGCCGTACTCCAGGCAGAGTTCGGCGATGCGGTCGACCACCATGTGCGGGCCGCGGGCGTGCAGGGTGCACATCGAGCCGCCCTCGCCGTTGGTCATCACCCGCAGCATCGGGACGACCTCGCCGGAGCGGACCTCGCCGACGATGATGCGCGAGAGGGTCATCCGCAGCGCGGCCGGGATGAGGTCGCCGATCGACAACTCCCCGGCCAGACGGCCCTCGACGCGCTCGCCGTTGCCCTCCCGGGCCTCCATCGGGACGACCTGGCGCAGGTGGCCGAGGGTGTGCAGCCAGAGCTCGAACTCCGACTCCAGGGTGCCGATCCGCTCGTCCGGCGGGATCTCGGCGGCCATCGCGCGCAGCAGGCTGGTCTTGCCGACGCCCTGGGTGCCGGTGATCATCACGTTCTTCCTGGCCCGGATCGCGGCGGCCAGGAAGGCGGCCAAGGTGGCGTCCAGGGTGCCGAGTTCGACCATCTCGGGGAGCGTGGCGGAGGCCACCCGGTGGCGCCGGATCGCCACGTACGGGCGGGGCGTCACCTCGGTGAGCGCCTGCAGGCGCATGCCGCCCTCCAGCCGCAGCGCGAGCGTCGGGCTGGCGGTGGACAGGCTGCGCTCGCCGCCGCCGTGCTGGCGGGCCAGGTCCTGCAGCAGCTCGATGAGTTCGGCGTCGTCCTCGGCCACCGGCGGGACCTGGCGCAGGGGCTGGTGCACCTTGGAGACCCAGACGTCGTCGCAGCCGTTGATCAGGATGTTCTCGATCTCCGGGTCGTCCAGGTAGGGCTGGAGCCGGCCGGCCCGGAAGAGCAGGTCGAAGACGGCCTCGGCGAGGGCGCGGTCCTGCTCCCGGGTGGGCGGGATGCCGTGGGTCTGGGCGTAGGCGTCGGACCAGCGGGCGACGGACTCCTCGATCAGGGCCCGGCCGCGCTGGCGGCGGGTGGCACGGTCCGGCTCGGAGCCGGAGGTGGCGGTCAACCGGCTGATCTGCTGATGCAGTTCGGCTGCGACCTGGCGCTTGAGCTCGCGGGCGACCTGCGGGTCGACGGCCGGCCGGGTGGCGGCGCCGCGCAGGTCCAGCGAGGGCAGCTGGGCGGGGACGGCGGTCGGCGCGGCCGCGCCGGGCGGGACGGGACCGGGCGCGACGGGGCCGGGCACGACGGGGCCGGTCGCGGGCGCCGGCGCGGCCGTCGGCACGGTCCAGGGCAGTGCGGCCGGGTCGGCGGCGGGACGCTGGTGCAAGGGGCTACCGCGCACGGAGCACCTCCCCGGGGTTGTGCGGGTACTGCCCGTTCACCTTTACCTGACCATCCGTCACGCTCGGCTGTTGAAGCGGGTACTGGTCGTCCTGATCGGCCTGCTGCGGCGACTGCACGTGCGCCGGGAACGGCGCCGGCGCGGCCGGTTGCGGCGCCAGCCCGGCCAGCGGCGCCACCGGACCGGTGACGATCACCGGCGGGACCGGCTGCGGCGGGGTGTACGACGGCGGCTCGGCCTCCACGGCCTCGTAGGGCGCCTGGCCGTAGGCGGTCCGGCCGTGCCCGGGCCGACCGTGGGCCGACTGCCCGTACGGAGCCGGGCCGTGCGGGGCCTGGCCGTACGGCGGCTGGGCGTACGGCGCCTGCCCGTATGCGGTCGGTGCCGGCGTCGGCGTCGGCCGGGTCGGCACGGGGGGTGACAACGGATTCGGCGCCGCCCCCGTCGGAGCGACGGCCGTCGGAGCACCCACCGTCGGAGCGACCGCCGGCCCGCCTGCGGTCACCGCCGCCGCCGTCACCGCCTCCGGTCCGGCGTTCGGCGCGAGCCGCTGCCGCCGGCGGCGGACCAGCAGCTGCACCTCGTCCGCCGCCGACCGCGCCGTCCGCATCAGTTCGGAGCGGACGAACCGCCGGTCGGTGGTGTCGCCGCCGTCGGAGAGCACCTTCGCCGTCCGGGTGGCGTACGGCAGGACGCCGAGCACCGGCAGCCCGAGTTCCCGCGTCACCTCGGCGCGCGCGTACGGCCCCTCGGCGACCAGCAGCAGTCCGAGCGCGTCCGGCCCGGTGCCGGCGGAGGCCAGGTCCTCGGTGAGGGCGGCCAGCCGGGGCCGGACCGAGCTCAGTCCGCGCAGCGTGGTCCGGACGGTCACCGCCACCACGTCGGCCCGGCGGGCCAGCACCGCACCGGCGCCGGTGGCGCCGGACCGGCCGAGGTCCACGATGACGTCGTAGCCCTGCTGCTCGATGCCGTGCAGCAGTTCGGCGAGCGGCTCCCAGGTGTAGGCGAGGCCGGGGGCCTGGGTGGGGTCGGTCAGTCCGGGCAGCAGCAGGCGTCGGGCGTCGCCCTCGGGTGAGAGGTCGATCAGCTGTTCCCAGATGGCCTGGGCGAGCAGCCCGCGCCGGTCGGCGACGGCCAGGTTGCGCAGCCCGTAGACCGCCTCGACCCGGCCCTCAAGGGCGCCGGCGAGCACGGCGCCGCCGTCCGGGTCGGCCTCGACCAGGACGATCCGCCGACCGGGCTGGAGCGGCCAGGCCAGCAGCAGTGCCAGCGCGGTCGTGGTCGCGCCGGGCGCGCCCGGGCCGCCGACCACCGCGATCACCGCCATCAGGCGCCCCCCGTCGTGCTCGGGGCCCCGGGCGTGCCGGCCCCGGCGGAGGGTGCGCCCGCGGCGGG
>NZ_JBHWBZ010000018.1:127715-144264 GCF_042735475.1 Kitasatospora sp. NPDC059577 | reverse complement strand
AAAAGGAATCTCCAACCCCAGGAAATCCTGAGGCCGGGGATGTCAACATATCTGGCGTTGACTTTTGGCACGCTGTTGAGTTCTCAAGGAACGGAAGCTTCCTTCGGACTGCCTTCCAGCAGGCCCTCCGAGCTTCGTTCTTTCGTGTTTCCAGCTTATCAGACGTTTTCCGCCCCGTTTTCCGGAGTTTCATTCATCCGATTTTCCGAACTGGTCGGGCCGCTTTCTGCGACGTCCACCACGTTAGCGCATTCCGAGAGTTACTCGAAATTCACACCCACACCGATCGACGAAAACGCCAATGAACCCAATTGAATGGGCTCGGAAGTGTGAGAGTGGGTCTTGCTGAAAGAGGTGGCCGCTCCAGCGACTCGTTCAACACTAGGCCACCCGGGCGGCATCGTCAAACGTCGAGGGCCGGATCTGTCCAGATCCGGCCCTCGGTGCTCGAAGTCGCAGCTCAGAGCGGGTGTACTTTCAGCCAGGCTCGTCGGCCGAGCAGGTCGACCGGGTCGACCGGGTCGACCCTGCGCATCAGCCGGCGGAGACCAGCTCCGCAGCCGCCAGGTTCCGCTTGCCGCGCCGCAGCACCAGCCAACGGCCGTGCAGCAGGTCGGCCTCGGTCGGCACCGCCTCCTCGTCCGTCACCTTGACGTTGTTGAGGTAGGCACCGCCCTCCTTGATCGTCCGGCGGGCGGCCGATCGACTCGGCGCCAGGCCGACGGCCACCAACAGGTCGACCACCGGCTGGAGTTCGGACACCTCGGCCTTCGGGACCTCGGCCAGCGCGGCGGCCAGGGTGGGGGCCTCCAGGTCGGCGAGGTCACCCTGTCCGAACAGCGCCTTGGAAGCGGCGACCGCGCGCTCGTACTGCTCGGCACCGTGGACGAGGGTGGTGAGCTCCTCGGCGAGGGCGCGCTGGGCAAGACGGACGGCGGGGCGCTCGGTGGTCTCGCGCTCCAGTTCCTCGATCTCCTCCTTCGAACGGAAGCTGAAGATCCGCAGGAAGTTGGAGACGTCCCGGTCGTCCGCGTTCAGCCAGAACTGGTAGAAGGCGTACGGAGTGGTCAGCTCGGGGTCGAGCCAGACCGTGCCGGACTCGGTCTTGCCGAACTTGGTGCCGTCGGCCTTGACGATCAGCGGCGTGGCCAGCGCGTGGACGGACTTGCCGTCGGCCTTGCGGATCAGGTCCGTGCCGGCGGTCAGGTTGCCCCACTGGTCGCTGCCGCCGGTCTGCAGGGAGCAGCCGTAGCGGCGGTTCAGCTCCAGGTAGTCCATGCCCTGCAGGATCTGGTAGCTGAACTCGGTGTAGCTGATGCCCGCGTCGGAGTTGAGCCGTCGGGCGACGGCCTCCTTGGCGATCATGTTGTTGACCCGGAAGTACTTGCCCACGTCGCGCAGCAGGCTGATCGCCGACATCCCGGACGTCCAGTCCAGGTTGTTGACCATGCGTGCCGCGTACGGGCCCTCGAAGTCGAGGAAGCGCGAGATCTGGCCGCGCAGGCGCTCCACCCAGCCGGCCACCGTCTCGGGGTCGTTGAGCACGCGCTCGGCGGTGGGCTTCGGGTCGCCGATCAGGCCCGTGGCACCGCCGACCAGGCCGAGCGGGAGGTTCCCCGCCTGCTGGATGCGGCGCATGGTGAGGATCTGCACCAGGTTGCCGAGGTGCAGGCTGGGGGCCGTCGGGTCGAAGCCGCAATAGAACGTGACCGGGCCGTCCGCGAACGCCTTGCGCAGTGCGTCCTCGTCGGTGGACAGGGCGATCAGCCCACGCCACCGCAGCTCGTCGACGATGTCCGTCACGGTCACGCTTCTCCTTCTATCGGGCGCCCGGCCGGTGGCGGCCCGATTCGGTCGGGCCCCGGGTCGGTGCGACTCCAGCCTGTTAGAGCCTACGCGGTTCCGGCCAGCGAGTTTTCCCCGAGGCACCCCTCCGGTCACGCCGGCCCACTCCCGCCGGCCCCTCCGCGATACCGGAAATTCCGTTGTTCGTCGGCTGTGTGCCCATTCAGAGTGGTGTCACCGCCGCGCGGCGGCAGTGACGTGTGTGGAGACGGTCGTGCCGCCGTGGCACGCCTGTGGGAAGGGTGTGCCGAGTGCGCAACACGCTGGTTCTGAACGCGAGCTACGAGCCCTTGACGACGGTGTCGCTCCAGCGCGCCGTCGTCCTGGTGCTCCAGGACAAGGCGGTGGTGGAGCAGGCGCACCCGCTGCGCTCGATCCGGGGGACGGGCGTCGCGGTCCCGGTGCCGAGGGTGATCAGACTGCAACGGTACGTACGGGTGCCGTTCCGACAACAGGCTCCGTGGTCGCGGCGGGGCGTCCTGGCCAGGGACCAGCACATCTGCGCGTACTGCGGGCGGCGGGCCACCACGGTCGACCACCTTCACCCCAAATCGCGCGGTGGTGCGGACAGTTGGCTGAACACCGTGGCCGCGTGCGCGGAGGACAACCAGCGCAAGGCCGATCGGACACCGGAGCAGGCCGGGATGAAGCTGCTGCGCCGCCCGTTCGTACCGACCCCGCAGGCGAGCCTGATGCTGGCGCTCGGCCTGCGCGGCTCGGAGGCGCGTGAGCTCGCCGACTGGCTGCCGCCCGTGCCGGGCCTGCCTGTCCCGGGCCTGCCCGTCCCGGCCGCGTAGCCGTCCGGGACGGGTGCGCGGGGCCGTCTCAGTCCTTCGCCTGGTACCCGGCCGCCGTGCCGTAGTTGGTCGAGTGCTCGGGCACCACGACCACCTGTCCACCGCCGATCAGCACCCGCCCCGAGACCAGCAGCGAGCCGGTCCCCGGCGGGAAGTTGCCGCCGGCCGCCTCCTGGCCGCCCGTCAGCGGGAACCGGGTGAGGTGGGCGGGCTGGTCGCGGCGCTCGTCGGCGGCGAGCACCAGCGAGCCGCCGTCGACGCCGACCGCCCGGACGGTGCCCTTGGCGACGGTCGGGACCTTCCAGCGCTGCTTGCCGGTGTCCAGGTCGTAGCCGACCGCGGCCGTCGGCCCGCCGCCGTTCGCCGGGGTCAGGGTGGCGACCATCGTGCGGCCCTCGAAGAACACCTCGGGGGTGGCCGCGAAGGTTCCGTGGGCGACGTCCAACCGGCCGCCGTCGGTGACGACCGGGATCTCGGCGGCCGGGTCGCCGGCGGCGCCCCAGGCGAACACCCGGTCGTTCTCCGGCTTGTCACCGGTGGTGAGGACCACGGCCGGTTCGGCGGACAGCACGGTCACCGTCTTCGGCTGGTTGTTCAGCCCCCGCCACCAGCCGACCTTGCCGTCCGCGATGTTCAGCGAGACGGCCTGGTCGGCGGGCGTCGAGTCGGCGCACGAGGAGGCGACCAGCACGGTCTTGCCGCTGACGCCGCCGGAGAGGGTGCAGAACTTGCCCTGGCCGGTGTACTGCCAGACGTCCTTCCCGTCCGCCGACTCCCAGGCCACCACCCGGTCGTCGCCGATCGCGACCACCTTGTCCTCGGTGACGCCGACCCGCGCGGAGTAGCTGCCCTTGGCGTCCGAGAGGCCCTTGGTCCAGGCCGTCTTGCCGGTCTTGGTGTCCACGACGGCCACCATCGAACAGGGACTCTTCGGGTCCGCCTGCGGACGGAACAGCGCCGCGCCGAGGCCCGCCCGGTTCACGCCCGCCGACAGCCCGCACGGGACAGCCCCGGCGGCCGGCGGCTCCACCGACCAGGTCTGCTTGCCGCCCGCACGGTCGTACGCGCGCACCCCGGAGCCGTCGGCCCGGACCACCGCGTCAGCCAGCAGCCAGCTGCCGACCAGCGTGTCGTCACCCGCGGACTGCCCGGCCGCGGCGGGCTGCGCGGACCACGCCCGCGTGTGCGCCACCGTGAAACCGGGCTCGCCACCGCTGCTCGCGGCCGCGCTGCCACCACCCTCGGCGCCGACCATCAGTCCGGCCGCCACCAGCACCCCCAGCGCGGCCACCCCGGCACCGGCCCGCACCAGCAGGGCCTTCCGGCTGGGCACGTGCTCCCCCGTCAGCACCGCGTCGGCGGCCTTGCGGGCCCGGGCCGAGAGCGAGGAGCCGCCCTGCGAGCCGTCCCCCGAGCCGTTCTCTGGACTGTTCCCCAAGCCATCGCCCGAGCCGTTGCCCGAGCCGGACGACGAACCCGCTCCGGTACCGGGACCGCCGTCACCGCCCCGGCGGCCGGCGGTCCGGGTCCGCCTGGCGGACCCGGCCTCGGGGGTCGTGGGTTCGGTCGGCGCCTTCCTCGGGCGCTTCTCCGGGCCCTTCTCCGCAACGGGCACCGGCTCCGGCTCGGCGTCATCGAGGTGCACGTAGCCGTCCACCGAGTACTCCGCACCCGCCGGAACGTACAGCGCGTCCCCTACGGACCGATGCTCCGGAGCGGCGTACGGCACGTACTGCTGCTGCGCCTGCTCGGGGTACTGCGGGGGCTGCTCGTACTGCGGGGACTGCGGGGGCTGCTCGTACTGCGGGGACTGCGGGTGCTGCGGGGGCTGCGGGTGCTGCTCGTACTGCGGGTACTCCGGCAGCGGCTGGTACTGCGGCCGGCCGTCGTACTGTCCCGGCTGCCCGGGAACGTAGCCGCCCTCGACGTAGCCGGTCTGCCCCGACCCGGCCTGCCCGTAGCCGTACTGGTCGTACTCGGTGTGCCCGTAAGCGTTCTGGTCGAAGCCGACCTGTCCGTATCCGGTCTGCCCGTAACCGTGCTGGTCGTAGCCGGCCTGTCCGTACCCGGCCGCGCCGTAGCCCGTGTGCTGCTGCCAGTGCGCCTGGTCCTGCGGCTGCTGCCCGTAGTGCCCGCCGTCCTGCCGGTCCGGCCCGTCCTGGACGGGCTGTGCCTGGGGGTACCAGGGCTGCTGCCCGGTGTGGGCGTCTCCGAAGGGCTCCTGCGCCATCCGATCCGTCCCTCCCGAGCCACCTGCCAGCCGATGCGGCAGTCAGCATCTCACGCCCGTCCAGGGGGGCGACCCGGGCCCTGGGCGTACGCTCTCGCCGCCCGGCCCGGTGCCGTCAGGCCGCGGACTCGGCGCGCAGGGCCTCGTCGATGCGGGCGGCCAGGGTGAAGTCCAGGCCGGTGAGACCGCCGGCGCTGTGGGTGGACAGCACGAAGCGCAGGGTGCGCCAGCGGATGTCGATGTCGGGGTGGTGGTCGAGCGCCTCGGCCTGCTCGGCGACGGCGGCGACCACCCGGATCCCCGCCGGGAAGTCCGGGGCGTCGGCGCTGCGGGCGATGCTGTCGCCCTCCCGGGTCCAGTGCGGCAGCGCCGCCAGGGCCGCCGTGATCTCGTCCTCGCTCAGCCGTGCCCTGTTGCTCATCGCTGCGCTCCTGGTGGGTCGTCGATCCGAAGTGGTCCGGAGTCGTCCGGAGTGGCCCGGGAGTCCGGACGTTCCGGGCTGCCGGTCAGGCGGCCTTCCGCCCCGGACGGTCCACCAGTTCGCCGCCGCAGTTGGGGCAGGCGCCGGCCATGGCCCTGGTGCAGTCCGGGCAGAAGGTGCACTCGTAGGAACATATCGAGGCGGCGCCGTCGCCGGTCAGCGACACCGCGCAGCGCTCGCAGCTCTCGCGCATCTCCAGGGCCATGGCCTACTCCTCCGACTCTCCGACGATCCGACATCCACACGGCTCCACGACCGCAGGACCTGACAGCCGCACGACCTCACCGCCGCACGCCCACACGACCTCACCGCCGCACCGCCGCACGGCCGTTCAGCCCACCAGCAGCTTGGTGACGGCCGCGAGCCCGACCACCACGATCACCCCGCGCAGCGCGGCCGGCGGCAGGCGGCGGCCGACCTTGGCGCCGACCAGTCCGCCGACCAGCGAGCCCGCCGCGATCAGCCCGGCCGCCGCCCAGTTCACGGTCGAGGTGAACAGGAAGAACAGTGCGGCGACGGCGTTGACGATCATCGCCAGGGCGTTCTTCACCCCGTTGATCCGCTGCAGGTCGTCCTGCAGCAGCATGCCCATCAGTGCCATCAGCAGGACGCCCTGCGCGGCGCCGAAGTACCCGCCGTAGATGCCGGTGAGGAACACCCCGGCCAGCAGCAGCACGCCGCCGTCCGGATCGCCGCCCGGCCGGCGGCGGGCCGCGACGGCCTTCGCCACCTGGGGCTGGACCACCACCAGGACGAGCGCCAGCAGGATCAGCACGGGGACGATCGCGTCGAAGGCCCCGCTGGGCAGCTTGATCAGCAGCAGCGCGCCGAGCAGACCGCCGAGCAGGGAGGCGGTGCCCAGGCGCAGCACCCGGCGCCCCTGGTCGGCGAGTTCGCGGCGGTAGCCGATCACGCCGCTGAGCGAACCGGGCACCAGGCCGAAGGAGTTGGAGACGTTGGCGGTGACCGGCGGGATGCCGACGGCGAGCAGGACCGGGAAGGTGATCAGGGTCCCGGAGCCGACGATCACATTGATCATCCCGGCGCCGACCCCGGCCACCAGAACGGCGACCGCCTCCCAGAGCGTCATGGGTCACTTCTCCTCTCGGTCCTGTCCGAGGGGATCATGCCGGACCGCCCTCCCGCCCCACCAGGCCCGCCCACGATTCGGGACGTACACCACACCGTCCCCGAACGGGCCCGCCGGAACCGCGAGGGCCCGCCGCCGTACGGGAGGCGTACGGCGGCGGGCCCTCGGCGTCGGACGACTCGGCCACTCGTCAGGGCCGGCTCACCCGGGCGAACTCACTCCGGGTCGATCTTGGGGTACTCCCTGGTCGGGTCCACCCGGGGGCGGGCGGCGCCCTTGTCGGTGTCCACCGGCCGCGGCCCGGACGCCGGGTCGATCGGCACCTGGGTGGCCGGGGCCGGCTTCGGGACGCTCGGCGCCGCGACCGCGCCGCCGTTGATCCCGCCGCCGTTGCCGGTCAGGCCGGTGAATGCGCCGCCGAGGCCCTTGAGCGCGTCGCCGACCTCGCTGGGGATGATCCACAGCTTGTTGGAGTCGCCCTTGGCCAGCTCGGGCAGGGTCTGCAGGTACTGGTAGGCGAGCAGCTTCTGGTCGGCGTCGCCGTCGTGGATGGCCTCGAAGACCGTCCGGATCGCGGCGGCCTCACCGTCGGCGCGCAGCACCGCGGCCTGCGCCTCACCCTCGGCCCTGAGCACGTCCGCCTGCTTCTCACCCTCGGCCTTGAGGATCTGCGCCTGGCGCTGGCCCTCGGCGGTGAGGATCGCGGCACGCTTGTCACGGTCGGCGCGCATCTGCTTCTCCATCGAGTCCTGGATGGAGGTCGGCGGCTCGATCGCCTTCAGCTCGACGCGGTTGACCCGGATGCCCCACTTGCCGGTGGCCTCGTCCAGGACGCCGCGCAGGCCGGCGTTGATGACCTCGCGGGAGGTCAGCGTGGACTCCAGGTCCATCGAGCCGATGATGTTGCGCAGCGTGGTGACGGTCAGCTGCTCGATCGCCTGGATGTAGCTGGCGACCTCGTAGGTGGCCGCCCGGGGGTCGGTGACCTGGTAGTAGATGACGGTGTCGATGTTGACGACCAGGTTGTCCTGGGTGATCACCGGCTGTGGCGGGAACGGCACGACCTGCTCGCGCAGGTCGATCCGGTTGCGGACGCGGTCGATGAACGGGACGACGATGTTCAGCCCCGCGTTGAGCGTCCGGGTGTAGCGGCCGAAGCGCTCCACGATCGCCGCGCTGGCCTGTGGGATGACCTGGATCGTCTTGATCAGCGCGATGAAGGCCACCACGACCAGGACGACCAGGACGATAAGGACGGGTTCCACGGACTCTCCCCTAGACGACCAGGGCGGTCGCGCCCTGGATTTCGACGACGTCGACCTGCTGCCCGGGCCGGTAGACCTGGTCCGGGTGGAGCGCGCGGGCCGACCAGATCTCGCCGTTCAGCTTGATCCGGCCGCCCTCCCCGTCGACGGTTTCCGCGACGACCGCGGTGGCGCCGTGCAGCGCCTCGATGCCCATCTTGATGTGCGGGCCCTTCTGCAGCTGCCGGTAGGCGATCGGGCGGACGAAGGCCACGAGCGCGACCGAGACCACGAGGAAGGTGGCGGTCTCCAGGACCACTCCCCCGCCCAGTCCGGCCACGCCGGCGGCGGCCAGCGCTCCGACCGCGAACATGGCGAACTCCGGCATCGCGGTGAGTACCAGCGGTATGCCGAGCGCCGCGGCGGCCAGGAGCCACCAGATCCAGCTGTCCACACGTCCATCCTAGGGAGCGAAGGCCTTCGAGGCGGACAGTTCCCGCAGGTCGAGGGGCGGAAACCGGTCGCACGTGCGACCGGTTCCGACGGCCTTCCGGAGGACGGGCACGGCGAGCGCGCCGGGACGGGTGACGGAGGGGCGGGGAGGGGCGGACGGGGCCTCAGCCCAGCGGCAGGCCCTGGGCCGACCAGCGGTCGCCGTGGCGCTCCAGGGTGAGCGGCAGGCCGAAGCACTTGGAGAGGTTACGGGCGGTCAGCTCGGTGTCGATCGGGCCGGCCGTGAGCACCTTGCCCTGGCGGATCATCAGGACATGGGTGAAGCCCGGCGCGATCTCCTCGACGTGGTGGGTGACCATCGCCATCGCCGGCGCGAACTCGTCCTGGGCGAGCGCGCCGAGCCGGCGGACCAGGTCCTCGCGGCCGCCGAGGTCCAGGCCGGCCGCGGGCTCGTCGAGCAGCAGCAGCTCCGGGTCGGTCATCAGGGCGCGGGCGATCAGGGTGCGCTTGCGCTCGCCCTCGGAGAGGGTGCCGAACTTGCGGCCGGTGAGGTTGGACATCCCGAGGCGGTCGAGCAGCGCGAGGGCGCGGGACTCGTCCGACTGCTCGTAGCTCTCCTGCCAGCTGACCGTCATGCCGTAGGCGGCGGTGAGCACGGTCTGCAGCACGGTCTGCTCGGCCGGCAGCTTGTCGAACATGGCGGCGCCGGCCAGGCCGATCCGGGAACGCAGCTCGAAGACGTCGACCTCGCCCAGCTTCTCGCCCAGCACGCTGACCTTGCCCGAGGTCGGGAACAGGTAGGAGGAGGCGATCTGCAGCAGGGTGGTCTTGCCGGCGCCGTTCGGGCCCAGGATGACCCAGCGCTCACCCTCGGAGATGGACCACGAGACCTGGTCGACCAGCGCGCGCCCCTCCCGGACCACGGATACGTCCACCAGCTCCAGCACGTCGCTCATGCCTATGCCTTCCCCAAAAAACAAGATTCTCGGCCGTCGGTGCGGGCGGCACGCCGACTCCGGCAGCCGGTGGGCACGGGGTGGGTGCGCCGCACACGCATGGGCAAACCTACGCCACGCGGATGACCGCCGATTCCGTAGGCTGGCCGGATGCTCGCGACTCCTGCCGACAATCCGTACGAAGAGCCCCGTTCGGGGCGTCTGGCCGCCTGGGGCAACGCCCTGCTGGCGGGCCTGGTACCGCCCGACAACGCCGCCGCGGCCGTACTGGGCGCCGACGAGGGCCACCGGGTGACCGGGCTGCCCGGGGACGGGCCGGACGAGCGGCACGGGCTGACCTGGGCGCTCGGGCGGCTGCGGGTGCTGGGCGTGACGGGCCTGCGCCTCGCGCTGCCGTCGGCCGGGCACCCGCTGGGACTGACCGGCCCGGCGCCGTTCAACGAGCGCGCCATGGCCGCGGGCGAGGCCGTCCTGGCGGTGGGGGCGCCGCTCGGGCTGGTGCCGGAGGTCGAGGTGTTCGGACCGGCCGGGGACCGCTCGGCGACCGTGCTGTGGCGCTGCGGCGAGGTGAACGACACACCGCCGGCGGACGTGCCGTCGCTGCACGAGGCCGAACGCGAGCTGGCGGACGGGCTGCGCGAGGCCACCGTGCTGCTCACCCGGCTCGACGTGGCCGGTGCCGGGCCGGAGACCGTCCGCGCCCTGGAGGCGTACCGCCGCCGCGGGCACGCCGAACTGCTCGCGCCCGGGTACCCGCCGCGCGCCGTCCGGGTGCTGGAGTCGGCCCGCCAGGTGTCCGCGCTGCTGTCGATCGCCTCCGGCGGCCACGGCGGGGCCGTCAGCGCCTCCGAGATGGCCGCGCGGCAGTCCGTCCTGGCCCCGCTGCGGCGCACCGCCCGGCGGGCCCAGGTGGCCGCCTACAACGCCCTGGTGGACGAGCGCGAGGCCCGCTGAGGGCTCGCGGGACGGGCCACCGCCGTACGCGGGACCGCCGCTCCCGTAGCTGGCCGGAAACCGACCCCCGGGCACGGCCCGCCGGCCCGTCACGCCCGCGGCGCGGCCTCGCGGGCCTCCCCGTTGCGGACGGCCCAGAGCGCGGCCTGGGTGCGGTCGGCGAGGTCCAGCTTCATCAGGATGTTGGAGACGTGGGTCTTCACGGTCTTCTCCGACAGGTGCAGGCTGCGCGCGATCTCCCGGTTGGAGCGGCCGTCGGCGATGTGGCCGAGCACCTCGCGCTCGCGCTCGGTGAGGGTGCCGCCGCGGCCCTGCGGGGCGCGCGGGCCCTCGTCGGAGAGCAGGGCCTCGGCCAGCTCCGGCTGGAGCAGCACGTGGCCGGCGTGCACCGAGCGGATCGCCCCGGCCAGCGCCTCCGGGTCCACGTCCTTGTAGACGTACCCGGCGGCGCCGGCCCTCAGCGCGGGGACCATCGTGCGGTGCTCGGTGAAGCTGGTGACGATCAGGATCCGGGCCCGGCTGCCCTCGCTCTTGAGGGTGCGCAGCGCCTCGATCCCGTCGACGCCGGGCATCTTGAGGTCCATCAGGACGACGTCGGGGTCCAGTTCGCGGGCCCGTTCGACGCCCTCCGCCCCGTCGGCGGCCTCCCCGACCACCTCGATGTCGTCCTGGACCTCCAGGAAGGTGCGCAGTCCGCGCCGGACCACCTGGTGGTCGTCGACCAGCAGGACGCGGATCGACGGTGTGCTCTCAGGCACCGGGGACCTCCATCTCGACGAGCGTCCCCCGGCCGGGGGCCGACTCCAGGGTGAGCGTGCCGCCGACGGCGGCCGCGCGGTCGCGCATCGAGGCCAGGCCGAGGTGGCGGCCGGCCCGGCGCACGGACTCGGGATCGAAGCCGTGCCCGTCGTCGCGCACCCGCAGCACGGCGCCGCGCGCGGCCGTCCCGGCCAGCGTGACGGTGACCCGGCCGGCCCCGGAGTGGCGCAGCGCGTTGTGCAGCGCCTCCTGGGCGACCCGCAGCAGCGCGGCCTCCTGGGCCGGCGGCAGGGCGCGGACGCCGTCGGCGGCGAAGGCGACGTCGGCGGTGTGCGCCCGGTCGAGGACCTGCACCTGGGAGGCGAGGGTGGCGCTCAGTCCGTCCTCCTCCAGGGCGGCGGGGCGCAGTTCCACGACGACGGCGCGCAGTTCGTCGGCGGCCTCGGCGGCCAGCCGGGCGACCTCGGCGAGTTCGGCGCGGGCCCGGGCCGGGTCGCGGTCGACGAGCTTGGCGGCGGCCTTGGCCGTGAGGCGCAGGGAGAAGAGCTTCTGCGAGACGGCGTCGTGCAGGTCGTGCGCGATCCGGGCGCGCTCGCCGGCCAGGGTGAGTTCGCGGCTGCGTTCGTACAGCCGGGCGTTGGACAGGGCGAGGGCGGCGTGCGCGGCGAGGATCCGCAGCAGTTCCTCGTCGTGATCGGTGAAGAGGCCGCCGCCGCGCTTGTTGGCGAGGAAGATGACGCCCATCACCTGCGGCTCGTCCTCGGCCGCGTCGGTGTCCAGGATCGGCATGCCGAGGAAGGCGTCCATCTCGGGGTGGGCGGAGGGCCAGCCGCCGAAGGCGGGTGCCCGGCGGACGTCGGCGAGGCGGGTGGGCC
Source organism: Kitasatospora sp. NPDC059577 (assembly GCF_042735475.1). Taxonomy (NCBI): domain Bacteria; kingdom Bacillati; phylum Actinomycetota; class Actinomycetes; order Kitasatosporales; family Streptomycetaceae; genus Kitasatospora; species Kitasatospora sp. NPDC059577. Next base: position 132,580 of record NZ_JBHWBZ010000018.1, on the reverse strand, counting down.
CGGTCTCGTGCAGCATCGCGGCGAGCACGCCGTGCTGGCGGGGCAGCGGGCCGATGGCCCGCCACTGCTCGTCGGTGACGCCGTCGACCACGAACTGGGCGAAGCCGCCGTGGTCGTCGGGCACGCCGAGGGCCGCGTACTCGGCGCCGAGCAGTTCCCGGGCGGAGGCGGTGATGCGGCGCAGCACCTCGCGGACCTCCAGGTGCCGGCTCATCGCGAGCAGCGCCTGGCTGACGGCCTCGATCCCGGACAGGCACGGGTCGCAGGCGGGCAGCGGGCCGCGGTGGGCCAGGGGGTCTCCGGTGGTGCTGGGCATACCGCCAAGCTACCGCCGCGTCCGGGGACCTAGGCCGCTGGGCCCGACCGGAGCCGGGCGGGCGGTCCTCCGGTCCGGGGGTGGGCGGGCGGTCCGGAGCCGGGCGAACGGGCAAACGGGCAAACGGTCGGTCGGAGCGGGCGGGCGAACGGCGGAGGGGCGGCCCTCCCGTTCGGGAGAGCCGCCCCTCGGCGGTTCAGGACGGGCTCGGCCCCTGCGGGCTCAGCCCTTCTGCATGACCTCGGGCTCGTGCCGGCGCTGGAGCCGGGTGACGAGGACGCCGATGAGGATCGAGATCACGATCAGCACGCCCGCGTCGATCGACCACTGGGCCACCGCGTGCTTCCACAGCGGGTCGTAGTCCGGGTGCTGGAAGTCCTTGTTCCAGGGGCCCATGAGCTTGGACAGGTCGAGCGTGGTGGAGACCATGCCGGTGCCCCAGCGGGCCGGCATCAGCCAGGCGACCTGCTCCAGACCGGGCTTGCCGAAGATCTGGAAGAGGCAGCCGGTGAAGACGACCTGGACGATGGCGAACATGACCAGCAGCGGCATGGTCTTCTCGGCGGTCTTCACCAGCGCGGAGATCATCAGGCCGAACATCATCGCGGCGAAGCTCAGCAGGATCATGCCGATGGTCATCTCGATGATCGGCAGGTTCTTGACGATCAGGCCGTGCTCGGGGAGCTTGCGCGGCAGGAAGCCGACGGCGGAGATGATGGCGCCCTGGATCACGCTGAAGAAGCCCAGCACGATGATCTTGGACATCATGTACGCCGACCGGGAGAGCCCGGTGGCCCGTTCCCGTTCGTAGATCGCCCGTTCCTTGATCAGTTCTCGGACGGAGTTGGCGGCGCCGGAGAAACAGGCCCCGATCGCCAGGATCAGGAGGATCGTCGCGGCTCCGCTGTTCAGCCCCAGCTGCGACTTCGGGTTCGGCGCGAGCCCCGGTGCGTTGGGGATCAGCACGCTGACCGCGCCGATGACCGCGGGCAGCAGCACCGACAGGGCGAGGAAGCCGCGGTCCGAGGCGAGCACGGACATGTAGCGCCGCATCAGGGTCCACAGCTGGGAGCCCCAGCTCTGCGGCTTCGGCGGCTTGACGGCCTCCTGGGCCACCTGCACGTGCTGGACCTCGCCCGCCTCGACGGTGGGCGCGGAGTACTGCTGGTAGTGCACCGAGCCGCGGTAGCGGCCGGCCCAGTCGTGCTCCGGGTAGTTCTCGAAGGCCTGGAAGACGTCCGCCCAGGTCTCGTACCCGAAGAAGTGCAGCGCCTCGTCCGGCGGGCCGAAGTAGGCCACCGCGCCGCCCGGCGCCATCACCAGCAGCCGGTCGCAGAGCGCGAGTTCGGCCACCGAGTGGGTGACGACCAGGATCGTGCGGCCGTCGTCGGCGAGGCCGCGCAGCATCTGCATGACCTCGCGGTCCATGCCCGGGTCGAGGCCCGAGGTGGGCTCGTCCAGGAAGATCAGCGACGGCTTGGTGAGCAGCTCCAGGGCGACCGAGACGCGCTTCTGCTGGCCGCCGGAGAGCGCGGTGATCTTGTTGTCGGCGCGCTTGTCCAGGCGCAGCTCGTACAGCACCTCGTCGATCCGGGCGTCGCGCTCGCGGGCCTCGGTGTCACCGGGGAAGCGCAGCCGGGCCGCGTACTTGAGGCCCTTCCGGACGGTGAGTTCGCGGTGCAGGATCTCCGACTGCGGCACCAGGCCGATGCGGGAACGGAGTTCGGCGAACTGCTTGTAGAGGTTGCGCCCGTCGTACAGCACCTCGCCGCGGTCGGCGGGGCGGTAGCCGGTGAGGGCGCGCAGCAGGGTCGACTTGCCGGAGCCGGACGGGCCGATGACCGCGACCAGGGACTTCTCCGGGACGCCGAAGCTGACGTCGTTGAGCAGGACCTTCTTGGCGCCCTTGTGCTCGACCTCGACGGTCAGGTGGCGGGCGGAGAAGGAGACCGCGCCGGTGTCGACGAACTCCTGCAGCTGGTCGCCGACCAGCACGAAGCCGGAGTGGCCGACGGTCAGCCGGTCCTGCGGGCCCATCAGCTGACGCTGCACCCGCTGGCCGTTGAGGAAGATGCCGTTGTGGCTGCCGAGGTCGACGATCTCGTAACGGCCGTCCGGGAGCTGGCGCAGCTCGGCGTGGTGGCGGGAGACCTGGAGGTCGGACACCACGATGTCGTTGTCGAGCGCGCGACCGATCCGGACGGTGTTCATGCCCGAGGTCAGGCTGCGGATGATGGTCGGCTGCGGGCCGCCACCACCGTGCTGCGACTGCGGCTGCGGCTGGGACTGCGGGAAACCCTGCTGCTGCGGGAAACCCTGGTCCTGCGGGAAACCCTGGTCCTGCGGGAAACCGCCCTGCTGGGGCTGCGGCGCGTACTGCTGCTGCGGGAAGGGCTGCTGGGCCTGCGGCTGACCGGCCCAGGCCTGCTGCTGCGGCGGCTGCTGGTACGGGTCCTGCTGCTGCCAGCCCGGCTGCTGCGGCTGCGGCACCGGGCCGCGGCTGGTGGCGGCCTCGTGCATCGGGGTGGCGTGCGGGGCGGCGTGCGCGGGCGCGGAGAAGCCGAGCCGGGGGCCGTTCTCCGGGTTGCCCAGGTTGACGACGGCTCCGGGGAACAACTGGGCCTGCATGGTGCGGGCTCCGGCCACGTACGTCCCGTTGGTGCTGCCGTGGTCGTCCAGCTGCCAACCACTGCCGTTGAAGCTCATGGTCCCGTGGTGCCAGGAGACCCTGGCGTCGTCGAACGGGAAGTCCGACTGCGGGTTGCGCCCGATGGTGTAGGACCGCCCGGGCTCCAGAGTCCGCTGCTGTCCGTTGATCTCAATGACGAGTTGCGGCACTGCGCGCCTGCCCCGCTCTCTCGGTTCCCCCGAATTGTGGCCCCCGGCCGGGGTGCGATGTTCCTGTGACTGACGGGGGGAATCATTCCAGCCCGTCGACCGCCGATGAAAGTCACCCCGGGTGACTGTGACCAGGCTGCTACCGGAGCGCGGGCCCGCGGCGTCCCGCGAGGTGGGACGGGTGCCCTCGGGCCACCCGCCGACGGGTAGCGTGGGACACACCATGAACGCATCGCCCCTGGCCGCTGAGCCCCTCCCCGCCGCCCAGCCCCGGACCGCGGACGAGCGCACCCTGCTCGTCAAGGTGTTCGGCAAGGACCGCCCCGGCATCACCGCCGGCCTCTTCGCGACGCTGGCCGGATTCGGCGTCGACGTCATCGACATCGAGCAGGTCGTGACCCGTGGCCGCATCACGCTGTGCGCCCTGGTCACCCCACCCCCCGCGGCCGGTGCCGAGGGCGGACTGCGGTCCACCGTCCACCGCTGGGCGGACGAGCAGAAGCTCCAGGCCGAGATCCTCTCCGGCATCGGCGACAACCGGCCGCGCCGCGAGGGCCGTTCGCACGTCACCGTGCTCGGCCACCCGCTGACCGCCGCCGCCGTCTCCGCGCTGACCTCCCGGATCACCGCGGCGGGCGGCAACATCGACCGTGTCTTCCGGCTCGCCAAGTACCCGGTGACGGCGGTCGAGCTGGCCGTCTCCGGTGTGGCCACCGAGGAGCTGCGGGCCGAGCTCGCGCAGGAGGCGGCCACCCAGCGGGTGGACGTCGCGGTGGTGGCGTCCGGGCTGGAGCGCCGGGCCAAGCGCCTGGTGGTCATGGACGTCGACTCCACGCTCATCCAGGACGAGGTGATCGAGCTGTTCGCCGCCCACGCGGGCTGCGAGGAGCAGGTCGCCGAGGTGACGGCGGCGGCGATGCGCGGCGAGCTGGACTTCGCCGAGTCGCTGCACGCCCGGGTGGCGCTGCTGGCCGGGCTGGACGCCTCGGTGACCGAGAAGGTCCGCGCGGAGGTCCGTTTCACGCCGGGGGCGCGCACCCTGATCCGCACGCTGCAGCGCCTCGGCTTCCAGGTCGCGGTGGTGTCCGGCGGGTTCACCCAGGTCACCGACCACCTGGTGGAGCAGCTGGGGCTGGACTTCGCGGCGGCCAACACCCTGGAGGTGGTGGACGGCAGGTTCACCGGCCGGGTGGTCGGCGAGATCGTGGACCGGGCCGGCAAGGCCCGCTGGCTGGCCCGCTTCGCCGAGCAGGCGAAGGTGCCGCTGGAGCAGACGGTGGCGATCGGCGACGGCGCCAACGACCTGGACATGCTGAACGCGGCCGGGCTCGGGGTGGCGTTCAACGCCAAGCCGGTGGTGCGCGAGGCGGCCGACACTGCGGTGAACGTGCCGTTCCTGGACACCGTGCTGTACCTGCTGGGCATCACCCGCGAGGAGGTCGAGGCGGCCGACGCGCTGCACGGCACCCCGACCGAGGACGAGTGACCGGGGCCGGGTGACCGGGGCCGGGCGACCGCCCGCCGTCGTGCACCGAGGGCGTCACCGGCGGCGACTGGACGACAGACCCGGCAGGGCCCGCCCGAGGAGGCCTGCGGACGTACGGGAGGGGCGCGCGGACCGGGGGCCCCGCCCCCCCCCCCCCCGGTTAGGGGCGGTCCGCGCGGGGGTGTTGAGGGACACCCCCGCCCCCCCCCCGGGGGCGCCCCCAGA
>NZ_JBHWBZ010000018.1:121234-127705 GCF_042735475.1 Kitasatospora sp. NPDC059577 | reverse complement strand
GCTGTGGTCCCCGGGGGCCCCCCCGGGGGGCTCGGGCACCCCCCCCCGGCCGGGCCCCCCCCGGGGGCCCCGGGTCTCGCGGGGGGGGGGCGCCGCCCCCTCACCCCCCCCCCCCTCCCGTACGTTTCCGGTCAGTCCTGCGGCGTGTAGTACGAGACCAGCTCGGCCACGCCCGGTTCGACGCCCTTCCACGAGCCGCCGAAGCTGAGCACCGCGATCGCCGCCGTCGGGAAGCCGCCGAGCCGCAGCCGCTCCAGCGCGTCCCGGTCGCCCGCGTCCCCGGCCAGCACCTGGGTCAGGCCCAGCACGCCGGGGTTGTGGCCGACCAGCACCACGTCCGCGTACTCCTCCGGGGTCTCGTGGAGGACGGCGATGATCTCACCGGGGCTGGCCTCGTAGATCCGGTCCTCGTACACCGTCTTGCGAGCCCGCTTGGGCAGCTCGTGCGCCGCCAGCTTCCAGGTCTCGCGGGTGCGCAGGGCCGTGGAGCAGAGCACGTAGTCGGGGTTGATGCCGGAGTCGACCAGCCAGCGGCCGGCGTCCGGGGCCTGGTGGCGGCCCCGGTCGGCCAGCGGCCGCTCATGGTCGTCCACGCCGTTCGGCCAGTCGGCCTTGGCATGACGGAGAACGATGATCCTGCGGGGCGTGTCGGCGCTCATACCCAGCAAGCTTGGCAGAAAAGCCGCCGGGTGGCGCGATGCTCCCGGTTGCCGCCACTCCCCCGGGTGTCGGGTGCCATCATGGCCCGTCCACCGGGACGTCGGACGGCGGTCGGACGGCCGTCGGCTCGGACGGCCGCCAGGCGGACGGCCCAGCGGTCACCGGACCGGACGGTCGTCAGCCCATCGAGGTGGCGACGGAGGCGATGACCGCCACCAGCACCACGATGGCGCCGAAGGCCAGGGCGATACGGCCGAGCTGCTTGCGGCCGTCGGTCGGGTTCGGGTCGAGAACGGGCATGTCGGGAATTCTCCCACCCCGAACACGCCCGTCCTGCGGCGCCCCCGCCGCCTTGGCCGGCCCTTGACCTTCGCAGCCGGCCCTTGACCTCCGGCACCCCGGACACTCCGCGCCCCGGCCGACCGCCCCGGGCGACCGCACCCCGGCCGACCACCCCGGGCCCCGGCCGCTCGACGCCGGGCCCGGGGGTCAGGCCTTGACCGGCTCCGCCGGGCGGACCGCCTCGTCCTCGATGTGCCGGGCCATCGCGGCCCGCAGGCCGAACAGCATCTGCGGCACCAGCAGCAGCGCCAGGAAGCCCAGCGGCCCGTACCACTCGCCGGTGACCTGGTAGATCCGGCCGATCAGGATCGGGCCCGGGATGGAGATCAGGTAGCCGACGCCCTGGGCGAAGGCGGACAGCTGCGCCACCCCGCCCGAGGTCCGGGCGCGCAGCCCGATCATCGTCAGCACCAGCGGGAAGGCGCAGTTGGACAGGCCCACCAGGACCGCCCAGACCCACGGCGCACCGGCCGGGGCCAGTGCCAACCCGGCGTACCCGGCGATGCCGCAGGAGGCCAGCACGACCACGAACAGCCGCTGGTCGCCGCGGCGGGCGGCCAGGTTGGGCAGGACGAAGGAGACCGGCACGCCGATCACCATGGTCACGGCGAGCAGCACCCCGGAGGTGCCCTTGTCGATGCCGGCGTCCTGGAAGATCTTCGGCAGCCAGCCCATCACCACGTAGGCACCGGTGGCCTGGAGGCCGAAGAAGCAGGCCAGCGCCCAGGCCGTGCGGCTGCGGGTGATCGGCAGCTTGGCGGGGACGGCGGCGCCGCCCGCCCGCTCGCCGCGCTCGCGCCTGGTGATCAGCACCGGCAGCCAGAGCAGCAGGGCCAGGGCGCCGAGGCCCGCCCAGATGCCCAGGCCGAAGCGCCAGTCGCCGCCGAGGGAGGCGGTCAGCGGCACGGTGACGGCGGCGGCCAGCGCGGTGCCGGCGGACAGCGCCATGGAGTACAGGCCGATCATCGGGCCGACCTTCTCCGGGAAGTAGCGCTTGATGACCACCGGGATGAGCACGTTGGAGACGGCCACGCCGGCCAGGGCGAGCGCGGTCAGCAGCAGGAACACCCCGGTGCCGCCGGCGAAGGAGCGGGCCAGCACGCCCGCGGTGATCGCGGCCATGCCCGCGGTGATCACCGCGATCGGGCCGATCCGCCGGGCCATCGTGGGTGCGGCGAAGCCGAACAGCCCGAAGCACAGCGAGGGGACCGCGGTGAGCAGTCCGGCGAGGGTCGGGTTCATCCCGAGGTCGGCTCGGACCTGGTCGAGCAGCGGCCCGAGGCTGGTGACCACGGGGCGCAGGTTGAAGGCGGCGGCGGCGATCGCGACGGCGAACAGCCAACCCGGGCGGCCGGTGGAGGAGGAGGTGGAAGGGGCGGGGTCGGCGGGCCGCTCGGTCTGCGGCCTGGCCTGGTTCCACGGGGAAGCGGTGGTCTCTGCTGCGGGCATGTGCGCCATCATAGAATGATGGGATGAATTGATGCACCCTGGAATTGGCATGATGTGCCGACCGTTCATCCGACGGCCACGTTCCACCCAGGCCGCCCCGAGCCGTAGTCGCAAGGAGTCCCCGTGGCGCTGTCCTCGCCGAGGCGCACCCCGCTGTCCGACCAGGTGATCGCCCAGCTGCGCGCCCAGATCACCTCCGGGGAGTGGCCGGTGGGCTCGCGCATCCCCACCGAGGCCGCCCTGGTCGAGCAGCTGGGCGTCGCGCGCAACACCGTGCGCGAGGCCGTCCGCGCCCTCGCCCACAACGGCCTGCTCGACATCCGCCAGGGCTCCGGCACCTACGTGCTGGCCACCAGCGAACTGGCCGGGGTGATGCACCGCCGCTTCGCCGACGCCGACCAGGCGCAGGTCGCCGAGCTGCGGGCGGCACTGGAGACCTCGGCGGCCGGCCTGGCCGCCCAGCGCCGCACCGGGCGCGACCTGGAGCTGCTGGACGGCGCCCTGGCCCGCCGGGAGGGCGCCTGGCACTCCGGTGACGCCGAGGACTTCGTCCAGGCCGACGCCGCCTTCCACCAGGCCGTGGTCGCGGCCGCCCACAACGACGTGCTGCTCGCCGTCTACGCCGACCTCGGCGAGGTCACCCGCGCGCACCTGCGGCACGACGTCGGCCCGGAGCTGATCGCCGAGCGCTACATCGGCCACGACACGATCCTGGACGCCATCCGGGCCGGCGACGCCCAGCGCGCCTCGGTCGAGGCCGGCCGCGCCATCGGCGCCTGCGCGACCGCCGAGTCCTGAGCCCCGGGGGAACGCGGGAACGCCGCTGCCCGGCACCCCCTGCGGGAGGGGTGCCGGGCAGCGGCGTACGGGCGGGGCGTCAGGCGCCGATGGCGTGCAGACCACCGTCGACGTGGACGATCTCGCCGGTGGTCTTCGGGAACCAGTCCGACAGCAGCGCGACGACACCGCGGCCGGCCGGCTCCGGGTCGCTCAGGTCCCACTTCAGCGGGGAGCGGTGGTTCCAGGTGTCGGCCAGGTCGCCGAAGCCCGGGATGGACTTGGCGGCCATCGAGCCGATCGGGCCCGCCGAGATCAGGTTGCAGCGGATGTCCCGCGAGCCCAGGTAGCGGGCCAGGTAGCGGTTGGTCGACTCCAGGGCGGCCTTGGCCGGGCCCATCCAGTCGTACTGCGGCCACGCGTACTGCGCGTCGAAGGTGAGGCCGACGACCGAGCCGCCGTCCTGCATCAGCGGCAGCAGCGCCATGGTCAGCGACTTCAGCGAGTACGCCGAGACGTGCATCGCGGTGGCCACGGACTCCCACGGGGTGTCCAGGAAGTTGCCGCCCAGCGCGTCCTGCGGGGCGAAGCCGATCGAGTGGACGATGCCGTCCAGGGTCGGCAGGGTCTCGCGGACCTGGTCGGCGATGCCCGCCAGGTCCTCCGGGTTGGAGACGTCCAGCGACAGCACCTTGACCGGGTGCGGCAGCTTCTTGGCGATCCGCTCGGTCAGGCTCGGGCGCGGGAAGGCGGTGAGGATGATCTCCGCGCCCTGCTCCTGCGCGAGCCTGGCGGTGTGGAACGCGATGGAGGACTCCATCAGCACGCCGGTGATCAGGATCCGCTTGCCTTCGAGGATTCCACTCATGATCAGTGACCCATGCCCAATCCGCCGTCGACGGGAATGACGGCTCCGGTGATGTACGCGGCCTCGTCCGACCCGAGGAACCGCACGGTGGACGCGACCTCGGCGGGCGCCGCGTAGCGGCCCAGCGGCACGCCCGCGACGATCTCCGCGCGGCGCTCGTCGCTGAGCACGGCGGTCATGTCGGTGTCGACGAAGCCGGGGGCGACCACGTTGACGGTGATGTTGCGCGGGCCGAGCTCGCGCGCCAGCGACCGGGCGAAGCCCACCAGGCCGGCCTTGGAGGCGGCGTAGTTGGCCTGGCCCGGCGAGCCGGACAGGCCCACCACGGACGAGATCAGGACGACACGGCCCTTCTTGGCGCGCATCATCAGCTTGGAGGCGCGCTTGACCACACGGAAGGTGCCGGTCAGGTTGGTGTCGACGACGGAGGTGAAGTCCTCCTCCGACATGCGCAGCAGCAGGGTGTCCTTGGTGATGCCCGCGTTGGCGACCAGCACCTCGACCGCGCCGTGCTTCTGCTCGATCTCGGTGAAGGCGGCGTCGACCTGCGCGGCGTCCGTGATGTCACAGCGGACCGCGAGGACGTCGTACTTCTCCAGGGCCTCGGGCACCTCGCCCGAGCGGCTGGTGATGGCGACCTTGTCGCCCGCCTCGGCGAAGGCCTGGGCGATCGCGAGGCCGATGCCCCGGTTTCCTCCGGTGACGAGAACCGAGCGGCTCAACGATCCACCTCTCTCCGTGTGTGAGCGCGTACGTCGGAATGCGTACGCAGTGTGACGCTATCGGGCGGTCGACGGTGGCGGCGCATCGGGCTCCCACAGCGCCGCACCGAAGGAACTGTCGCAATCCGACAACCCGCCCCCGCCTCTCCGGCCCGGCCCGGCGACACCGCCCAGGCCCCGGCCGGGCCCGGATCGGGGCCACTGTGCGGGAACAACACGGGCGGCCGCACCCGTTGCCCCGTGGTGGGGGCCGGCCGGGGACCTGTCGTACGGTTCACCCCGACCAATTCCGGCGAGCGACGAAGGCAGAGCGGATGACCAAGGCACGGCCGGGGAGCACCCCCCGACGCGGACGACTGCTGACCCTCACCGCCCTGGCGGCCGGCCTGGGCGCTGCGGCCTGGGCGCTGCGCGACCTGCCGGCGGCGTTCGGCCGCCGGCCGGACGGAGACCGCGAGGAGCGGGTGCGCAACTCCCCGCAGTACCGCGACGGCGTCTTCCACAACGCGCCCTCGACCCTCGCCCGCACCTCGGGGGCCCCGGGCTTCGACGGCGCCACCGCCCGCCGGATGCTGTTCGAGCGCGAGGGCCGCGTCCCCGCCCACCCGGTGCCGACCGTCCGTCCCGCCACCCCGCCCGGTCCGGCCGCCGAGGGCGTGGAGATCACCTGGTACGGGCACGCCTCCGTGCTCGTCGAGGTCGAGGGCTTCCGGGTGCTGCTCGACCCGATCTGGAGCGACCGCTGCTCCCCCGCCGCGCACCTCGGCCCCAAGCGGCTGCACCCGGTGCCGGTCGAGTTGGAGGAGCTGCCGCCGGTCGACGCGGTACTGATCTCGCACGACCACTACGACCACCTGGACATGGCCACGGTCAAGCGCCTGGTGCGCAGCCAGTCCGCCCCCTTCGCGGTGCCGCTCGGCATCGGCGCCCACCTGCGCCGCTGGGGCGTCCCGGAACACCGCATCATCGAGCTGGACTGGGACGAGACCTGCAACCTGGGCGAGCTGGTGCTCACCCTGACCGCGGCGCACCACTTCTCCGGCCGCGGCCTGACCCGCAACACCACCCTCTGGGGCTCCTGGGTGATCGCCGGCCCGAACCGCAAGGTCTTCTACACCGGAGACTCCGGCTACTTCGAGGGCTACGCCAGGATCGGCGAGCGGCACGGCCCGTTCGACGCCGCGCTGGTCCAGATCGGCGCCTACGACGCGGCCTGGGCCGACATCCACATGACCCCCGAGGACGCCGTCCTCGCCCACCGGGACCTCTCCGCCGGCCTGCTGGTGCCCGTCCACTGGTGCACCTTCAACCTCGGCCTGCACCCGTGGGCCGAGCCGGTCGAGCGGCTGGTGAAGGAGGCCAAGGAGCACGCCGTCCCGCTGGCCGTGCCTCGCCCCGGCGAGCGGGTGGACGTCGACAACCCGCCCGAGCTCGACGGCTGGTGGGAGTCCGTCGGCTGACGGCCCCCCACCAGGCCCCCATCAGGCCCACCACCAGGGCGCTCTCCGGGACCCCGCCGGGGGCTCGCGAAGGCCCTCCGGAGGGTCCCGCGACGCCCGGCGCGGGCGGGGGGGGGGGGCCCCCCCCCCCGGCCGCCCCCCCCGCCCCCCCGCGCGGGAGGCGGGGGGGGGCACCCCGGGGCGGGGGAAGAGT
>NZ_JBHWBZ010000018.1:90771-121224 GCF_042735475.1 Kitasatospora sp. NPDC059577 | reverse complement strand
TGTCTAACACCCCCCCCGGGGGGCCCCCCCGCCCCGCGGGGCGGGGGGGGGGGGGGCCCGGGCGCGCCCCCCCCCCCCGCGGCGCACCGGACGAAATGCGCTGGCCGGGAACCCGGTGGACGGGAAATGATGCGGTGCGGGCGCCCCTGTGGCGCCGCACCCCTGCCCTCCACGACCTGGGAGCCCGATTGCCTCCGATCCCTCCGGCGGATCGCTCCGGCGCGCCGCACGGGCGCGCCGTCGACCCGCTGTTCCTCGCCTACCCGCTGCGGTCCCTCGCCGACGCCGCCCTCACCCGGGCCCGTGAACTCGGCGCCTCGCACGCCGACTTCCGCCTGGAGCGGGTCCGCAGCGCCTCCTGGCGGCTGCGCGACGCCCGCCCGGCGGGCACCTCCGACAGCGTGCAGCTGGGCTTCGCCGTCCGGGTGCTGCTCGACGGCGCCTGGGGCTTCGCGGCCGGTGTCGACCTCACCACCGCGGCAGCGGCGAAGGTCGCCGAACAGGCCGTCGCGGTGGCCCGGCTCTCCGGAGGGATCAGCCGGGCAGCCGGATCCACGGAGCGCGTCGAGCTGGCCGAGGAGCCGGTGCACCGGGACGTCACCTGGGTCTCCTCCTACGAGGTCAACCCGTTCGAGGTGCCGGACGCGGAGAAGACGGCGCTGCTCGCCGAGTGGAGTTCGCGGCTGCTGGCCGCCGAGGGCGTCTCGCACGTCCAGGCGAGCCTGCTGACCGTCCAGGAGAACAAGTTCTACGCGGACACCGCGGGCACCGTCACCACCCAGCAGCGGGTCCGGCTGCACCCCACGCTCTCGGCCACCTCGGTGGACGAGCGCACCGGCGCCTTCGACTCGATGCGCACCCTGGCCCCGCCGGTCGGCCGCGGCTTCGAGTACCTGACCGGCACCGGCTGGGACTGGGACGCCGAACTCGCCGAGCTGCCGGTCCTGCTGGCCGAGAAGATGAAGGCCCCGAGTGTCCGGGCCGGCCTGTACGACCTGGTCATCGACCCGTCCAACCTGTGGCTGACCATCCACGAGTCGATCGGCCACGCCACCGAACTGGACCGTGCGCTCGGCTACGAGGCCGCCTACGCCGGCACCTCCTTCGCGACCTTCGACGGGCTCGGCACCCTCCGGTACGGCTCCGACCTGATGCACGTCACCGGTGACCGCACCGCCGAGCACGGCCTGTCCACCATCGGCTACGACGACGAGGGCGTCGCCACCCAGTCCTGGGACCTGGTCCGGGACGGCGTCCTGGTCGGCTACCAACTGGACCGCGGCATGGCCAAGTTGAAGGGCTTCGAGCGTTCCAACGGCTGCGCCTTCGCGGACTCCCCGGCGCACGTCCCGGTGCAGCGGATGGCCAACGTCTCGCTCCGGCCCGCCGCCGACGGCCCGGACACCGAGGGCCTGTTCGCCGGGGTGGAGAACGGCCTGTACATCGTCGGCGACCGCTCCTGGTCGATCGACATGCAGCGCTACAACTTCCAGTTCACCGGCCAGCGTGCCTACGCCATCAAGAACGGCGAACTCGCGGGCCAGGTCAAGGACTTCGCCTACCAGGCCACCACCACCGACTTCTGGGGCTCGATGGCGGCGGTCGGCGGCCCGCAGACCTACGTCCTCGGCGGCGCCTTCAACTGCGGCAAGGCGCAGCCCGGCCAGATCGCGGCGGTAAGCCACGGCTGCCCGTCGGCGCTGTTCCGGAACGTCAACGTGCTCAACACCCAGCAGGAGGCGGGTCACTGATGACCGCGATGCAGCCCCACGAACTCGTCGAGCTGGCGCTCGGCCTCTCCCGCGCCGACGGCTGCGTGGTGATCGCCGACGAGGACTCCACCGCCAACCTGCGCTGGGCCGGCAACGCCCTGACCACCAACGGCGTCACCCGCGGCCGCCGGCTGACCGTGATCGCCACCGTGGCCGGCGCCGAGGGCACCGCCTCCGGCGTGGTCTCCCGCGAGGCCGTCGTCCCGGAGGAGGTCGAGGAGCTGGTGCGGGCCGCCGAGGAGGCCGCCCGCGCGGCCGGCCCGGCCGAGGACGCCCAGCCCCTGGTCGCCGACCGGCCGTCCTCCCCGGACTTCACCGAGCCGCCCGCGGAGACCTCCGTCGCGGTCTTCGACGCCTTCGGCCCGGCCCTCGGCGAGGCCTTCGCCCGCGCCGCCGCCCGGGGCGAGCTGCTGTACGGCTTCGCCCGTCACGAGCTGACCTCCAGCTACCTGGGCAGCTCCACCGGCCTGCGGCTGCGCCACGACCAGCCCACCGGCATGGTCGAGTTCAACGCCAAGACCGCCGACCTGTCCGGCTCGGCCTGGGTCGGCGCCGCCACGCAGGACTTCACCGACATCGACGTCGCCGCCCTGCACGCCGAGCTGACCAAGCGCCTCGGCTGGGGCGCCCGCAAGGTGGACCTGCCGGCCGGCCGCTACGAGACGCTGCTGCCGCCCTCGGCCGTCGCCGACCTGATGGTCTACCTCAGCTGGTCCTCCGGCGGCCGGGACGCCCACGAGGGCCGGACGGTCTTCTCCAAGCCCGGCGGGGGCACCCGAATCGGCGACAAGCTCAGCGGCCTGCCGCTGACGCTGCGTTCCGACCCGCAGGAGCCCGGACTGCAGGCCCCGCCGTTCGTGCTGACGCACTCCACCGGCGGGGACGTCTCGGTCTTCGACAACGGCGAGCCGATCGCCGCCACCGACTGGATCCGCGCGGGCGTGCTGAACGACCTGATCACCAGCCGCCACTCGGCGGGGCTCACCGGGCTGCCGGTGCGTCCGGCCGTCGACAACCTCGTCCTGGAGACGGCCGACCAGGAGTCGGCGCCGACCCTGGACGAGATGATCGCGCGCACCGAGCGCGGCCTGCTGCTCACCTGCCTCTGGTACATCCGGGAGGTGGACCCGGCGACGCTGCTGCTCACCGGCCTCACCCGCGACGGCGTCTACCTGGTGGAGAACGGCCAGGTCGTCGGCGCGGTCAACAACTTCCGGTTCAACGAGTCCCCGGTGGACCTGCTCGGCCGGATCACGGAGGTGGGCCGCACCGAACGCTGCCTGCCCCGCGAGTTCAGCGACGACTTCACCCGCACCGCGATGCCACCCGTGCGTGTCGCGGACTTCAACATGAGTTCGGTCAGCCAGGCCTCTTAGCCGCTGGCCGACGGGGGGATACGAGAGACATGATGGACGAGAAGCGGCTGGTCGGATCGAGCAGGACGCTGTCGCGCATCCTGCGGCACGAGCCCGGCCTGGTGGGGATCACACTGGACGGCTCCGGCTGGGTCCGGATCGACGAACTGCTCGCCGCACTCGCGGCGAAGGGCAGGCCGCTCACCCGGGCCGAGCTGGACCACATCGTGGCCACCAACAACAAGCGCCGCTTCGGCTACTCGGCGGACGGACTCTCCATCCGCGCCAACCAGGGCCACACGGTGGCGGTCGACCTCGGTCTGGCCGCCGCCGTACCGCCGCACGTGCTCTACCACGGCACCGCCGACCGCCACCTGGCGGCGATCTTCCGCGAGGGCCTGCGCCCGATGACCCGCCGGGACGTCCACCTCTCGGCCGACACCGAGACGGCGACCCGCGTCGGCGCCCGGCACGGCCGCCCGGTGGTGCTGACGGTGAACGCGGCCGCGATGGCGGCGGCCGGCCACGAGTTCCGGCTCAGCGACAACGGCGTCTGGCTCACCGACGCCGTACCCCCGCAGTACCTCTCCCGGCGCTCCTAGAAGCCGTCTTCGGACCCGCGCCTGCGGGGTGACGCGGGGGGTTCGAGGACGGGCCCCGGCACGCGGTGACCGAAGGGCCTGTCCGCTCCGCCGGACAGGCCCTTCGCCCACCCGACCGGGTGGGTCCGCCCGACCCGGCCTCGTCGCCGCGACCGCCCGGGCGTACCGTGAGGAGGCCGCGCGGCCAGGCGCGCGGGTGCGCGACGAGGGCGGTAGGACACATGGGCAAGAGCGCCGACGACGGGCAGGTCTTCCGGATCACGGGGGCGCGCAGCAGCCTCAGCGAGGACGTCCGGGGACGCCAGCGCCGTTACGTGATCTCGATGCTGCTCCGCACGGTCTGCGTACTGCTCTCGGTGGTGCTGTGGGACGTCCAGCGCTGGCTGGCGTTCGCGACTCTGGCCGGCGCCGTCCTGCTGCCGTACTTCGCGGTGCTGATCGCCAACGCGGGCCGGGAGCGGGCCCCGGGCCTGCCGAGCACCTTCGACATCCCGCTGGACACCCCCCTGATGCTGGGCCCCGGTGGGACGGGTGGGGCGGGTGCGACTGCCGGTACAGGAGAGGCAAAGGCCGCTGCCACCGATCCTTCACAGGACGTGAACTGACCGTCCGTTTCACCCCGCTTCAGCCATTTCCGGCTGGACGAAAGCTCAAAAGAACCTCAGATTAATCATGCAGGACCTCCCCATCCGAGGCTCTTGGCGTGACATACTGCGTACGCGCTCCGCATCCCCCGTCGGAGCGACGGACCGACGCCGGGCGGCTCCCCCCGTGGCTGCCCGGCGTCGCCATGCCCGGATCCGGTCGTCCCGACCGGGCGTGACAGACTGGCGGTGCAGACTTCCCGCCTATCCCCGAGGACCGCCCGATGGACACCCCGCAGACGCCGACCTGCTCCGCCAAGGGCTGCCGGGCGGACGCCGGCTGGGTGCTGGTGTGGAACAACCCCAAGCTGCACACCCCGGACCGCCGCAAGACCTGGGTCGCCTGCGACGAGCACCGCGAGCACCTGTCCCAGTTCCTGAGCGTGCGCGGCTTCCTCAAGGAGGTCGTCGCCTTCGCCGACTGGGCCCCCGAGGAGCCCGGCACCCCCGCCTAGCACCCCGGCCTAGCACCCCGCCTAGGCCCGACCGCTGCCCGGCCCCCGGCCCGGCACTCCGGTCCCGGCCTAGCCGCCGATCGCGGACATCGGCCGCTCGGGCTGGTGGAACTCCGGGTCGTCGATCCCGGCCCCGGCCTTCTTGCCCCACATCGCGGCCCGCCAGAGCGCGGCCAGCTCGGCGTCGTCCGCGCCCGAGCGCAGCGCGGTGCGCAGGTCCGTCTCCCCCGTCGCGAACAGGCAGTTGCGCACCTGGCCGTCGGCGGTCAGCCGGGTGCGGTCGCAGGCACGGCAGAACGGCCGGGTGACCGAGGCGATCACGCCCACCCGGCCCGGTCCGCCGTCCACCAGCCAGCGCTCGGCGGGCGCCGCGCCCCGGCCGGCGGACGGCTCCGGAGCGAGCGTGAAGCGGGCGCGCAGCAGCCCGAGGATCTCCTCCGCGGTGACCATCGAGCTGCGGTCCCAGCCGTGCTGGGCGTCCAGCGGCATCTGCTCGATGAAGCGCAGCTCGTAGCCCCGCTCCAGGCACCAGCCCAGCAGGTCGGCCGCCTCGTGGTCGTTGACCCCGCGCATCAGCACCGCGTTCAGCTTCACCGGCGTCAGCCCGGCGGCCTCGGCGGCGGCCAGCCCGTCCACCACGTCCTGGTGGCGCCGGCGGCGGGTGAGGGTGTGGAACACCTCGGGGTCGAGGGTGTCCAGCGAGACGTTGACCCGATCGAGCCCGGCCTCGCGCAGCGCCGTCGCGGTGCGGGCCAGTCCGATGCCGTTGGTGGTCAGCGAGAGCTCGGGGCGCGGTTCCAGTTCCGCGCAGGCGGCCACGATCGCGACCAGCCCGGGGCGCAGCAGCGGTTCGCCGCCGGTGAAGCGGACCTCGCGGACGCCCAGGTCGCGCACGGCCGTGGTGACCAGCCGGACGATCTCCTCGTCGGTGAGCAGGTCCGGCTTGGCGAGCCACTGCAGGCCCTCCTCGGGCATGCAGTAGGTGCAGCGCAGGTTGCACCGGTCCGTGAGGGAGACCCTCAGGTCGACGGCCTGTCGTCCGAAGGTGTCGAGCAGCACGTGCGTCCTTCCCCGTAATGCGGCCGGCCCGGCCACCGTGAGGCGGGCCGGGCCAGCATAGTCATCGCGGGACGATCAATGGGCGCCCAGTCCGGTCAGCGAGCGGACCTCCAGTTCAGCGTACTTCGCCGGGTCGGGGCGTTCCTTGGACAGCAGGGTGCCGAGCCAGCCGGCCAGGAAGCCGACCGGGATGGAGACCAGGCCGGGGTTCTCCAGCGGGAACCAGTGGAAGTCGACGCCTTGGAAGAGGGAGTTCTTGCCCCCGGACAGCACCGGGGAGAAGATCACCAGCACGACCGAGGAGAGCAGGCCGGCGTAGACGGAGCTGACCGCGCCGGCGGTGGTGAAGCGCTTCCAGAACAGCGAGAAGAGCAGGGTCGGCAGGTTCGCCGAGGCCGCCACCGCGAAGGCCAGGGCCACCAGGGCGGCGGTGCTGAGCTTGCCCGCGTAGAGGCTGAGCACGATGGAGATCGCGCCGATCACCACGGCGGCCCACTTCGCCGAGAGCACTTCCTCCTTCTCGCTCGCCTTCCCGCGCCGGATCACGTTCGCGTACAGGTCGTGCGCGAAGGAGGCAGAGGAGGCGAGGGTGAGCCCGGCCACCACGGCGAGGATGGTGGCGAAGGCGACCGCCGAGATCACCGCGAGCATGACCGCCCCGCCGGTGGTGCCGGCCCCGCCGCCGAGCTGCTCGGCGAGCAGTGGCGCCGCGGTGTTGCCGGACGGCGTCTTGCCCTCGACGGCGACCATGCCACCGCGGCCGACCAGGGCGGCCGCGCCGAAGCCGAGTGCCAGGGTCATCAGGTAGAAGACGCCGATGATGCCGATCGCCCAGAGCACCGACTTCCGGGCGGCCTTGGCGGTGGGGACGGTGTAGAAGCGGACCAGGATGTGCGGCAGGCCGGCGGTACCGAGCACCAGGGCGATCCCCAGGCTGATGAAGTCGAGCTTGGAGGTGTTGCTGGCCCCGTACTTCAGTCCGGGTTCGAGGAAGGCCGCGCCCTTGCCGCTCGCGGAGGCGGCCGCGCCGAGTAGTTCCGAGGGGTTGAAGTGGTATTTGGCGAGCACCAGGACGGTCATCAGCGCGGCGCCGACGATCAGCAGCACCGCCTTGACGATCTGCACCCAGGTGGTGCCCTTCATGCCCCCTATCACCACGTAGATGATCATCAGTGCGCCGACCGCGAGGATGGTCCAGCGCTTGGCGCCGTCCCCGGTGACCCCCAGCAGCAGGGCCACCAGCGCCCCGGCGCCGACCATCTGGGCGAGCAGGTAGAAGATCGAGACGACGATGGTGGACACGCCGGCCGCGGTGCGCACCGGGCGCTGGCGCATCCGGAACGCGAGCACGTCCGCCATGGTGAAGCGGCCCGAGTTGCGCAGCGGCTCGGCGATCAGCAGCAGTGCGACCAGCCAGGCGACCAGGAAGCCGATCGAGTAGAGGAAGCCGTCGTAGCCGTTGAGCGCGATCAGCCCGGCGATGCCGAGGAAGGACGCCGCGGACATGTAGTCGCCGGAGATGGCCAGGCCGTTCTGGAATCCCGTGAAGCCGCGGCCTCCCGCGTAGAAGTCGGCGGCGCTCCGGTTCTGCCGCCCGGCCCAGACGGTGATGACCAGGGTGGCCAGCACGAAGGCCCCGAACAGGGTCATCGTCAGGCCGCGGTGCTCGGTGGCGGAGCTGGCGAGCAATGTCATTCGACGGACTCCCGGGGGGCGTGGACGACGGCTCCGTGGGCCTCGCGGATCGCGGTGGCGGCCGGGTCGATCCGCCGGTCCGCGTAACGGGCGTACCAGGCGGCGATCGCGAAGGTGGTGGCGAACTGCAGCAGTCCGAGCACCAGGGCGATGTTGACGTGCCCGAGGACCTTGGTGCTCATCAGGCCGGGGGCGTAGCACGAGAGCAGGACGTAGAGCAGGTACCAGAGCACGAAGCCGATGGTGACCGGGAAGGCGAAGCTCCGGAACGAGCGCCTCAGGGTACGGAACTCCTCGCTGTTCTCGATGAGTTGGACTTCCGTGGGGGTAGTGGTGATCGGCGGCGAATCCACTCTCTCTCCTCACTCATTCGGCGTAGCTGTCACACAGGGGGAACGATCGAGCGTGAGGGGCGTCACATTTCGCGGGCGCGCCGCGCAATGCTAGGAGCGTGGTGCCCGCCCCGAAAGGGGTTGACCGCGATCAGCCAGCCGTTCACCCCCTCGCACCATTCGAATGGCCGAAAACCACCACCCCCACCACTGCGGCCGGACCACCCCCGCCCCATGCGAAAGGGGCGGCACCGACCAGCGGTGCCGCCCCTTTTGACGATGCGTCAGAAAGCGATCCGGACCTTCAGCGCCGAGCGGTCGTCCATCGCGCGGTAGCCGTCCGGCACGTCGTCCAGGCCGACCGTGCGGTCGAAGACCAGGCCCGGCTCGATGGCCCCGGAGAGCACGTCCGGCAGCAGCTCCGGGATGTAGGCGCGGGCCGGCGCGACGCCGCCGTTCAGCGAAACGTTTCGGCCGAACATCTGACCGATGTCCACGCCGGCGCTGCCGCCGTGCGGCACCCCGACGTAACCCACCGCGCCGCCGTCCCTGGCGATCGAGATCGCCGTACGCATCGACTCCTCGGTGCCGACCGCCTCCAGCACCGCGTGCGCGCCCTGGCCACCGGTCAGCTCCTTCACCGCCTCCACGGCGGCGTCCCCGCGCTCGGCCACCACGTCCGTCGCCCCGAAGCGCCGGGCCAGCTCGGTCCGGGCGGTGTGCCGGCCCAGCGCGATGATCCGGCCCGCGCCCAGCCGGTGCGCCGCCAGGACGCCGCACAGGCCGACCGCGCCGTCACCGACCACCGCGACCGTCGACCCGGGCCGCACCCGCGCCGAGACCGCCGCGTGGTGCCCGGTCGACATCACGTCGGACAGCGCCAGCAGGCCGGGCAGCAACTTCTCGTCGCCCGCCGCCTCCTTGGGCAGCTTCACCAGGGTGCCGTCCGCGAACGGCACCCGCACCGCCTCGCCCTGGCCGCCGTCCGAGCCGACCTGCCCCCAGAACCCGCCGTGCGGGCAGGAGGTCTGCAGGCCTTCGCGACAGAAATCACACGTCCCGTCCGACCAGACGAACGGCGCCACCACCAGGTCGCCCTTGGCGAAGCCGCGCACCTCGGCGCCGGCCTCCTCGACCACGCCCAGGAACTCGTGCCCGATCCGCTGCCCGGCCACCCGCTGGGCCACCCCGCGGTAGGCCCACAGGTCGCTGCCGCAGATGCAGGCGTTGACCACACGGAGCACCACGTCCGTCGGGTGCTGGATCACCGGGTCCGGAACGTCCTCGATCCGGATGTCGTTGGGGCCGTGGATCACGGTGGCACGCATGCGCTGTTCCTTCGCTGAGAACGATCTCGACCAGGTGTACGACACCCCCGCCGACCACTCTATTCCGGCCGGTCGATCGGAACATTCCGGCCAGGCCCCTCCTCGCCGCCCCTTATCCTGTTGGACCATGCAACCGATCCAGCCCGCGCCGAGGACCGTCCCGGTCCCCGCCCAGCGCTCCGCCGCCCCCACCGAGGGCTTCGCGGTCGTCGACGTCGAGACCACCGGTCTCGGACGCTCCGACCGCGTCATCTCCGCGGGCGTCTACCAGCTGGACCCGGACGGCGAGGTCACCGACCACTGGTACACCCTGGTCAACCCCGAGCGGGACCCGGGCCCGGTCTGGATCCACGGCCTGACCTCCGAGCTGCTCTCGGGCGCCCCCACGTTCCCTGAGGTCGCCGACGAGTTCGCGGACCGGCTGCGCGGCCGGGTCCTGGTCGCGCACAACGCGCTCTTCGACTGGAACATGATCTCCCGCGAGTTCTCCCGGGCCGGCCTGCACGCCCCCGTCGAGCAGCGGATCTGCACCATGGTCCTCTCCCGCGACCTGCGGCTGCCGCTGCCCAACGGCAAGCTGGCCTCGCTCGCCGCCCACTTCGGCGTCCGGCAGCGCCACGCCCACAACGCCCTGGACGACGCCCGGGTGCTCGCCGAGGCCTTCCGCCCCAGCCTGCACCTCGCCCGCCTCGGCGGCGTCCCGCTGCCGCTGCAGAACTGCGTCGCGGTCACCGACCTCGGCGAGGACGAGCCCGCCGCCCCCGGCCGCGCCTCCTGGACCGGCTCCGGCTACCGCCAGGCCAAGAAGCGCCCGCCCTGCCCGTACCCCAACCCGGGGCGCTGGCAGGACGGCAAGCCCCTGGTCCAGGGCATGCGGGTGGCCTTCACCGGCGACACCTCCACCGAGCGCGAACTCCTGGAGGACCGCGCCGTCGAGGCCGGCCTGCACATCGCCACCTCCGTGAGCCGCCTCACCAGCCTGCTGGTCACCAACGAGCCGGACAGCTGGAGCGGCAAGGCCCGCAAGGCCCGCGAGGTCGGCACCCCGGTGGTCACCGAGGACGCCTTCCTCCAGTTGCTGCGCGAGGTCGCCCCGCACCCCGGTGCGTGAGCCCGTTGTGAGGTCGGCGTACCGTTCCCATGTGTACCGTTTTCTGCTGACCCGCCAGTGGCTGATCACCATGCTGATCGCGCTGCTGCTGATCCCCGCGACGATCAAGCTGGGCTTCTGGCAGCTGCACCGCCACGAGGCGCGGGTGGCCCGGAACGAGCTGATCGGCAAGGCCCTCACGGCGTCCCCGGTCCCCTTCGACACCCTGTCGCCGACCCCCGGCTTCACGGTCCCCAAGGACGTCACCTGGCGCGCCGTGACCGCCACCGGCCAGTACGACGTGGCGCACGAGTTCGTGGTCCGCAAGCGGACCGACTCCAGCGGAACCATCGGCTACTTCGTCGTGACCCCGCTGAAGCTCGCGGACGGCAAGGGCACCGTCCTGGTCAACCGCGGCTGGGTCGCCTCCGGCACGAGCGCCACCCAGTACCCGCCCGTCCAGGCCGCCCCCGCCGGCGAGGTCTCCCTCACCGGCCGCCTGCGCCCCGACGAGACGTACGGCGCCAGCGGCATCAAGGACCGCGCCGGTCTGCCCGACCGCCAGTTCAACCTGATCAACACCGAGGAGCAGTCCAAGGAGAGCGGCAACCCCCTCCTCGGCGGCTACCTCGAACTGGCCGCCACCACGCCGGACCCGGGCGACCAGCCGGAGCTGATCCCCGCGCCCGACCACTCCGACATCGGACCGCACATGGCCTACGCCATCCAGTGGTGGCTGTTCACGGCGATGATCCCGGTCGGCGTCTGGATCCTCGCCCGCCGTGAGGCCAAGGACCGCGCCAAGCAGGCCGCCGAACCCGAGACGGTCACCGAACCCGTCCCCGCGTAGGCCCGGTCCCGGCCCATCGCTAGAGCACGTCCTCCAGCTCCCGCAGCAACCGCGCCTTCGCCCGCGCGCCCACCACAGACCGCACCGGCTGCCCGCCCCGGAACACCATCAGCGTCGGCATCGACAGCACCCCGTACGCCGCCTGCGTCCGCGGGTTGCGGTCCACGTCGACGCTCACCACCCGCAGCCGGTGGGCCTCCTCCCGCGCCACGTCCGCCAGTACCGGCGCCATCATCCGACACGGCGGGCACCAGTCGGCCGTGAAGTCCACCAGCACCGGCCCCTCGGCCGCCAGCACCTCCGCGGCGAACGTCTCGTCCGTCACCGCCGGCACACCCGCGATCTCCACCATCGTCTACTCCTCCGTCGTCCTCGTCAGTTCACACCGTGGTGGTTGCTCGGAGGCCGCGAGGTCGTCCCGCGCCCGGACCGCCCGCTCGAACTGCCCGGCCACCCGTGCCCGGGCCTCCTGCAACCGCTCGATGCAGTCGTCCAGCTCCGCGAGCTTGCGCTCGTACACCTCCAGCGACGCCGGACACGAGTCCCCCTCGGGGTGGCCCGCCCGCAGGCACTCCACGAACGGCCGGGTCTCCTCCAGCCCGAATCCGAAGTCCTGCAGCGTCCGGATCTCCCGCAGCAGCCGCAGATCCCCCTCGTCGTACGCCCGGTACCCGTTGCCCGCCCGCCGGGCCGGCAACAACCCCAACTGCTCGTAGTACCGCAACGCCCGGGTGGTCGTCCCCGCCCGCTCCGCCAACTCCCCGATCCGCATGCCGAACCCGCTCCTCCCGCACAACCGGTACCGACCGTAAACCTTCCCCCGGACGTCAACGCCAGCCCCGCCGACGGCCCTTCCGCGAACCGGCCCCCGGCTCCGGCGCCCCACCCCACCCGGCAAGATGTCCCCATGGATCTCGGACTGAAAGACCAGGCCTACATCGTCACCGGCGCCACCCGGGGCCTCGGCCTCGCCGCCGCCCGCGAACTCGCCGCCGACGGCGCCCGCGTCCTCGTCAGCGGCCGCACCCCGCAGGCCGTCGACCAGGCCGTGGCCGAACTCGGCGCCCTCGGCACCGCCCGGGGCGTGGTCGCCGACAACGCCTCCCCCGACACCCCCGAACGCCTCATCGCCGAGGCCCGGCAGCACTTCGGCCGTCTCGACGGCATCCTGATCAGCGTCGGCGGCCCCCAGGCCGGCCCGGTCGAGACCACTCCCGAGGAGGCCTGGCGCGACGCCTTCGAGTCGGTCTTCCTCGGCGCCCTGCGCCTCGCCCGCGCGGCCGCCGCCGTGCTCCCCGCCGGCGGCGTGATCGGCTTCGTGCTCTCCAGCTCGGTCCGCCAGCCGATCCCCGGCCTGGGCGTCTCCAACGGCCTGCGCCCCGGCCTGGCGATGGCCGCCAAGGCCCTCGCCGACGAACTCGGCCCCCGCGGCATCCGGGTGGTCGGCCTGCTCCCCGCCCGGATCGACACCGACCGGGTCCGCGAACTCGACTCCCTCGCCGCCGACCCGGACGCCGCCCGCGCCGCAGCCAGTGCCGGCATCCCGCTCGGCCGCTACGGCACCCCCGAGGAGTTCGGCAAGGTCGCTGCCTTCCTGCTCTCCCCCGCCGCCTCCTACCTGACCGGCCTGATGGTCCCGGTCGACGGCGGCGCCCTGCGCACCCTCTGATCCCTAGATCACCCTCGACTGCCTCCGCCGCCGCCGGGGCCACCGGTGCCGCGGCTCGGCGGGGGCGGCCTGCAGTACCCGGATCCGCAGGTCCGCGGGCAGCTCCGGCAGCCCCAGGCTGCCGCGGGCATCGGCCCGGGGCCCGTCCTCGAAGTGCTCCACCAGCGCGACCGGGTCGCCGCCGGGCGTCAACCGCACCGTGCCGCGCAACCGCGGGTGCCGCGGCGCCCGCACCAGCCGGACGCCCACCCGCTCGACCTCGGGCAGCACCACCGTCCCGGTCTCCATCGCCTCCTCCAACGCCCGTGCGCCGACCCGCAGCCGGAGCCCGCTCACCCCCGGGGTCGGCACCGCGATGCTCTGCAGCCCGGTGCGCCGCAGCTGCGCCACCAGCCACCACACCATCCCGGCCACCAGCACGACCAGCCCGCCGATCACCGTCGGCCACCACCACGTCGACGACACCCACCGCCCGCGCGAGCGCGCGCTCAGCACCGGCCGGCCCGGCGACGTCAGCGGCCACCACCCCGGCGGGTGCACCCCCGCCCACCGGTACAGGTCGAGCCCGCCCAGCAGCACCAGCACCCCCACGCCCAGCAGCAGCACCCCCACCACCCCGAGCAGCACCCGGTTGACGACCACCCGCGTCACCCCGCCACCCCCGTTCCCGGCCCCGTTCCCGTGCCGTCCTCCTGCTCCGGGCCCTTCCCGTTCTCCGGGCGCTCGCCGTCCTCCGTGAACTCGCCGTCCTCCGGGCCCTCCGCCGTCCCCGTGCCCGCGCCCGCGCCCGTGCCCCCGCCCGCCCCGCGCCGACCCGCCGTCCGCACGTCCAGCCGCAGCGGTCGCGCCAGTCCCGCCCGGTCCAGTTCCTCCCGCAACTGCCGCTGCACCGACGCCGGGTCCGCCGCCCCGGTCAGCGACACGCGCACCCGCCGCCGCCCGACCCGGATCCGCAGGTGGTCGATCCCGGCCAGCCCGGCCGCCCGGTCCGTCAGCAGGTGACCGATCCCGGCCCGGTCGACGGCCGCGGCGGTCCCCCCGTACGGCCGGAGCACCAGCCACCTCCCCAGCCCGGGCGCGATCGCGAGCCACAGTAGGCAACCGCCCAGCAGCGTCGCGACTCCGGCACCCACCAGCACCCACACGTCGTCGAGGTGCCGGGTCGCCAGCTCGTCCGCGATCTGCGTCCGCCACCTGCGTGCCGGCTGCCCCGCCCGCACCGCGATCACGTCGTACAGCAGCGCTCCCGCGGCCACCAGCACCACCGTCGCCACCAGGGTCGCGGCCACCGTCCGCGGCGCCCGCAGCCGGTGCACCTTCCCCGGCGCGGCCCGGCCGGACGCCTCGCCGGACTCGCCGCCGGGCTCCGCGTCGGCCGTCCCCGGCCCCCCGACGACCTCCGCGCCCGCGTCGCCCGCGCCGCTCACGAGGCTCCCCCCGCCACCAGCTTCTCGACCACGACCACCACGTCCGACACCCTGGTCCCGGTCAGCCCCAGCACCCTCGCGGCGATCGCCCGCCGCATCGCCGCGGCCAGCCCCGCGACGTCCGACGGGAAGGGCAGCTCGACCTCGACCCGGACCGTCACCGTGCTGCCGGGCACCGCCACCGAGACCCGCGGCGGCGCGCCCCTCGCCCGCCCGGCGGGCCAGGCGCCGGCCAGCACCTCCCGCACCGCCCGGGCCGCGATCCGGGCGTAGACGCGGTCGGCGACCCGCAGCCGCCCCCGCCGGCCCGACGCCGGCACCGGGCCGGGGGCAGGAGCGGAGGCGGCGGAGGCGGTGGCCCCCATCAGCGGCGCCGGTCGCGGCCGCGGAACAGGTCCCCGAGCTCGCCCAGCTCGATGTCGCCCTCCAGCAGGCGCCCGGCCACGAAGCCGACCAGCCCGAGCGCGGCCACCAGCAGGAACGCCGCGAACCCCCCGAAGTACCCGGCGAAGCCGAGGGCCATGCCCACCACCAGGCCGACGATGGCCAGGTTCATCCGCTACTCCCTCGTTCCTCGCGGCGTCGTGCCCCGCCGGGGCCGCCCGCTACTTGAGCTTGGTCCGCTGTCCCGGCGCCGCCGGTTCCTCTTCCTCCTCGAACTCCGGCTCGTCCGGGAGGTGGACGTCGTTGACCGCGATGTTGACCTCGACGACCTCCAGGCCGGTCATCCGCTCGACCGCGGCGATGATGTTCTCCCGCACCTGGCGGGCGAGTTCGGGGATGACCACGCCGTACTCGACCACCAGGGCGATGTCGATCGCGGTCTGCTTCTCACCGACCTCGGCCTTGATGCCACGCCCGATGCTCGACTTGCCGCCGGGCACCCGGTCCCGCATCGCGCCGAACGTCCGGGCGAGCCCGGAGCCCAGCGCGTGGATCCCGGAGACCTCCCGGGCCGCCATCCCGGCGATCTTCTCCACCACGCCGACGGCCAGCGCCGTGCGACCGCGGTCCTCGACCGGCTTCGGTCCGCCGGAGCCACCCGGCGGCGGGCCGGGCAGCGGGGTGCCGCCGGCGTTCTTGTGCAGGGTCGCGGGCGTCGGAGTGTCAGGCATGGGCGCTTCTCCCGTCGTACGGCTCCAGCTATATCGCAAACCTCCCCAACTCTGGCATTTCGCCACGTTCTGCGCCCGCCGAGCGGACGCCGCGGGACGCGGGCGGAGCACCCGGGAAGCACCGAAGGCCCGGCTCCGGGGCGTTCCCCGGGGCCGGGCCTTCGATCGGAGCGGCGGCGTCAGTCCCCGATGCCGGCGAGCTCCCGCAGCCGACGGGCCTGCGCCACCCGTTCGGCCGAGCGCTGCTCCTCGAAGGTGCGCCCGGCGGACCCTTGCAGCAGGGCCTTGGTCTCGATCACCGCGCCGCGCGGAGCGGCCAGCAGGGCCGCCGCGAGGTCCCGGGCGGCGGTGTCCAGCTCCGCACCCGGCACGGCCAGGTTGGCCAGACCGGTCGCCACGGCCTCCTCGGCGCCGACCCAGCGGCCGGTCGCGCAGATCTCCAGTGCCCGGGCGTAGCCGACGAGTTCGGTGAGCGGCTTGGTGCCGGCCAGGTCCGGCACCAGGCCGAGCGAGGTCTCCTTCATCGCGAACTGGACGTCCTCCGCGACGACCCGCAGGTCGCAGCCGAGCGCGAGCTGGAAGCCCGCGCCGACGGCGTGGCCCTGGACGGCGGCGATGGAGATCAGGTCGGGGCGGCGCCACCAGGTGAAGGCCTCCTGGTACGAGGCGATGGTGTCGTCCAGCTCCTTGTCGCTCGCGCCGGCGAGCTGCAGGAAGGTGGGTTCGCCCGGGATGCCCTCGGCGGTGAACATGGCCCGGTCCAGCCCGGCCGAGAAGGACACGCCCTCCGCGCGCAGCAGGACGACCCGGACGCTGCCGGGCAGGTCTCGACCGGCGTCGGTGAGGGCGCGCCAGAGCGCGGGCGACTGGGCGTTGCGCCGCTTGGGCTGACAGAGGGTGACGACGGCGAGTTCGCCCTCGATCTCCAGACGGACGCCGTCCCGCTCCCAGCTCGGGGCCTGCGGTTCGGTGGCGGGGGCGGTCATGCGGGGACCTCCGGTGGCGGGGGATGTGGCTACCGGAGAGTAACAAAACTGGGCGCAGGTGGGCAGGGGCCCGGCCCGGAAAGATCGCCGGGGCCCGCGCGAAGGGAGGGAGCGGGGGTGGGCGGCACCCCGGACATGACGATCGGCGGCCGGTCCACACGACCCGAGGGCGGACGCCCGGCTGTCGGTCAGCCGTCGTCTCCTCGGTCGGCGCCCTGCCGCCGCGTCATCCAGCCAATAGCTGACGAACCGTCAGGAACCGGCCCCGGCAGTCGCCTTGTTCTTGCCCCGCGTGGCACCGCCGCGGCCCCGGAGGATCACTCCGGACTCGCTCAGCATCCGGTGCACGAAGCCGTACGAACGACCGGTCTCCTCCGCGAGAGCGCGAATGCTCGCCCCGGAGTCGTACTTCTTCTTGAGATCGGCCGCGAGCTTCTCACGCGCGGCACCGGTCACCCGGCTGCCCTTTTTCAGAGTCTCGGCCACCCGTGCCTCCTCGTAGCGTTGCTCGGTCAGATTCCCATGATCACCCATCCACCGCGTCCTGGCCACCCATTCGACAAGGTCGATGTCGGAAATGCGTGGTCCGCCGGTGGTGATCCGAGCGCATCAGGGCGCTCACGCAGAGTGCACGCCCCCGGGCGGTTACCGCCGTTCGCCGTGAAAGGGCTGATCAGCAGCGTCGGCCCGACCACGATCGAGTGGCGGGCCGACGGG
Organism: Kitasatospora sp. NPDC059577; assembly: GCF_042735475.1. Taxonomy (NCBI): domain Bacteria; kingdom Bacillati; phylum Actinomycetota; class Actinomycetes; order Kitasatosporales; family Streptomycetaceae; genus Kitasatospora; species Kitasatospora sp. NPDC059577. Next base: position 104,128 of record NZ_JBHWBZ010000018.1, on the reverse strand, counting down.
AAGTCCTTAAACGGAATCCGGGTCTACTTCATTCCCGGACACGCCGTAAGGACTAGTTTTTCTGGTCCGAAAAGCGGAGGCTGCGTCTACTTCCGGTCAGGCCAGCGAGACCAGATCGGCGTACGCCGGGCTCCAGAGGTCCTCCACGCCGTCCGGCAGCAGGATGATCCGCTCCGGCTGGAGCGCGTCGACCGCGCCCTCGTCGTGGGTGACCAGCACGACCGCGCCGGAGAACTCGCGCAGCGCGCCCAGGATCTCCTCGCGGCTGGCCGGGTCGAGGTTGTTGGTGGGCTCGTCGAGCAGCAGCACGTTGGCGGAGGAGACCACCAGGGTGGCCAGCGCCAGACGGGTCTTCTCACCGCCGGAGAGCACCCCGGCCGGCTTGTCGACGTCGTCGCCGGAGAACAGGAAGGAACCCAGGATCTTGCGGATCTGCACCAGGTCGGTGTCCGGCGCGGCCGACCGCATGTTCTCCAGGACGCTGCGCTCCGGGTCCAGGGTCTCGTGCTCCTGGGCGTAGTAGCCGATCTTCAGGCCGTGACCCGGGATGACCTCGCCGGTGTCCGGCTGCTCGACCCCGGCCAGCATCCGCAGCAGGGTGGTCTTGCCGGCGCCGTTCAGGCCCAGGATGACGACCCGGGAGCCGCGGTCGATCGCCAGGTCCACGCCGGTGAAGATCTCCAGCGAGCCGTAGGACTTGGAGAGGTCCGCCGCAGTCAGCGGGGTCTTGCCGCAGGCCGCCGGCTCCGGGAAGCGCAGCTTGGCGACCTTGTCGCTCTGGCGCACCTGGTCCAGCCCCGAGAGCAGCTTCTCGGCGCGGCGGGCCATGTTCTGCGCGGCCACCGTCTTGGTCGCCTTGGCGCGCATCTTGTCGGCCTGCGCGTTCAGCGTCGCGGCCTTCTTCTCGGCGTTGGCCCGCTCGCGCTTGCGGCGCTTCTCGTCGTCCTCGCGCTGCTGCTGGTACTGCTTCCAGCCCATGTTGTAGACGTCGATGGCGGACCGGTTCGCGTCCAGGTAGAAGACCTTGTTGACGACCGTCTCGACCAGGTCGACATCGTGCGAGATGACGATGAAGCCGCCCTTGTACGTCTTCAGGAAGTCCCGCAGCCAGGCGATGGAGTCCGCGTCCAGGTGGTTGGTGGGCTCGTCGAGGAGCAGCACGTCGGAGTCCGAGAACAGGATCCGGGCCAGCTCGACGCGGCGGCGCTGACCACCGGAGAGGGTGTGCAGCGGCTGGCCGAGGATGCGGTCCGGCAGGCCCAGCGCGGCGGCGATGGTGGCGGCCTCGGCCTCGGCGGCGTACCCGCCCTTGGTGAGGAACTCGGTCTCCAGCCGGGCGTACTTCTTCATCGCGTTGTCGCGGGTGGCGCCCGTGCCGTTCGCCATCCGCTCCTCGTTCTCGCGCATCTTCCTCAGCACGGTGTCGAGGCCGCGGGCGGAGAGGATGCGGTCCTTGGCGAGGACGTCCAGGTCACCGGTGCGCGGGTCCTGCGGGAGGTAGCCGACCTCGCCGGAACGGGTGATGGTCCCGGCGGCGGGCATGCCCTCGCCGGCCAGCACCTTGGTGAGCGTGGTCTTGCCGGCGCCGTTGCGCCCGACCAGGCCGATCCGGTCACCGGCGGCGACCTTGAAGCTCGCGGACTCGATCAGGATCCGGGCACCGGCGCGCAGCTCGAGGGCGTTGGCGGAAATCATGGCTGGGAACTACTCCTGGGACGTGGGCGGGCGGCCGGACGGGCCGGGGCCGGGCGGGCGGAAAGGGCTTCATCGGCGGTCGGCACCACCTGGGGCGCCGCCGCCCGCTATTGCCCGGAGAAGATAGCCATGGCGGCAAGTCTACCGGGCCGTGCGGAACTCCCCCGGGCGCCTACCGCCCCGGGGTACCCGCCGACCCGACGACCCGTCGGGTCACGGCTGTTGCGCGACCGGCCCGTCGCCCGCCGGAGCCGGGGTGTCCGCGGCGGCCGGGCCGTCCGGAGCCGCCGGGGCGCCGGTCTCGGCCGGGGTGTCCTGGGGAGCAGCCGGGGTGTCGGTCGCGGCCGGCGTCACCGGGGCCGTGGGGGCCGGTGCCACCGCGGCGTCGGCGCCCTGCGGCGCCGCCGGGTCGACGCAGCCGCCCTGCGGACGGACGGCGGCGAAGGGCGCGACGGGGGCGCCGCAGGCCGTCTCGGGCGCGGCGACCTTGGTGTCGAAGACCTTGGGCGGCACGATCGGGCCGTCGGTGATCTCCACCCGGCTGCGGTCCAGCACCTTGACCGTCGCGGCCGGGCCGGTGCTCATCGCCCAGCCGTTGCTGTCCAGCCGGTAGCCGGTGATGCCGCCGGAGACGGCCTGCCCGCTGCTGTTGGTGCAGGTGCGCGGAATGAGCACGGCGTAGTCGGTGTGCACGGCGCGCAGCGGGTCGTAGGCGCAGCCGTTGGCCGGCTTGTCGTTGTAGCGCAGGTCGCCGTCGGCGTCGCGCAGTCCCATGGTCAGATTCGGCGTCATCAGGGCCAGCCAGGGCGAGCCGTCGCGCTGGACGGTGTGCAGCGCGGCCGCGGCCCGCTGCTTGGCGAGCTGCTTGCGCTGGGCGTCGGTCCGCTTGTCGGCGCCGGGCTCGCCGTCGCCGCGCAGCCAGTCCGCCAGGCCCGGCACCGCGCGGTGCCAGCGCACCTCGTGGTCGCCCGGGCGCACCGAGGTGACGATGCCGTCGTCCCAGACCACGATCGCGTTGTCCCCGGCCATCGCCAGGTAGAGCGCCTCGGCGCCCTCGCGGCGGTAGGACCAGGCCTGCTCGCCGGTCTGCTTGTGGAAGGCCTCCAGGCCGGGGCCCACCCGCAGGTCCAGGTCGGCGGCGCTGAGCGACTCGGAGTTCACCGGCGTCGCCTCGGCGTCCCCCGGTCCCGCCACCCGGTCGCCGAACGGCACCGGCTTGTTCGCGTGGGCCGCAGCTCCGGCCGCAAGGACCAGCATCACCGCCAGGGCAGGCAGGATCGAGCGGGGGGTCAGTACACGCAGCGGCTTCCGGGACACCGCCGGAGCGTACCTTTCGCCGGGCACGCGAGTCAGCCCGGTTACGGGTTGCGCCCGTGCCGCGAACGGCGCGTGGGGCCCCGCGCGCCCCGCCCGTGCGCCCGCCCGCCGACCTGCGCCGTCGCCGCCCCGCCCGCTCCGCCGGGCGGCCCGGGGCGGCCCGTGCGGGCCCGGCCGGACCGTTACAGATCTGATACACGGCGGGCACCCGGCGGCCGTTGCGGCAGACGGCGTTCGAATATCGCCCACTTTAGGGTGACATTCGGCATCTCCTTCCTCCGTCGGGCCTACTGTCGGCGAGCGGGGCGCCACGGTCCGTCCACGCCGAGACCGGGCGCCCCGCCCCGCGACGTCCGGAGGAGAGACCATGCGCATCGGCCGTCTGACGCTGGCCGCCGCCGCCCTGCTGCTGACGGCCACCGCCAGCGTCCCGGCCGGGGCCCCGCTCGGTCAGGGCGAACGGCCCGGCCTCTCCTCCGACGCCTACGAGCCGCGCACCGCCGGCCCCCGGCCGCCGGCCCGGCGGCCGGCGCACGAGCCGCCGTTCGGGGCCTTCGTCGGTTCCTGGGACACGTACATCCCGCAGATCGGCCGGTACGCGCAGTGGCTGGGCGACGCGAACCTGCAGGTCGGCCACACCTATCTGGCCGGCAACGGCTGGTCCGACATCGAAGGCGACCCGGTGGTCCTCGGCCTGTGGTCGCAGTGGCGGCTCGCCGAGCCGTCCCGGATGCTCGTGCTCGGTGTGCCGATGCTGGTGCCCAACGAGGCGCACGTGTCGGACGGCGAGGTGGCGAAGCTGCTCGCCCAGGGCTCCCGCGGGGACTTCGACGGGCACTTCCTCAAACTCGCGCGGCGGCTGGTCGCGCTGGGCGGCCCGGACACCGTGCTCACCCTGGGCTGGGAGATGAACGGCACCACCTACACCCACCGCTGCAAGCCCGACCCCTCCGCGTGGAAGGCCTACTGGCGGCGGATCGTCGGGGTGATGCGCTCGGTGCCGGGGCAGCGGTTCCGCTTCGACTTCGCCCCCAACCGGGGCCTGGACGCCATCCCGTGGACGAGGTGCTACCCCGGCGACGACGTGGTCGACATCATCGGCATGGACAGTTACGACCAGCCCGCCGGCGGAACGTTCGACGACTACGTGCGCGAGCCGTACGGGCTGCAGGACCAGGTGGAGTTCGCGGCCAGGCGCGGAAAGCCGGTCTCGTACCCGGAGTGGGGGCTGTTCCGCAACGGCGACAACCCGGAGTTCGTCCAGCGGATGGTCGAGTGGGTCCGCACCCATGACACCGCCTACCAGACAGTCACCGACTACTGCCCGCACGGCTTCTTCCAGTGCGTCGGCAACCCGCGCTCGGCGGCACGGTTCAAGCAGCTGATGTCCGGGTCGAAGGGGGCGTCGGCGGTGTCGCCGACGGCGCCCCCGACGCCCACCGTTCCCCCGGTACCGGCCCCGTCGCCGGTACCCGCCTCGCCGAGGCCGACCGGGACGGCGGCCGCGACCGGGACGGTGACGGCGACCGGGACGGCGGCCGCGACCGGGACCACGACAGCGACCGCGACCGCGACCGCAGCCGCGGTGCCGACACCGGGGCCGACCGCGAGCCCGTCCCGGGCTGCCACGCCCGCCCGGCGCTGAACGGTCAGCTGCGGCGGCGGGCCAGCAACGCCTCCTTGAGCGCGGGGAAGCGGGTGCTCAGCCGGTGCGCCGCCGCCTGCCGGGCGAGCACCGCCCCGGCCCGGACGGCCGCCGCCGGTGCCGGTCCCGCCGGGCCCAGCAGCAGCCGCTGGTTGGGCAGCCGGTCCGGGCGCCAGCGCTGCTTGTACGGCTCCTGGCCGCGCAGCAGGCCGAGCACCGGGACGCCCGCGCCGACCGTCTCCTCCAGGGCCGCGCTGAACAGCAGTCCGGCGATGTCCAGCCGTTCGCGCAGCACCGGGTGCGCGCCGTACAGGTAGAGGCCGCCGAACGACGGGCAGAGCAGCAGCAGGTTCACCGCGACCAGCTGGCCGTCCAGGTGGAACCGGTGGACGACGGCCTTGCCGGTGGCGACCAGGCCGGTGGTGGACTCGGTCAGGTGCCGGGCGAACCGTTCGGTGCGGTGCTCCGGGGTGACGCCGCGCTGCTGCCACTGCAGGTAGTGCAGCCGCAGCAGCCCCTCCAGCGCCTCCGCCACCTCGGCCGGCGGCGTCGAGCTGACCCGCACCCCGACCTCGGCGATCTTGCGCAGCTTCACCCGGGTGCGTTGGGCCGTCTTGCCGGGCACCCGCTTGAGCAGCCGCTCCATCGGGACGGCCGGCAGGTACTGGCAGAGCGAGTCCTCGAAGCGGCGGCGATTGCCGCGCCAGTGCTCGTACACCCGCTGCACCGCCGCCTCGGGGTGCACCTCGCGCAGCTCCAGCCAGTGCCAGGGGCGGGTGAGCGGCAGCGCGGCGGCGAACTCGGCGGCGGCCCGGTCGGCGCACTCGTCGTCGAGCAGGACGTCCGTGTAGTCGACCAGCCCGGCGCCGAGGCCGGTCAGGCCGCCGAACGGGCCGCCGCGGCGCCGGAAGGCGCCCGCGCCGACCAGCCTGCCGTCCCGGCGGACCAGCACCACCACCAGGGCGCCCGGGCGGCCGTAGTGGCGCCACCAGGAGCGCTGCCAGGCGGCGGCCTGGAAGAAGGTGGCGGACCGGCAGCGGGCGGCCAGGTCGTCCCACTCCTCGGCGAGGGTGTCCAGCGCGTCGTCCTCGCGCCGCAGCTCGGTGCTCCAGGCCGGCGCCGCCGGCCCGGTCGGCAGGCCGGCGCTGCGGGTCTCGGTGCTCATCGGCCGCCCCCGACCGGGGCCTTCTCCTTGGCCGGGGCCTTCTTCTTGGCCGCGGTCCTCTCCGCGGCCGGGGAGGTCTCCGCGGCCTCGGGCGCGGCCTCGGTGGGCTCGGCCTTCGCGTCGGTCTTCACGTCGGTCTTCGCTGTGGTCTTCGCGTCGGTCTTCGCTGTGGTCTTCACGTGGGCCCTGGCCGGGGTCCGCACGTCGGCCTCCGGGGTGGCGGCCTTCGCGGGGGCGGCCTCCGGGGTGGCGGCCTTCGAGGTGGCGGCCTTCGGGCCCGAACCGGGCCCGGCCGGCCGTTCCTCGCTGCGCGGGCGCGGCGTCGTCGGCACCCCGGCCGGTCCGGCGGCCGCGGGAGCCTCCGCGGTCACGGCGGACCCGGCGGGCCCGGCCTCCGGTTGCTCGGCCCCGGCCCGGCGCCGGGTCGTCATCACCAGCGCGCCCAGCAGCAGCCCGGCCGCCCCGCCGACCGCGACGTCCAGCTTGCCGGAGGGCGTGGTCGGCTTGTCGGGTGCGGCGGCCGGGGCCAGTGTCACCAGCCGGACGTTGGTGTCCTTGCTGCTGGTGTTGGCGAAGGCGACCAGCGATCCGGCCACCGCGTCGGCGGTCCGGGCGGCCTCCTGGGCGTTCGTCCCGGTGCCGGTGATCTCGATCATCGGGGCGTCCGGGGAGGTCGTCCCGTGCACCAGGGTCTCCAGTTCGGCCCGGGTGTGGCCGGTTTCGGCGGCCGCCACCGCGAGCACCTGCGGCTGGCCGGCCAGCCGCCCGTACGCCTGGGCGAAGTTGGTCGCGGTCGCGGCCTCGCCCGCGTTCTGCGGGACCACCAGGACGTAGGCGCTGGCGGCGTACGAGGGGTGCGAGACGACGGCGTACCCGGCGCCGGCCGCGGCGCCCAGCGGAACCGCGAGCGCGACGGGCCACCAGCGGCGGACCAGGCGGCGGGCGCTTCGGCGCGTTGTGGTCATGGGTGTTGCTCCTTGGGTATGGGACGGCGGTTCCGGCGACGGCGGGCGGTCAGACGCGGGCCAGCCGGTCGTAGAGGGCGCCCAGGTCGGCGGCGACCCGGGCGATGTCGTAGTGGCCGACGGCCGGCGGGTGCGGCAGCGGGTCCGCGGTCAGGTCGCCCAGGTGCCGCAGGTCGCGCAGCGCGGCGGTGTAGGCCACGGGGTCGGACGGGATGCGGCGGGCCTGCGGGGCGGCGCTGGGCGGCAGCTCGTCGAGCGCCGGGCAGGCGCTGTGCCGCACCGGCAGTCCGGCGGCGAGTCCCTCCAGGACGCCGAGGCCGAAGGTCTCGGCGGTGGACGGCGCGGCCAGCACGTCCAGGGCGGACAGCAGTTCCGGAACGTCGTCGCGCTCGCCGGTGAGCACCAGCCGGTCCCGGACGCCCAGTTCGACGGCTCTGCGCTCCAGTGCGGCCCGCTCCGGGCCCTCGCCGACCAGCACCAGCCGGGTGGCCGGGTCGAGGTCGGCGAGGGCCTCGACCAGCACGTCGAAGCGCTTGCCGGGGACCAGCCGGCCCACCCCGCCGACCACCCAACTCCCTTCCGGCAGGCCGAGTTCGGCCCGCAGGCGGCGGCGCGCGGCGGCCCGGTCGGGCGGCGGGAGGCGGTAGCGGCCGGAGTCGATGCCGTTGGGGATCAGCTCGATCCGGGCCGGCGGGACCCCCCAGGAGCGCAGTGTCTGGGCGACCTGCCGGGAGACCGCGACGGTGGTGCTGCCGAGCCGTTCGGCCGCCAGGTAGAGGCCCTTGACGCCGCGGGTGACCGGCCTGCCCTCGATCACCCCGGCCTGCAGCGAGTGTTCGGTGGAGACCACCGCCCGCACCCCGGCCAGCCGCGCGGCCAGCCGCCCGTACAGCTGCGCCCGGTAGAGGTGGGTGTGCACCAGGTCGTAGCGGCCGGCCCGGACCAGCCGGACCAGCCGGGGCAGCGCGCCGAGGTCCCGGTTGCCGCTCATGCCCAGGTGGTGGACGGTCACGCCGTCGGCGCGCAGCGCGGCGGCGACCGTGCCGGGGTTGGTCAGCGCGAGGACCTCGCACTGCTGGTGCGCGGGCAGGTGGCGCAGCAGGAGGTGGAGCTGGCGCTCCGCGCCGCCGGAGGCGAGCCCGGTGACGATGTGCAGCACCCTCATGGCCGCTGCTCCCCCCGCGCGCGGCGCAGCTGGGTGACGGCGTCGCGCAGCCGGTGCCGGCCCTTCTTGGCGCGCAGCCGCCAGGCACCGTCGCGGTCGCCGACGTAGCAGCGGGGCAGGGCGAAGCGGCCGGTGAGCGGGGAGTGCGCGATGGCGCAGGCGTAGTCGTACCCGGCGTCGCGGACGGCGAGGCTGGCGGGCGGGTCGACGGCGCCGTACGGGTAGCAGAAGCCGGTGACCGGGCCGCCGACGACCTCCTCCAGCAGGCGCCGGCTCTCCCGGGCCTGCACCGCCAGGGCTTCGGCCGGCAGGCCGGTGAGCGCCTGGTGGCCGAGGCCGTGCGAGCCGATCTCCCAGCCCGCGGAGGCGAGTTCGGTGACCTCCGGGACGGTGAGCAGCTTCTTGCGCGGGCCCTCGGTGTCCCAGTCGTTGGCGCGGCCGAGCAGGTCCGCGACCACGTACGTGGTCGCGGTGAAGCCGTAGGCCTGGAGGATCGGGACGGCGTACCGGGCGAAGTCCGCGTAGCCGTCGTCGAAGGTGAGGCCGACCAGCTTGTCGTCCCGGCCGAGGGCGCGGGCCCGCATCAGTTCGCGGACCGAGACGCCCCGCCGGCCGCGCCGGTGCAGCCAGGCGATCTGCTCGGCGAACCGTTCGGGGCTGACGGTGAGCCGGTAGGGGTCCTCCTTCTCGACCGCCACCGAGTGGTACATCAGGATCCACGGCGAGGCGGGGCCGGGGATCGGCCGTTCACCGACCGGGTGACGGCTCCTGGGCGGTCGAGCCCGGTGCGGCGGGGCGTTGCTGACGCCCGCCTGGGCCGAACGGACGGTTCCCCGTTCATTGTCCATGGGGACGCTTCCCTTCTTCGGCGGGGGTTGGCGGGTTCAGGGCCCTGGCCGCGGCGAGGACCGGGCCGCGCACCTCGTGGGCACCGAGTCCGGTGCCCAGGGCGGCGAAGGCCAGCGCCACGGTGAGGCCCCCGAGGAGGGTCGAGAGCAGGGGGTCGGCGGCCAGTCCGGCAACGGCGGTGCCGAGCACGGTGGCCCCGGCCGCGGCGGCCACCAGCCGGCCGTGGTCGGCGAGCACCCGGCGCAGCCGCAGCGGGATGCCGCGCAGGACCAGGCCGCGCAGCAGCAGCGCAGCGGTGGTGGTGATGCCGGCCGCGTTGCCGGCGGCGAGCCCCAGGGCGCCGAAGCCGGGCGTGGCGAGCAGGCCGGTGACGACGGTGACGCCGAGGCCGAGCACCATCACGGCGGCCGGGTACCAGTCCAGGAGCCGGCGACGGCCGTCGTCGGTGCCGGGGTCGTCGGCCCGGCGGACGACGGGGCGCAGCGAGAAGTACGGGCGGATCATCACGCCGATCAGCGCCTGGGCGGGCAGGCCGAAGCTGTACACCCGGATGACGTCGGCGGTGGCCGCGGTGTCGCCGGGGCCGAAGGCGCCGCGCTCGAAGAGCAGTGAGACGACGGACGGGGCGCAGGCCATCAGGAAGGCGGTGCCGAGCAGGACGACGGCCGCCGCCTGGCCGAGGTCCTTCTCGACGCGGTCGCGGGCGGCGGTGAGGTCCCCCGCGGCGAGTGCCCGGGCGACCAGCGGGAAGGTGACGGTGCAGATCAGGATGCCCGCGGTCATGGCGAGCTGGGAGACCTTGGCGGCGTAGTTGAGGTGCGAGATGGTGCCGGGCGGCAGCGCCGAGCCGAGGTAGCGCTCGACGAAGACCTGCGCCTGCCGGGTCAGGGTGAAGGCGCCCACCGGCAGCAGGGCGAGCGGCATCAGCACCAGGGCCTGGGGCGAGCGGCGGGCTCGGCCGGTGCGTGCACCGGGCGGGCCCTGGCGGAGCCGGCGCAGGAACGGGCCGACCAGCAGGCCGGCCATCAGCAGGCTGCCGGCCGCGACGCCCAGGGCGGCGGAGCGCACGCCGAGGGAGGCGTGGAAGCCGAGCAGGACGGCGAGGATGCCGAGGTTGTGGACGACGTAGATGCCGGCCGGGGCGGTGAAGCGGTGGTGGGCGCGCAGTGCGGCGGCCAGGTAGCCGACCAGGCCGAAGGGGAGCACGGTGATCGCGGTGATCCGGGTGCAGGTGACGGCCAGGCCCGGGTCGGGCAGGCCGGGGGCGAGCAGTTCGACCAGCTGCGGGGCGCCGAGGGCGGCGGCCAGGGCGAGGCCGGTGAGCGCGAGCAGCAGCCAGGGCAGGGTGGCGCGGACCAGCTGCCGGACCGGGTCGGGGGCGTCCGGGTCCTCCTCGCGCAGCACCAGGGCGAGGGCGAAGGCGGGCACCATGAGGAAGGACATGGCGTCCTCGATCAGCAGCGGCGCGGCCGTCTCGGGGACGGTCCAGGCGACCAGGAAGGCGTCGGTGCCCTGGTTGGCGCCGAAGTAGCGGGCCAGCAGGAGGTCGCGCAGCAGGCCGAGGGCGGAGCCGGCGGCACTGAGCACGGCCGTGATGCCGAAGGCCTTGGCGAGGAAGCCGCCCCGGGTCGCCCGGTCCGGCGCGGGGGCGGGCCGCTCGCCGGCCGCGCTGCGCGGGGCCGGCAGGGTCGGGGCCACGGCGGCCGGCCGCTCGGTGGTCACCGGTCCGCCTCCCCGGCGGCGGCGCGGGCGGCGAGGCCGAGGACGACGGAGGTCAGCACGGTGGTGGTGCCGCCGATGTCGGCGTACAGGTAGTCGACCAGCACCCAGGTGAGCAGGGCGAGCGCCGCGGGGCCCGGGCCCCGGGTGCGGCGCAGGCAGCCGATCAGCAGGGCGAGGAAGAGCGCGACGTAGGCGGTGATGCCGATCAGGCCCTGCTCGCTGAGGACCAGGAAGTACATGTTGTGCGGGGAGAGCAGCGGCTCGCGCTGGAAGCCGATGGTGGCGTCGGCGGCGTCGCTGCCGGAGGACAGCCGCAGTGGGGCGTGGCTGTCGCGGAGTTGCTGGAAGGCCTTGGGGCCGGCGCCGTGGACGGGGTGGTCCTGCCAGATCCGCCCGGCCGTGGCCCACAGGTCGTAGCGGTCGGAGACCGACTGGTCGGGGGCGGCGGAGACGGAGCCGATCGAGCTGAGCCGCTTGGTGACGCCGGAGCCGCCGAGGCCGAGGCCGCCGATCAGGACGACTGCGGCGGCGAGGCCGAGGACGGCGCTGCGGACGGCGAGCCGGGCGTCGGTGCGCAGCAGCAGCACGCCGGCGGCGAGGCCGGTGGCGATCCAGCTGCCGCGGCTGAAGGAGACGGCGAGCGGGAGGACGAGGAAGGCGGCGGCGGCGGACATCGCCCGCCGCAGCCGGGCGTCGCCGCCCGGTCCCCGTTCGCCGAGCGCGAGCGCGAGGGCGGCGAGCAGTCCGAAGCTGACCACCGTGGACATCGCCATGATGTCCAGCGCGCCGAAGGTGCCGACGGCCCGGATCGGCTCGCCGGTGTAGGAGGCGCCGGTGTGGGTGAGGTACTGCTTGGTGCCGACCACGCCCTGGATCAGCGCGGCGAGTACGAAGGAGCCGAGGACCAGCCGCTGGTCGGTGCGGTCGCGCAGCGCGCAGAGCACGGCGGCGGGCACCAGCACGAACACCTGGACCAGCCGGACGAAGCCGGTGACGCTGGTGGCCGGGTCGATCGAGCCGACGGTGGCGACGGCGGCGGCGACCACGATCCCGGCGAACAGCGCGCAGGTGGTCCGGCCGACGGCGGGCAGCCGCCCGCGCAGCAGGTTCAGCGCGGTGAGGGCGACCAGGGCCAGCGAGGCGAGGTCGGCGGCGGTGACGTGGACGGCGGCGGTGACGTCCTTCTCGCCGGTCGGCACGCAGACCAGCAGGACGGTGGCCGCGGCCAACGGGCTGGGCCGGGCCGCGAGCGCGGGCAGCACCTTCCGTAAGGCTGCGACTCGCCCGCTCGCCTCCGGTGCGCGCGGGGCGGGGTCGGCGGGAAGGGTCAGGGCCACGCGGGTCAGCTCCCGTCCGGGTGGAGCATCAGGGCCGCGGTGCGGCACAGGATCTTGACGTCCTGCCAGAGGCTCCAGCTCTCGATGTAGCGGTTGTCGAACCGGGCCCGGTCCTCGATGGAGGTGTCCCCGCGCAGGCCGTTGACCTGAGCCAGGCCGGTGAGGCCGACCGGGACGCGGTGGCGGTCGGCGTACTCGGGGTAGACCTGGCCGAACCGCATGACGAAGTACGGGCGTTCGGGACGCGGGCCGACCAGGCTCATGTCGCCGCGCAGGACGTTCCACAGCTGCGGCAGTTCGTCCAGCGAGCTCCTGCGCAGCAGCCGGCCGACGGCGCCCATCCGGTGGTCCTGGGAGATGTTCCAGCGGGTCGCCGACTCGTGCTCGTTGCTCGGGCGCAGGGTGCGGAACTTGAGGACGGTGAAGACCCTGCCGTCCAGCCCGGTGCGCTGCTGGCGGAAGAGCACGCCGGGGCCGGTGTCGAAGCGGACCGCGAGGGCGCAGAGCACCAGGACGGGGGCGAGCAGCAGCAGGCCGAACCCTGCGGCGCCGATGTCCAGGGCGCGCTTGACGGCCCAGCCGGGGCGACGGGTCGCCGGGCGGCCGACCCGCAGGCAGGGGAAGCCCCACAGGTGGTCGCCGCCGGCGATCGGGGCGGTGGGCAGCGAGCCGAACTCGCGCAGCGCGGGCACCAGCCAGATCTGGCAGCCGAGCCGGGCGGCCTCGCGCAGGGCGGCCGCGGCCTCGGTCTCGTCGGCGGCTCCGGCGGTGGCGATGACGTGCTGGACCCGGTGCCGGCGCACCTCGCGCTCCAGGACCTCGCGGCCGCCGAGCACCGGCAGGCCGGGGTCGTCGGCCAGCAGCGGCGGGTCGGCGTCGAGGAAGCCGACCGGGCGCATCCCGTACTCGCCGTGCTCGCGGAGGACGGCGGCGACCCGGCGGCCGAGCGTGCCGGCGCCGAGCACCAGGGCGGGGCTGGGGCGGCTGCGGCGGATCCGCCGGACCAGGTGGTAGAGGACGGCACGGCCGACGGTGGCGATCAGCAGCTGGCAGCCGAGCAGGACGGTGAGGCGGGACGGGGTGGCCGGGCCGCAGTCGGGCCAGTGGCCGCCGAGGCAGTCGGACAGGGTGACGGCGAAGGCGGCGGCGACCACGGCGCGGGCGGCCAGCGCGGGCAGTTCGTCCAGGACGGACAGGGTGAGCCGGGCCCGGTAGAGGCCGCCGGCCAGGTTGAGCAGGAGCAGCAGGGGCAGGACGGCGGGGACGCCGAGCAGCGGGTCGAGGGGGGCGGACGGGTCCATGGCCCGGTTGGCGAGGCCGCCGGCGGAGAACAGCGCGATGGTGTCGGCCTGGACCAGGGCCAGCGGCAGGGCCAGCCGGTTGCGGACCGCCCCGCGGTGCCGGCAGGGCGCCGGCACCGGGTTGGGGGGGGGCGCCCCCCCCGGGGGGGGCGGCCCCGCGGCCCGCCCGCCGGGGGGGGGCGCCGCGCCGCGCCCG
>NZ_JBHWBZ010000018.1:83943-90761 GCF_042735475.1 Kitasatospora sp. NPDC059577 | reverse complement strand
GGGGGGGGCGGGCGCGCGCGGGCCCGGGGGCGGCGGGGGCGGGCGGCCCGGGGGGGGCGCCCGGGGGGGGGGCGGGCCCCCCCCCCCCGCCGGGTCCCCGGCCGGCGGGGGCCGGACAGGGGCCCGCCCGATCGCGGCACGCTGTCGTGGTCAATGGTCATCAGCGCACGATCTCCCCTGCTGTGTGCCCGGGGTTACGGTGCCCCGGCACCGGTTGGCGCGGGGCGGCCGTCCCGGCCCGGTGGGCGCGGTCCTGACAGCACCTGCTGCCGCCGGCGGCTCTCGGAGCTCCCGTGGCGGGGCCGATCGTGAAGGGATCGGCCGCGGGGGACTCGGTCGCGAGGGGCCCAGCCGTGAATTCCCGATATGAAATCTGAACGAAGCAGGCAAAATCCGACAATACCGAACCAGGCGTTACGGGACGGAAGTTGACTTGCCGTTTCATTCCAGCCGCCCATTAATAGGTATTTCGGATTTGAAGCCCCATCCCCTGTCCGGTTGAGGGTGCGAATTCGCCGACGCCGGAATCGGCGGGCATTCACGGCATGTGAAACGATCAGATCCGCTCTGGGACACGGGCCCTGCGCCGCCCCGCAGCCGGCCCGGCGCCCAGCAGATGCCGGTAGAGGGCGTCCACCTGTTCGACCACGGTGCGCACGTCGTGCCGGGCGACCGCGTGATCGCGCAGGCGCGCGCCGCGTCGCTCGCATTCGATCGGATCGGACAGCGCTTCCCCCATTCGGGTGGCGAGCGCCGCCGCGTCCTCCGGCGGGACCACCGCCTGCTCCCGCTCCGCCGGCGGCAGGCACTCCCGCGCCCCCGGCACGTCGGTCAGCAGCACCGGACGGGCGGCCGCCATCGCCTCCAGCGGGGCCAGCGCCATCCCCTCCCAGCGCGAGGGCAGCACCACCAGGTCGGCCGCCGCCAGCCACGGGCGCGGGTCCGCCACGTCCCCGACCAGCCGGACCCGGGCCGGCTCGGCGCTCTCCCGGACCAGCTCCGCCACCCGCTGCTCGTCCGGCCCGCCGCCGACCAGCGCCAGCCTCGCCTGCGGCACCCGGCGCAGCACCTCCGGCCAGGCGGCGAGCAGCACGTCCTGGCCCTTCTGCCGGCACAACCGCCCGACGCAGACCGCGAGCGGGGCGTCCAGGTCCAGGCCCAGCGCGATCCGGGCGGCCCGACGGTCGGCGGGCGCGTAGTGCCGGACGTCCACGCCGTTGGGCACCACCGCCCAGTCGGCGTGCACCCCGGCGGCCACGCCGTCGGCCCGCTCCTGGACGCTGACGCAGAGCAGCCGGTGCGCCCAGCGGGTGGCAAAGCGCTCCCAGCGCAGGGTGGCGGCGGCCAGCGCGCCGTCCACGGCCGCGAAGGACCAGGCGTGCGGCTGGAACACCGTCGGCACGGCGCCGCGCACCGCCAGCCGGCCGGCCAGCCCGGCCTTGGCGCTGTGCAGGTGGACCACGTCGGGCGCGGCCGCGCGGACGATCCGGCGCAGCCGCCAGGCCTCGGCGGCGGTGCCCGCGCCCGGCGAACGCCCGGCGGGCCAGTCCTGGACCAGCGCGCCCACCGCCGCGGCCTCCTCGGCCAGCCGCCCGCCGCGCGGACAGGCGACCAGCACCCGGTGGCCGGCCTCGCGCTGTCCCCTGACCAAGTCGGCGACGACGCGGGCGACCCCGCCGTCCACCGGTTGCGAAATGTGAAGGATCGTCATATGCACGGCGGCGAGCCTAGGGTGGCTCCCCCGCGCCGGGCGGCCCCCGTCACCCGGAGGTGGCGGTTCGACCACCCGTACGGTGTTCCGCTCGTACGGGTGGCCGACCGCCTCGAATTCCCGCGCGATTCAAGCACGTTGATGGATTCAGGCGACCGAATCGCGCTGCCGGTCGCGTCACCCGGCGACCGCGGCGGGCCTCGGCCGTCCCGACGGACCCTCGATCCGCCTCAGCGGACCTCGACGTGCTTCCGCGGACCTCGATGCGCGTCAGCGGACCTCGGCGGCCAGGTTGGCCAGCACCTGGTCGTGGATCCGGTTCAGGCCCTTGGGGGCGAAGGTGCGCTCGAAGAAGCCGCCGATGCCGGTCGCGCCCTGCCAGGTGGCGGTCACGGTGACCTTGGTGCCGCCCTCACCGGCGGCCGCGACGGTCCAGGTGATCACCATGCTGGAGTTGGCGTCCTTCTCCACCAGCTGGTCGGGCTGCGGCGCCGAGACGGTGAACAGGCAGTCCCGCACCCGCTTCTCGGTGGCCTGCAGCTTCCAGTGCACCTGGGTGCCGGCGCCGGTGCCGCCGACCCGGACCTCGTACTCGCTGTACTGCGCGGGCAGCAGCTTCGGGCGGGTCACCTGGTAGTCGGCCAGCGCCTCGTACACCTGCTCCGGGGCCGCGTCGTAGACCCGCTCGGTGGTGGCCTGCACCTGTCCCATGACCTTGCTCTCCTCGTGTGGTGGGTCGCGCTCTCACCGGCAAGCCAATCACAGGGTCACGCCCGTGACGCGGCGGGATAGGGTGGCCGGTGTGCTCGATCTGGTGACTGCAGTGCGCTACGTCGACCCGCTGCGGGCCGGCGGCTCCGTGCCCGGCGTGGTGGAGACCGACGACCTGGGAACGTACGTGGTCAAGTTCACCGGGGCCGCGCAGGGCCGCAAGGCGCTGATCGCCGAGGTGATCGTCGGCGAGCTGGCCCGGCGGCTGGGCCTGCGGGTGCCCGAGCTGCGGCTGGTGGACTTCGACCCGGCCGTCGCCGCGGACGAACCGGACACCGAGATCCAGGACATGCTCAGGGCCAGCACCGGCCTCAACCTCGGGATGGACCTGCTGCCCGGGGCGCGGGACTTCCGGCCGGGGATGATCGCGGTGGACTCCGTCGAGGCCGGCCGGGTGGTCTGGCTGGACGCGCTCACCGGCAACGTCGACCGCACCGTGCACAACCCCAACCTGGTGGTCTGGCACGGACGGCTCTGGCTGATCGACAACGGCGCCGCGCTGATCTTCCACCACCGCTGGGCGGGGGCCGGGGCGGCGGTCGGCAAGCGGTACGACCTCAGCGCGCACGCCCTCGGCGGCTCCGCCCCGGACGTCGGGCTCGCGGACGAGGAGCTCGGCCCGCTGGTCACCGTGCCGCTGCTGGAGGAAGTGCTGGCGCTGGTCCCGGACGCGTGGCTGGCCGGCGAGCCCGGCTTCGACTCGGTGGACGCCGTCCGGCACGCCTACGTCACCCACCTGGCCGCCCGGGTGGTGCTCTCCGAGCAGTGGCTGCCGGAGGGGTTCGCCACCCCCGAGCAGCTGCGCGAGGCCGAGCGGCGGCAGGCGGCCCGGACCCGGGCCGGGCGGCCGGCCTGGTTGCAGGAGGTGCCGGACCTGCACGGCAAGCCGTCGGTGGAGACGGTCTGGGGACAGCACGTCGACGAGGGCTGACCGCGGGTGGCGGCCGGCGCCGCGGCCGGGACGGCCGAACGGCAGCCGAACGGCGGCCGCGGGTCGGCCCGGACTCAGCCCAGTGCGGGCCGGATCCAGCCGACGTACTCGATCGCGGTGCCGACCAGCAGGCCGAAGCCGGCCGTCGGGAACGCGACGTCCGCGGGCAGCCGCCGCAGCCGGACGACCAGGAACGCCAGGCCCAGCCCGAGCAGCGGCCCGGCGGCGAGCAGCAGGGCGAGCAGCAGCACCGCGGCCGGCGAGCTGCCGGCGGCCAGGCCCATCACCGCGACCACCAGGCCGCCCGCGCCGAGGGTGGCCAGCATGGGTGCGGCGAGCAGCAGTTGGCCTACGCCCAGGGCCAGCGCGACCCGGTTCCGCCGGCCGGGGAGGCCCGGTGCGCCGAGGGTGGTCGGCCGGCCGGGGACGCTCTGCGCCATGTCGCTCAACTCCTGTGGTGACTCCGGTGGGTACGACTCCATCCTGTGCGGCGGGCGTGGCGGCGGCCTGAGTACGGGTACTCAAACGCGACCGGGGAGCGGGACCCAGTGGTCCCGCTCCCCGGCTCAGCGATCAGGTGTCGTCGTGGTCAGCCCCTCAGCGCCACCACTGGACCGCCTTCTCGGCGTTGATGATGCCCGCGCCGTAGAAGCCGTTGTCGTCCGCGCCGCCCTCACAGGTGGCCTTCCACTGGCCGGCGCCGCCGGGGTTGAAGTCACCGGTCGGGCACGGGTGCGACTCGGCCTGGCTGGTCAGCATCTCGGTCAGCTCGTCCGGGCTGGCCCACGGGAAGGTGCTGGCGAGCAGGGCGAGGACGCCGGTGGTGTGCGGGGAGGCCATCGAGGTGCCCTGCATGTAGCCGTACTTGCCACCGGGGATGGTGGACAGGATGCGGCCGTCCTTGTCCGGGGTGTTCGGGATCTGGTAGCGCTTGTCGCCACCCGGCGCGGCGACGGTCACGACGCCCTTGCCGTAGCTGGAGTAGTACGACTTCTCGCCGTTGACGCCCACCGAGGAGACGGCGATGACGCCCGGCAGCTCGGTCGGCAGCGACAGGCAGTCGTTGGTGACCGGGCGGGTGCCCGGGGTGGTGTCGTCCGGGCTGGAGACGTCAGTGGTCTTGTGCGCCAGGTCGATGTTCTCGTTGCCCGCCGCGGCGACGTTGAGGACGCCCTTGCGCTGCGAGAACGCGACGGCCTTCTTGACGGCGGCGGTGATGGCCGCCTGGTCCTTGTCGTTCGGGCAGTTGAACATCCACGGGTCGACGTAGTAGCTGTTGTTGGTCACCTTGAACTGGTGCTCACCGGCCCACACGAAGCCGCAGATCGCGTACTCCGGGTAGATGAACCCGCCGTCGTCGACGACCTTGACCGCGGCCAGCTTCACGTTCGGGGCGATGCCGACGATGCCCTTGCCGTTCTTGGCGGCGGCGATGGTGCCGGCCACGTGGGTGCCGTGGTCGCCGTCGGGGCCCGGCTGCCAGGCCTTCCAGTCGGTGTTCGGCTTGCCGCCGTCGATGCAGGAGACCGACTGCGAGGCGTCCACGTTGGCGGCCAGGTCCTCGTGCGTGGCGTCGATGCCGGAGTCCAGCACGCCGACGGTGACGTTGCGGCTGCCGAGCGAGATCTTGTGCGCCTTGTCGACACCGATCTGGCGCATGTCCCACTGGTTGGCTTCCAGCGGCTCCTGGCCGGCGGCGGGCGCGGTGGTGGGCGCCGGGGCGACCTCGGCCTTGCCCTGGTCGGCGGCGGTGATGCCCTTGGTGCGGCTGGCGCCGACCGAGTCGACGCCCTTGGCCAGACGCAGCTTCTCGGCGAACTTGGTGTCCGTCGAGCGGGCGATGACGACGCCGATCTGCTCGTACGAGTAGACCACCGAGCCGCCGAGGCTCTTGACGGCCTGCTCGACCTTCTGCACCTGGCCGTGGTTGGCCTTGGTGTTGACGACGTAGCTGAGCAGCGGGCCGGTCGTCGGGTCGGCCGTGGGAGCCGCGACGGCGGTGCCGGCCGGGAGCGCGAGGGCGCCGGCGGTGGCGAGCACGAGGCCCACTGCCGCGTACCGGGTCCGGCTGATCCGAGGAACTCTCATTGGGGTTGGCCCTCCCGAGTCGTCATCCGGCAGCTGCGGTTGGCAGGTGCACTGGGAATGACCGGAACTTAATGAATATTCGATGAGATGCGCAAGAGGTAGTCATCTAATCGTCACATCTAGAGCAACAAGAGAGGTTGAGAGTTCGCAGATCAACAAGGGCAACAGGGCCAAGATTGTTAAAAAGTGATGGTTCGCCGACGTGCGGCCACCCACTTCGGAAGCGCCTTCACCGGCCCCGGCCACACCCTGAGGTGCAGCTGTGACGACCTTCCGGGCTGCTACAACCCGTACAGCCGACGGGCGTTGTCGGCGGCGACCGAGTGCGTCAGCCGCTGCGCGTCGGCCGCCGCACACGCACCGTCGGACTGCCACCGATCCAGCAACTCAGCCAGTCCGTGCCGGAACTGACAGGTGCCCACCAAGAAAAGTTCGGGCAGCCCGTAGGCGTCGGTGGAGAACAGCAATTTTCCGAACGGCGCCAGTTCCAGCATCTCGCCCAGCACCTCCGCCACCCGGGGCCCGGTGTACGAGGCGGTCAGCCCGAGGTCGGTGAAGACCGTCGGGAAGGCCTGGGCCAGCCAGGCGGCCTGGCGGTGGTACGGGTAGCAGTGCAGCAGCACCAGCGGGACGCCGCTGGGCTCGGCGGCGCGCACGAAGTCCGTCAGCAGGGACGGGTCGGCCCGGTGCAGGGTGAGGTCCGGATCGCCGAAGCCGGTGTGGAGCTGGAGGGGCAGACCGAGCTCGGCGCAGACGTCCACGGCCGTCCAGAGCAGGTGGTGCAGCAGGACCGGGTCGGTCAGCCGGCCGTGCCCGCCGCGCAGCCGGGCGCCGGCCGCGGCCACCACGGCCGACCGGGCGGGCCGGTGCGCCGGGGCCGCCAGGCCGTGCCGGTAGGCGAGCACCGACTTGACCGCGACGGCACCCCGGGCGGCGGCCGCCAGCGCCTCGGCGACGGCCCCGGGCCAGTCCTCGGCACCGGCCGTCACCGACCCGGCGACCGTCTCCAGTCGGACCACCTCGCGCACCGACGCCCCGGCCAGCTCGGCGAGTTCGGCCGGGGGCAACAGCGGCAGGCCCGCGGCGGCGGTCAGTCCGGTGTCCACCAGCAGGGTGTCCAGCCCGGCTGCGGCGAGCAGCCGGGCGGTCGCGTCGGCGGCGCCCCACACCCGCCCCCCGGCCCCGTATTCGAACCCCCGGGCGGGCCACGGCCCGCCCAGCACCGGGGGGCCCCCCCCCCCCAACGCGACTTCGCACCGCTGCTGCGTGTCGTGCGGGACCAGGGCCTGCTGGAGCGTCGCACGGACCGGTATGTGC
>NZ_JBHWBZ010000018.1:75716-83933 GCF_042735475.1 Kitasatospora sp. NPDC059577 | reverse complement strand
GCCGCGGCGCCGCGGCGGGCGCACAGGGTCAGCCCCCCCCCGCGCCCCGCCGCCCGCCCGGCGGCGGGGCGGGGGGGGGCGCCGCGGCCCCCCCCCCCCCCCCCCCCCGGGCCAGGTAGTCGACGGCCGGGGCGTGCACGGGCAGGCCGAGCACGGGCGGGCACCAGCGCCGTACGGCGAGGCCGAGCGCGCTGTCGAAGGGCGAGCAGCCCGGCGCGGGTGGCCGGTCCGACTCGGTGAGCAGCGCGGCCAGGGCGTCGTCGGCGAGGTCGGCCGCCACCACGCTGTGGCAGTGGTGGTCGACCAGCGCGGGCGCCTCCGGCCGGGGCACCGGTCAGTACCGCCAGCGGGTGGCCGCGGCCAACTCCTCGGGCGTCACGGACGCGTACTGCTCCGCCTCGGCCCGGCGCACCGCCAGCACCGCCTGGTACAGCGGCTCGCCGAGCGCCTCGCGCAGCACCGCCGAGCGCTCGTAGGCGGCCAGCGCCCCGGCCGGGCCGTCCGGCAGCCGGGGGACCGTGCCGGGCTCGGCCGCCGCCGGGTCCCCGGTGAACTCCGGTGGCAGCGCCCGGCGCTGGTCCAGCCCGGCGAGACCGGCCGCGATCACCGCGCCGACGGCCAGGTACGGGTTGGCGCTCGCGTCGAAGCACTTGACCTCGGCGTTGGCCGCTGCGGCCCGCTCCCCGGTGGAGCCGGTCACCAGGCGCAGCGCGGCCTCGCGGTTCTCCAGGCCCCAGCACTGGTAGGCGCCGGCCCAGTTCGAGGGCACCAGCCGCAGGTACCCGGCCGGGCTGGAGCAGCCCAGCACCAGCAGTTCGGGCAGGGCGTCGAGCACCCCGGCGAGGAAGCCCTCGGCCTCGGCCGTCAGGCCGTGCGGCCCGGAGCCGCCGTGGCCGAGGTTGCGCCCGTCCCTCCAGAGGCTGAGGTGCAGGTGGCCGCCGTTGCCGACCGCGCCCGCCTCGACCACCGGCGCGAAGGAGACCCGCAGGCCGTGCCGGGCGGAGACGGCCCGCACGGTGTGCCGGACCAGGACGGAGGTGTCCGCGGCGCCGACCGGGCCCTCGGGGGCGACCGACACCTCGAACTGGCCCGGGGAGTACTCGGGGTGGATCTGCAGGACGTCCAGTCCCTGCTCGGCGAGGGCGCGCAGGACGTCCCGCAGGTAGTCGGAGAGGTCGGTGAGCCGGTGCATCCCGTAGGCGGGGCCGTGCGTCGGGTACCGCGGCTCCTCCTGCGGGGAGCCGGCGAGGGCCACCACCCACTCGACCTCGATGCCGGCCTTGAGGCCCAGCCCGCGCGCGGCCGCCGCGGCCTCGGCCCGGCGGGCGAACAGCCGCTGGCAGCCGGGGTGCGGGGCGCCGCTCTGGGTGTACCTGTCCGCCGGGGCCCAGGCCCAGCCGGGCTGGGCGGCCAGCGGGACGGCCCGTTCCAGGTCGGGGTAGAGCCTGAGGTCCCCGGTGGGGCCGCCGATGACCGGGCTGGTGGTGACCGTGTCGTCGGCGAGGAAGACGTCGAAGCAGGGTGCGGCGCCGATGCCCCACTGCGCGGCGTGCGACAGGCCGCCGAGCGGCACCGCCTTGACCCGGGTGATGCCCGCGTTGTCCACCCAGGTGACGGCCACCGCGTCGACGGCGGCCGTGCGCAGCCGGTCGGCGGCCTCCTGGGCCTGCTCGGCCCGCTCGGCGCGCGGGGGCAGCGCGACGGCCGCGACGGGGCCGAACGACCCGGCCGCACCGGCCGGGTGGACGGGGCCGGGCGCGGTGGGGCCGGCGGCGGTTCCGATGGTCATGTCACCATGCTGCCCCGCCGGTCGGGCCCGCGTAACTCCCCTATCGGGTGGTCCAAACGGAGGCCCGTCCACCCGTTCACCCGTTCGGGGAGAACCGGGCCGTCAGGTCCCCCGCGGTGATCCGTTCCAGGGCGTCCGGGGCCGCGTCCGTCGGGCCCGGGTAGAGCCGGTAGAGCGTCCCGTGCGCCCCGGCCGGGACCGGCACGTCGGCGTGCACCAGGGCCGCGAACGCCCGTGCGCCGGTGAGGCGTTCGGCGATCAGCCGGGCGGTGTCGTCCGGCGGCTGCTCGGTGCGCCGGTCGCTCTCGTGGCGCCCGCGCAGGCGCGCCGCGAAGTCGGCCACCGGCTCGTCCGCGCCCCGGTGGTAGACACCCAGTCCGAGGCCCGTCCGGTCGCGGACCAGCACCTCGTCGCTGCCGGTCGCGGCGGCGGCGCAGGCGAGGTCCCAGAGGGTGGCCCTGGCGCCGGGGGCGAAGTGCGTCAGGACGTCCCGGGCCAGCGAGCCGATCCGGGCGTGGTGCCGGTCGAGGTTGTGGAACCCGGCGTGGGAGCCGGCGTTGAGGTCGGTCCAGGTGTAGCTGCGGGTCCGGAGGTCGACGATCATCGGCACGCAGATCCTGGCGTCCCCGGCGAGGTCCAGCCTTTGCCGGACGCTCTTGGGGTGGAAGCTGCCGGTGCGCTGCCGGGCCGCCTCGGACGGGGTCAGGGCCATGAAGCCGGCGAAGGCGTCGGTGAGGTCCTCGAACGGGACGTCGTTGTAGCTGAACACCACCACCACGGCGTACCGGGCACCCGCCTCCCCCAGCGCCGGCAGGTCGAGGTCGACGAACTCGGTGGCGCCGTGCGGCGGCGGAGCGGTGGTGAAGTCCCCGGAGTGGACGGCGGCACGCGGGCCGAGGACCAGCCGGGTGTAGTCGCACAGGCCGGTGAACTGCCACTCCTCGTCGTAGAAGGCGACCGACAGGTCGAGGTCGACCCGCTGGTGCGGGCGCTGCATCCAGTGCACGAACAGCCGCAGCAGCTGCCCGTCCGGGATCCGCTGCACGCTGCCGCGCGGCACGGCCACCAGGGTCCTGGCACTGGCGCGCTCGGCGAAGGGCACGACCAGGTCGGCCAGCGCGGCGTCCAGGACGGCCACCTCGTAGCGGCCCTCCTCCCGTGCCGACCGCTCGGCCCGGCGCAGCAGTTCGGCCTCGATCAGGGCACGGACCGGGGCGGCGAGGCCGGCCGGGACGGGCGTGCCCCAGTCGTGGCGGGCGTGCGCCGAGGCGACCCGGCCGCGCGGGAAGTACAGCCGCCGCTCGCCGTGTTCGCGCGGCGCGCGCAGCCGCCCGTACGCGCCGAGCAGCGGTCCGGGGGCGACGGCGCGCAGTGCCGCCGGCAGCGCCCCGGCGAGGTCGGCGGGCATCGGCTCGCCGGGGGACCAGGTCTCGTGCACCCGCAGCAGGTGGTGCAGCCGGCGCACCAACTCGCCCGGGCGGCGGGCCAGCAGCCGGACGGCGGTGGGCAGGTCGCCCTGCTGGAGGGCGTGTTCGACCGCGGCGGCGAAGGTCTCCACGGTCAGCCGGGTGTGGCCGCCCGGCGTCTCGCGCACCCGCAGCGGCGCGGGCGCCGCGCGCAGCTCCGGGCCGAGGCCGTGCAGGTCGAGGTCGCTCTGCCGGAGCACGGCGAAGGCGGCGGCCGCGTAGGGGAAGCGGGCGCGGTGCTCGTACGGGTGCAGCAGTTCGCCGGCCCGCAGCCAGGGCTGCCGGTGGCGGCGCAGGTCCTCGGCGAGGGTGCCGACCGGGAACGCGTCCAGGACGGCGAGCAGTTCGCGGCGCAGCGGCCGGGGCAGGTTGCGCAGCCGCAGGGTGCGGGCGGTGGCCGGCAGCAGGTCGGGTTCGGCGCCGGACCACGCCCAGATCAGCCGGAGCACGTCGGTGGCGGTGGTGAGGTGGCCGGCGAGCAGCGGGCGGGCGCGCTCCGGGTCCCGGCGCAGCAGAGCGGCCAGCACAGTGGCGCGGCTCTCCCGGACCGGGATCTCGGCGGGCAGCCAGGCGGCCGGGTCGGCCGGGGCGTGGTCGAGGAGCAGCGCGAGGTCCTCGCGGTCCTGCGGGCTCAGCGGGGTCCGGCGGCCGAGCAGGGCGGCCAGTGCGGTTCCGGCGAGCCCGGGCGCCGCGGCGGAGCGGGCCAGGCGCAGGGGCTTGAGCGCGGGGCCGGGGCGCAGGTTCGCGGCGACGACGCGGGCGCCCTTGGTGTCGGTGCGCAGGCGGCGCTCGCGTTCGAGCGGGGCGGCGCAGACCGGGCAGTGGCGGCCGCCGGAGGACTCGATCAGGTCCTCGTAGCAGTCGCCGCACAGCAGGTGGGCGCACGGGGCGAGGGCGCCGATGCCGGCGGTCAGGCTGTCGCGCTCGCAGACCAGGCAGATCTGGCTGCTCTGGCAGAGCAGGTGGCCGCGGATGATCGAGGAGTAGGAGGCGTGCGCGTGTGCGGGCACGCCCTCGGGGAAGCGGCGGAACAGCGGGGTGTGGCGGCGGTCGGCGCCGAGCGTCGCGTCGATCTCGCGCAGCAGCCGGGTGCCGGCGGCGGCGAGGTCGGCCGGGCGCAGCCGGCCGAGGGCGACGCGCAGGTCGCGGGTCAGGACGTGGCCGCGCTCGGCGAGGTCGGCCTCCAGGACGACCAGGCCGCGGGCCGTCAGCGGCTGCGGTTCCTCGGGCGGTGCCCCGGCCGCGACCAGGACCGTGCCGTGACGGCGCAGCAGGTAGGTGTCCAGTCCGGTCTCGGGCGCGTCGGCGCGCTGCTTCTTCACTGCTCTTCCCCCGGGTAGGTACGACAAAGCGGGGGCGGAGAGTGGGCGCACTCGGGTCATTTTGGAGATGAGTGAGAAGGAAGCACGCCGCGGAGCCGCCCCCGCGTCGAGCACCCTAGCGAAGGCCGGCCGCGCGCCCGAACGGTTTTCCGCCCACGCCCCCTTCCTACCGGCGAGTAGCTTCGCTACAGTGGCCGGACGCACCACCGCCGGGCTTCGGGAGCCGCACCGGCGGGAGGCTGCGGGTCGCCGCGTCTGCGGCACCCGCGCGGTGCGCTTTCACCGGCCGGTGCCGCGCACCGCGGCGGCCGGGTTTCTCCTCGTATCAGAGCCGCTTCCTTCACCTTCGAGCGCCTGAGTACCACGGCACACCTGCGCAGTTCGGCCGGAGCGGACCGGCCGCCGTCCGGGTGGGCCGCACCCCGTCATCTCCCCAAGCCCCCGCGCGTGGACCCTCCTCCGGCGGCGGCCGCCCCCGGCGTACGGGCGCGGCGGCGTGCCCGCCGGAGCACGCGCGGGCCCTTCATGACTAGGAGTCAGGACAGATGGAGCGTCCCTTCCCCACCGTCGCGGTCGTCGGCCTCGGCACGATGGGTGCCGGCGTCGCGGTGGCGGTCGCCAAGAGCGGCCGCCGGGTGATCGGCATCGAGGCCACCGAGGATTCCGCCGCCCGGGCGCTGGCCCGGATCGAGGAGGCGACCGCGCACGCGGTCGACCGTGAGCGGCTCACCGCCGACGAGCGCACCGGGCTGCTCGCCCGGATCTCCGTCGGGCACGAGCTGGCGGCAGCCGCCGGCGCGGACCTGGTGATCGAGGAGGTGCCCGAGCAGCTGGAGCTGAAGCGGGAGGTCTTCGCCGAACTGGACCGGATCTGCCCGGAGACCACCGTGCTGGCCACCGGCACCACCGCGCTCTCGGTGACCCGGATCGCCGCCGCCACCGCCCGCCCCGAACGGGTGCTGGGCCTGCACTTCTTCAACCCGGTGCACACCATGAAGCTGGTCGAGGTCGTCCGCACGGTGCTGACCTCCCCGCGGACCGCCGAGGACGCCGCCGCCTTCGCCCGGGACCTCGGCAAGGAGCCGGTGGCGGCCGGCGACCGGGCCGGCTTCGTGGTGAACGGCCTGCTGTTCGCGTACCTGAACCAGGCCGCCGCGATGTACGAGTCCAAGTACGCCTCGCGGGAGGACATCGACGCCGCGATGCGGCTCGGCTGCGGCCTGCCGATGGGCCCGCTGGCGCTGCTCGACCTGATCGGCGTCGACACCGCGCGCACCGTCCTGGAGGCGATGTACGAGCAGTCCCGGGACCGCCTGCACGCCCCCGCCCCGATCCTCGGCCAGCTGGTCTCGGCCGGGCTGCTGGGCCGCAAGACCGGCCGCGGCTTCTACACCTACGAGGCGCCGGGCTCGTCCCGCGCCGTCGACGCGGCCACCGGGCCGGCCCTGCCGAAGGTGCCGGGCCGCGAGGTCCGCACCGTCGGCGTCTGCGGCTCGGGCACCATGGCCACCGGCATCGCCGAGGTCTTCGCCAAGGCCGGGCACCCGGTGCTGCTGGCCGCCCGCAGCGCGGAGAAGGCGGACCGGGCCAAGGCGCAGCTGGCCAAGTCCCTGGAGCGCTCGGTCGCCAAGGGCCGGATGTCCGCCGAGCAGCGGGACGCCGCGCTGGCGCTGGTCACCCCGGTCGGCCAGTACGCCGAGCTGGCCGAGGTCGACCTGGTGGTCGAGGCGGTGGCCGAGGACCTGGCGGTCAAGCGGGAGCTGTTCGCCACCCTGGACAAGATCGTCAAGCCGGGCGCGGTGCTCGCCACCACCACCTCCTCGCTGCCGGTGATCAGCTGCGCGACCGCCACCACGCGGCCGCAGGACGTGATCGGCATGCACTTCTTCAACCCGGCGCCGGCCATGAAGCTGGTCGAGGTGGTCTCCACCGTGCTGACCGCCCCGGACGTCACCGCGACCGTGCTGGAGCTGACCGCCAAGGTCCGCAAGCACCCGGTGGAGTGCGGCGACCGGGCCGGCTTCATCGTCAACGCGCTGCTCTTCCCCTACCTGAACGACGCGGTGCGGATGCTGCAGGAGCACTACGCGACGGTGGACGACATCGACACCGCGATGAAGCTCGGCTGCGGCTACCCGATGGGCCCGTTCGAACTGCTGGACGTGGTCGGCCTGGACGTCTCGCTGACCATCGAGCAGGTGCTGCACCAGGAGTTCCGCGAGCCCGGCCTGGCCGCCGCGCCGCTGCTGGAGCACCTGGTCGCGGCGGGCTGCCTGGGCCGCAAGACCGGCCGCGGCTTCCGCGACCACGCGCGCCGGTGACCACCCCGCAGCCCGGTGGCGGCCCGCATCCGGCCGGCCCGCCCGCCGGGCCCCCTCCGTACGGCGGTGCGGCCCTCGGCAACGGCGCGGCGCAGCACGGGGCCCCGCCCGGGACCAGGCCCGGCTGGAGCCCGGGGACGGTGTCCTCGCGCTGGCCCCGGCCGGCCGTGACCGGCCCGGTCGCGCCGGTGCGCCGGGGAAGGCCCGCGGCCGCGCCCCCGGGGGCGTGTAGCGTTCCGGACATGGATCGGGTTCAGTCAGCCTCCCCGCAGCACCCCGCCGGTTCGCACGGCACCGACCGGACGGCCCCCTCGACCGGGGGCACCGGGCCGGAGGGTGGTCCGGGCAGCCGCCGGGCGGCCGCGCAGCGCCAGCAGATGCGCCAGGACCTGGCCACGGCCGCGATGGAGCTGTTCGCCTCGCAGGGCTACGAGGAGACCACGGTCGACCAGATCGCGGCCGCCGCCGGGGTCGCCCGGCGCACCTTCTTCCGGTACTTCCGGTCGAAGGAGGAGGCGATCTTCCCGGACCACGACGACACCCTCGTCCGGGTGGCCGACCTGCTGGCCAGCGCCGAGCCGGAGGAGCACCCGCTGGACGTGGTCTGCCGCGGCATCAAGGAGGTGCTGCGGATGTACGCCTCCACCCCGGGGGTGTCGGTCGCGCGGTACCAGCTGATCCGTCAGGTCCCCGCGTTGCGGGAGCGGGAGATCGCGGTGGTGGCCCGCTACGAGCGGCTGTTCACCCGGTACCTGCTGGGCCGGTTCGACACCGGCGAGTCCATCCCGTCCGGGTGGCAGCGCGGCGGCGAGGACGACTCGATGCTGGCCGAGGTGTCGGCGGCGGCGGTCGTCGCGGCGCACAACCACGTGCTGCGGCGCTGGCTGCGGGCCGGCGGCCGGGGGGACGTGGAGGCGCAGCTGGACCACTCCTTCGAGGTGATCCGGCGGACCTTCTGGGCCGCCAGCGCCCCGGGTGCCAGACGCCGGGGATCCGTGGTGGCACCCGGTGCCAGTGGGACGCCTGACGACCTCCTGGCCGAGAGCGCACTGAGTGCCAGCCCCGGAGGTGAGGTGCTCATCACAGTCGCCCGGACGGACGCCCCACTGGACGTCGTGGTGGACAGCATCCGGGCCGCGCTGAGCAGTGCCCGCACACCATAGGACCGGCATTTACGCAGGTCAGAGCGGTATCGAAGGGGGCGACAGCCGGGGGAGGGCGGGGGGGGGTGGGTGGAGAGCCGACCGCGGACCACCCCCGTGTGGGAGATGTGGTTGGCGACGGAGAGAGAGACAACACGGGAGATATAGATATTGGAT
>NZ_JBHWBZ010000018.1:68746-75706 GCF_042735475.1 Kitasatospora sp. NPDC059577 | reverse complement strand
TTGGGGGCCGCGCGCCCTTGCCCCCCCACCAAATCTCCCGGCATTCTCCGCTGCTCCGCGGTGTAGCGCCGCCCCGCGCTGATGGGGCGGCGGGGGCCTTTCGCTTGCCTGCGCAACGCGCGTCACGCGCCGTTTCGGCCCGTTTCGGACCCTCGGAATTCCTGACACCCGGTGTCTTTACGAGTGGCACAGGGTGCCACTACCTTGTTACTCACCAGTCGCGGCGCCGCGGCTCCCCACCTCGGCGCGCCGCCGTCCGGTGTTCCCACACCCCGGGAGCAGTGCCAGCACGGCCCGGTCCACGCCGGGCGCCCAGCCTGACCCACCCACCACCCATCTCAGCGAAGCCGGTGTCCGCTCCCGGCTCCCCCAGACGCCCTGTGACCCTCACACAGGTACGCCTTCGGAGGCAGCCATGCAGGAAATCCTCGACGCGATCCTCAGCACCGACAGCACGTCGGCCGACTTCGCGGCGATCAAGCTCCCCGAGTCCTACCGAGCGGTGACGCTCCACAAGGACGAGGAGCAGATGTTCGCGGGCCTCGACAGCCGCGACAAGGACCCCCGCAAGTCCCTTCACCTCGACGAGGTCGCCCTGCCCGAACTGGGCCCCGGCGAGGCCCTGGTGGCCGTCATGGCCAGCTCGGTGAACTACAACACCGTGTGGAGCTCGATCTTCGAGCCGGTCTCCACCTTCGGCTTCCTGGAGCGCTACGGCCGGCTGTCGCCGCTCACCAAGCGCCACGACCTGCCGTACCACGTCCTGGGCTCGGACCTCGCGGGCGTGGTGCTGCGCACCGGCGTCGGCGTCAACTCCTGGAAGCCCGGCGACGAGGTCGTCGCGCACTGCCTCTCGGTCGAGCTGGAGTCCCCGGACGGCCACAACGACACGATGATGGACCCGGAGCAGCGCATCTGGGGCTTCGAGACCAACTTCGGCGGCCTGGCCCAGATCGCGCTGGTGAAGACCAACCAGCTGCTGCCCAAGCCGAAGCACCTCACCTGGGAGGAGGCCGCCTCCCCCGGTCTGGTCAACTCCACCGCCTACCGCCAGCTCGTCTCGCGCAACGGCGCCGGCATGAAGCAGGGCGACAACGTGCTGATCTGGGGCGCCAGCGGCGGCCTCGGCTCGTACGCCACCCAGTACGCCCTGGCCGGCGGCGCCACCCCGATCTGCGTGGTCTCCAACGACCAGAAGGCCGACATCTGCCGCGCCATGGGCGCCGAGGCGATCATCGACCGCTCCGCCGAGGGCTACCGGTTCTGGAAGGACGAGAACAACCAGGACCCGCGCGAGTGGAAGCGCCTCGGCGCCAAGATCCGCGAGTTCACCGGCGGCGAGGACGTGGACATCGTCTTCGAGCACCCGGGCCGCGAGACCTTCGGCGCCTCGGTGTACGTCACCCGCAAGGGCGGCACCATCGTCACCTGCGCCTCCACCTCCGGCTACATGCACCAGTACGACAACCGCTACCTGTGGATGTCGCTCAAGCGCATCGTCGGCTCGCACTTCGCCAACTACCGCGAGGCCTTCGAGGCCAACCGCCTGATCGCCAAGGGCAAGATCCACCCGACCCTGTCCAAGGTCTACTCCCTGGAGGAGACCGGCCAGGCCGCCCTCGACGTGCACCACAACAAGCACCAGGGCAAGGTCGGCGTGCTCTGCCTGGCCCCCGAGGAGGGCCTCGGCGTGCGCGACCGGGAGCTGCGCGAGAAGCACCTGCCCGCCATCAACCGCTTCCGGAACGTGTGAGACGGATCCGATGACCGAGCCCCAGAAGCGCGACCGGCCCTGGCTGATGCGCACCTACGCCGGCCACTCCACCGCGAGCGACTCCAACGCGCTCTACCGGCGGAACCTGGCGAAGGGCCAGACCGGCCTGTCGGTCGCCTTCGACCTGCCGACCCAGACCGGCTACGACTCCGACCACATCCTCGCCCGCGGCGAGGTGGGCCGGGTCGGCGTCCCGGTCGGACACGTCGGCGACATGCGCACCCTGTTCGAGGGCATCCCGCTCGAACAGACCAACACCTCCATGACGATCAACGCCACCGCGATGTGGCTGCTGGCGCTCTACCAGGTGGTCGCCGAGGAGCAGGGCGCCGACATCGCCAAGCTCACCGGCACCACCCAGAACGACATCGTCAAGGAGTACCTGTCGCGCGGGACGCACGTCTTCCCGCCCGGCCCGTCGGTACGCCTGATCACCGACATGATCGCCTACACGGTCGGCAACATCCCCAAGTGGAACCCGATCAACATCTGCAGCTACCACCTGCAGGAGGCCGGGGCCACGCCCGTCCAGGAGATCGCGTACGCGATGTGCACCGCCATCTCGGTGCTCGACGCGGTCCGCGACTCCGGGCAGGTGCCCGCCGAGCGGATGGGCGACGTGGTCGCCCGGATCTCCTTCTTCGTGAACGCCGGCGTGCGCTTCGTCGAGGAGATGTGTAAGATGCGCGCCTTCGCCCGGCTCTGGGAGAAGGTCACCCTGGAGCGCTACGGCGTGACGGACCCCAAGCAGCGCCGCTTCCGCTACGGCGTCCAGGTCAACTCCCTCGGTCTGACCGAGGCCCAGCCGGAGAACAACGTCCAGCGGATCGTCCTGGAGATGCTGGCCGTCACCCTCTCCAAGGACGCCCGCGCGCGGGCCGTCCAGCTGCCCGCCTGGAACGAGGCGCTCGGCCTGCCCCGCCCGTGGGACCAGCAGTGGTCGCTGCGGATCCAGCAGGTGCTGGCGTACGAGTCGGACCTGCTGGAGTACGGCGACATCTTCAACGGCTCCGAGGTGATCGAGACCAAGACCGCCGCGCTGCTGGCGGGCGCGGAGGCCGAGATCGCCAAGGTGCTGGAGATGGGCGGGGTCATCCCGGCCGTCGAGTCCGGCTACCTGAAGTCCAACCTGGTCTCCTCGCACGCCGCCCGCCGGGCCCGGATCGAGTCCGGCGAGGACAAGATCGTCGGGGTGAACTGCTTCGACACCACCGAGCCGAGCCCGCTCACCGCCGACCTCGACACCGCGATCATGGTGGTCGACCCGGCCTCCGAGCGGTCCGTCCTCGCCGCCCTGGAGGACTGGCGCGGACAGCGCGACGAGGCCGCCGCCCAGGAGGCGCTGGCCGAGCTCAAGACCGTCGCCGCCACCGGGGCCAACCTGATGCCGGCCACGCTCGCCTGCGCCCGGGCCGGTGTCACCACCGGCGAGTGGTCCTTCGCCCTGCGCGAGGTCTTCGGCGAGTACCGCGCCCCCACCGGCGTCGGCGGCGCACCCGTCGCGGTCGCCGCCGAACCGGGCGGGGAACTGGAGCAGGTCCGCGCCGCGGTCGCCGCGACCGCCGAGGAACTGGGCGCCGGCAAGCTGCGCCTGCTGGTCGGCAAGCCCGGCCTGGACGGGCACTCCAACGGCGCCGAGCAGATCGCCGTCCGGGCCCGCGACGCCGGGTTCGAGGTGGTCTACCAGGGCATCCGGCTGACCCCGGAGCAGATCGTCTCCGCGGCCGTCGCCGAGGACGTCCACTGCGTGGGCCTGTCGATCCTCTCCGGCGCGCACTGCGAGCTGGTTCCGGACGTCCTCAAGCGCCTGGACCGCGCCGGGGTGCAGGATGTCCCGGTGATCGTGGGTGGCATCATCCCGGCAGCGGACGGCGAGGCCCTCAAGGCCGCCGGCGTCGCCGCCGTGTTCACCCCGAAGGACTTCGGCATCACGACCATCATCGGCCGGATCGTGGACGAGATCCGGCTGGCCAACAAGCTCCAGCCGTGGTCGCCCGCA
Source organism: Kitasatospora sp. NPDC059577 (assembly GCF_042735475.1). Lineage (NCBI taxonomy): Bacteria > Bacillati > Actinomycetota > Actinomycetes > Kitasatosporales > Streptomycetaceae > Kitasatospora > Kitasatospora sp. NPDC059577. Next base: position 71,933 of record NZ_JBHWBZ010000018.1, on the reverse strand, counting down.
CCGACCGCGGCCACGAACTGACCAGCTGACCAGCTGACCACTGGGAAGGAACCGAACCACCCTCATGACTACCCCGAACCGCCTGCGCCCGCGCCGCTCCTGCCTCGCCGTACCGGGCAGCAACCCGCGCTTCCTGGAGAAGGCCCAGGGCCTGCCGGCCGACCAGGTCTTCCTCGACCTGGAGGACGCCTGCGCCCCGCTGGTCAAGGAGAGCGCCCGCCACACCATCGTCGACGCCCTCAACAACGGCGACTGGGGCAACAAGACCAAGGTCGTCCGGGTCAACGACTGGACCACCCACTGGACCTACCGCGACGTGATCACCGTGGTCGAGGGCGCCGGCCCCAACCTCGACTGCATCATGCTGCCGAAGGTCCAGGACGCGGAGCAGGTCAAGGCCCTCGACCTGCTGCTCACCCAGATCGAGAAGACCATGGGCTTCGAGGTCGGCAAGATCGGCATCGAGGCGCAGATCGAGAACGCCAAGGGCCTGATCAACGTCGACGCCATCGCCGAGGCCTCGCCCCGGCTGGAGACCATCATCTTCGGCCCCGCCGACTTCATGGCCTCCATCAACATGAAGTCGCTGGTCGTCGGCGAGCAGCCGGCCGGCTACCCGGCCGACGCCTACCACTACATCCTGATGCGCATCCTGATGGCCGCCCGCGCCAACGACCTGCAGGCGATCGACGGCCCGTACCTGCAGATCCGCAACCAGGAGGGCTACCGCGAGGTCGCCGGCCGCTCCGCCGCCCTCGGCTTCGACGGCAAGTGGGTGCTCCACCCCGACCAGGTCGCCGCCGCGAACGAGATCTACTCGCCCGCGCAGGAGGACTACGACCACGCCGAGCTGATCCTCGACGCGTACGACTACTGCACCTCCGAGGCGGGCGGCGCCAAGGGCTCCGCGATGCTCGGCGACGAGATGATCGACGAGGCCAGCCGCAAGATGGCCCTGGTCATCGCCGGCAAGGGCCGCGCCGCCGGCATGGAGCGCACCACCAAGTTCGAGATCCCGGAAAGCTGAGGGCCTGAGCCATGCAGTTCGGACGCACCTACGAGGAGTTCGAGGTCGGCGCGGTCTACAAGCACTGGCCCGGCAAGACGGTCACCGAGTACGACGACCACCTCTTCTGCCTGCTCACCATGAACCACCACCCGCTCCACATGGACACCAACTATGCGGAGAAGACGACGGACTTCGGCAGGAACGTCGTGGTGGGCAACTACGTCTACTCGCTGCTGCTCGGCATGTCCGTCCCGGACGTCTCCGGCAAGGCGATCGCCAACCTGGAGATCGAGTCGCTGCGCCACGTCGCGCCGACCTTCCACGGCGACACCGTCTACGGCGAGACCACGGTCCTCGACAAGTGGCCGTCCAAGTCCAAGGACGACCGCGGCATCGTCTACGTCGAGACCAAGGGGTACAAGCAGGACGGCACGGTCGTCTGCATCTTCCGCCGCAAGGTGATGGTGCCGACCGCGACGTACACCGAGGCGCGCGGCGGCGAGCAGCCCGGCCGCCCGACCCCGCTCGCGTAACCCACCCCTCCACCCGGAGACCCCGGAGGGGCAGGCCGCCGTCATCGGCCGACCCCCACCCGGTAACGGGGGCCCTGCTGCCACGCCGGCAGGGCCCCCGCAATCCCCCCCCCCGCCCTCTTAGACCTTTCCGGAGCCGCACGATGGGACGCCTCGCACAGACCGACGGCCTCACCGAGATCCAGCGGGACATCCTCGCCACCGTGCGGGATTTCGTCGACAAGGAGATCATTCCGGTCGCGACCGAGCTGGAGCACAAGGACGAGTACCCGACCGCCATCGTCGAGGGCATGAAGCAGCTCGGCCTCTTCGGGCTCACCATCCCCGAGGAGTTCGGCGGGCTCGGCGAGTCGCTGCTCACCTACGCCCTGGTGGTCGAGGAGATCGCCCGCGGCTGGATGTCGGTCTCCGGCATCGTCAACACCCACTTCATCGTGGCGCACATGATCAACGCCCACGGCACCCAGGAGCAGAAGGACTACTTCCTGCCGAAGATGGCCGCCGGCGAGATCCGCGGCGCCTTCTCGATGTCCGAGCCCGGCCTCGGCTCCGACGTTTCGGCCATCTCCACCAAGGGCGTCAAGGACGGCGATTTCTACGTCCTCAACGGCCAGAAGATGTGGCTCACCAACGGCGGCACCTCCACCCTCGTCGCGGTCCTCTGCAAGACCGACGAGGGCGGCAGCTCCCCGTACAAGAACATGACCACCTTCCTGATCGAGAAGGAGGCCGGTTTCGGCCCGAACCCCAAGGTTCCCGGCCTGACCGTGCCCGGCAAGATCGAGAAGATGGGCTACAAGGGCGTCGACACCACCGAGCTGGTGCTGCAGGACGTCCGGATCCCGGCCGACCGGATCCTCGGCGGCGTCCCGGGCCGCGGCTTCTACCAGATGATGGACGGCGTCGAGGTCGGCCGGGTCAACGTGGCCGCCCGCGGCTGCGGCGTCGCCCGCCGCGCCTTCGAGCTGGGCATCTCCTACGCCCAGCAGCGCTCCACCTTCGGCAAGAAGATCGCCGAGCACCAGGCCATCCAGTTCAAGCTCGCCGAGATGGCCACCAAGGTCGAGGCCGCCCACCAGATGATGGTCATGGCCGCCCGCAAGAAGGACGGCGGCGAGCGCAACGACCTCGAGGCCGGCATGGCCAAGTACCTCGCCTCCGAGTACTGCAAGGAGGTCGTCGAGGACGCCTTCCGCATCCACGGCGGCTACGGCTTCTCCAAGGAGTACGAGATCGAGCGCCTCTACCGCGAGGCCCCGATGTTGCTCATCGGTGAAGGTACTGCGGAGATCCAGAAGATGATCGTCGGACGCCGGCTCCTGGAGGAGTACCGGATCGCCGAGTGATCCCCGGGCCTCCGGCCGGCGGACCGCGCCGCCCGGAGGCCCCCTCGAACCGCCGGTCGACGGGCGTGCGGGCCCGTCCCGGCGGAGCGCCGTGCCCCGTCACGGGCCCGGCCTGGTCCGCCTGGGTCCGGCACGGCCCTCCGGAAGCGGGGGGGCGGGGGGGCGCGGGGTGGGGTCTCGCCCCCGGGGGCGCGCCGGGGGGCGGGGCCGGGGGGGGGTGGGGGGGGCTGTTCGCGGTGGGGGGGGGCGTTGGGCCCGCGCACCCCCAACGACGACACCGCGGCCCGCCGGGGGCGGCC
>NZ_JBHWBZ010000018.1:54075-68736 GCF_042735475.1 Kitasatospora sp. NPDC059577 | reverse complement strand
AGAGACAGGCGTACAGCTGCGACGACACGCCCTGCGGCCGCTTCCGCACACCCGCTTCCGGCCGCCACGGCCGTTTCCCCCGCGGGGTTCCGTCGGCGAACCCGTTGAGACAAGTCTCACCAGCCCTGTCAGGTCCCTTGGGAACCGGACCGGGGCGAGCTACGGTCGTAGAGGTGGGACGCGCACACGCGCTCCCACCGGACACATGAACGAGCAGGCGGGTTGCCCACCCACCGTGTGCTCCCGATAGCATCCACCGGGACAGCAAGCCGTCCCTCTATTACCGATCCCGCGGTGGCCCCCGTCCAGCGGCCATGTTCCCCCGCGACAAAGGTCTTCGATGCCCATCAGCCCGTCCCCTCACAACTCCGTCACGGACCGCGATGCCCTCGCACCCACGACGGCCGGTCGGCGACCCCGCGTGACCATCGCGCGCGGAGCCACCCCCTGGTTCGTCCCCACTCTCGCCACGGCCGCCGTGACCACCGCCCTCACCCGGCGCAGCGGCAAGTGGGCCCTGGCGGCGGTACCCGCCTGTGCGCTCAGCGCGGGCATGCTGTGGTTCTTCCGCGACCCCGAGCGTGAGGTCGGCACCGGCAGAGTGATCTCCCCCGCCGACGGCGTGGTGCAGAGCATCGACGCCTGGCCGGACGGCCGCACCCGGGTCGCGATCTTCATGAGCCCGCTCAACGTCCACGTCAACCGCGCGCCCCTGCCGGGCACGGTGACGTCGGTCGAGCACGTCGCGGGCGGCTTCGTCCCCGCGTTCAACAAGGACAGCGACCAGAACGAGCGGGTCGTCTGGCACTTCGACACCGAGCTCGGCGACATCGAGATGGTCCAGATCGCGGGGGCCGTGGCCCGCCGCATCGTGCCGTACGTGGCCGCCGGAACCAAGGTCGAGCAGGGCGACCGGATCGGTCTGATCCGGTTCGGGTCCCGGGTCGACACCTACCTGCCGGCCGGCGTCGAGGTCGGCGTCGAGGTCGGCCAGAAGACCACAGCCGGGGTGACGCGCCTTGACCGTGACTGATCCTGAGACAATCGTCGGCCTGGACGACGAGGAGACGGCCCTGCGCCGCCGCCGCTGGGCGCGCGACCGCGAGCTGCGCGCCCCGCGCTCTCCCCAGCACCTGTCCACCGCCGACTTCCTGACCCTGGGGAACGCCGTCTGCGGCTTCCTGGCGATCTACTCGATCACCACCGGGGTCCTCGTCCCGCACATCACCAACCCGGACGCCGCTCCGGACCGGCACAGCGCCGCCACCGCGGTGACGCTGCTGCTGATCGGCTCGATGTGCGACCTCTTCGACGGCCTGGTGGCGCGCAAGCTGCGCTCCTCCGCCCTCGGAGCGGAACTGGACAACCTGGCCGACCTGATCAGCTTCGGCATCGCGCCGGCCTACTTCGTCGCGGTCTGGGGCATGGTCTCCCAGGGCTCCAACAGCAAGCTCTCGGCGCTCATCGCGATCACCGTGCTGCTCGCGGTCGTCCTGCGGCTGGCCCGCTTCTCGGCCGTGAAGATGCGACCCGGGGTGTTCCAGGGCATGCCCTGCCCGATGGGCGCGATGACGGTCATCGCCATCGTGCTGCTCGACCCGCCGTTCCTGCCCGGCCTGCTCGCCATCATGGGCGCCGCGTACCTGATGGTCAGCCGGATCGAGTACCCGAAGCCGCAGGGGCTGCTGGCCACCGCCACGCTCTGCTGGATCGTGGTCTCCATCGGCTGCCTGGCGGCCTGGGCCACCGGCCTGCCCGGCGGCGACGCGCTCATGCACGTCGGCGCCTTCGCCCAGATCACCCTCGCGGCCATGGCGCCGCTGCTGGTCATCCGCCGCAAGGTGGGCCAGAAGGTCGGCGACGTCCGCGCCCGGCGGGCGGAGTCGCGGCTCGGCTGAGACCGCTCGTCCGTCTCCATGACGAAGGGCCCGGAACCGATCGGTTCCGGGCCCTTCGTCATGTGCCGTTCCGGGGGTCCCCGGGTGGCCGCGCGTCGTTCCGGCGGCCGGGGGCGGCTACGCGCCGCCGGTGTGGACGCTGAAGGCCGAGCGCCGGGCCGCCCGGGCCACGGCCGGGTCCGGGTGCACGCTCGACACCGCCGTCAGCACCGAGGCCGCCCGCGGGTGCCCGGACTGCCGGGCCCGGGCGAACAGCCGCACCGGGTCGCCCGCCGAGGCGCCCTCCACGTGGCCCACCAGCAGCTCCGTCTCGCCGTGGTCCAGCACCGCCGCCGCCGTGTCCACCCAGAGCCAGGCCGCGTCGTCCGCGCCCAGCACGTCCGCCGGGGAGACCCCCTCGTCCGCGCGCTCGGCCAGCCACAGCAGCGCGTACGGGCGCAGCACCGGCTCGTCCACCGCGGCCCGGACCGCCTGCTCGGCCGGTCCGCCGGCCACCCGCAGCGCCTCGAAGGCCAGCCCGCGCACCAGCGCGTCGTCGCCCTGCGCCGCGTCCAGCAACTCGGCCACCGCCCGGTCCGCCGGACGGGCCGCGACCCAGGCGCGGTACTCGGCGCGGGCCGGGCCCGGCGAGTAGTCGGCGCAGGCGTTCAGCAGCTCGAAGGCGCTCTGCTCGATGTGCCCGGCCGCGGTCTGCGCGACCGTGCAGATCTCCTCCAGCTTCGCCCGCACCGCCCAGTGGCCGAGCGGCGACAGCTCGGCGGCGTCGTTGCTGCGCGTCAGGGCGCCCACGGCCGCCAGGCCGTCCAGCATCCAGTCCAGGACGGCGGCCACGTCCGACGGCGAGGCCGGGGTGTCGATCTGCGGCTCCCGGCAGGTGCCGCGGACCGCCGACACCGCCGAGGCGGCGTGCGGCACCGGCGACAGGCCGGGGCCGCCCGGGCCGCCACCGACCCGGCGCTCGTCCAGGCCGCGGCGCAGCAGCTCCAGCAGCTCGCTCTCGGCCACCGGGCCGTCCACCAGGTGCAGGAAGGAGAGCAGCTGCGGGGCCTGGTCCACGGCCTGCCCGGCCAGCACGGCGAACACCCCGCGCAGCGCGGCGGGCGGCACCGGGGCGAGCAGCGTCCAGGCGTCGAACAGCGCCGACCAGCCGCGCACCACGGCCTCGTCGTCGTGCTCCCAGGCGTGCAGGCGCCAGCCCGGGGCGGCCCCGGTCTCCCGGGCCTCCACCAGGCCCACCAGGAGCGCCTGGCCCCAGGCCTTGGAGGCGGCGCCGACCGTCATGGCCAGCGCCCGGCCGGCCGCGCGGGCGTCGTCCGGCAGCAGCTCGCCGCGCTTGTCGACCTCCTCCAGCTCGCCGGCCCAGCGGGCGATCCGGACGGCGTCCACCAGCATCCGGCGGGCCAGCGGCGCCAGCTCGGCCGGCGCGGGGAAGCCCTCCGGCACGGGAACCCGGCCGCGCCCGGGCGCCGGAGCGGGCCCTCGTCGCCGGGGTACGCCGTTGCGGGGTACGGCCGCCCCGCTCGGCCTTCCACCGGCTGGCCGGTGGGCCGTACCGGGGAGACGGGTCACCGTCGCACCGGTACCGATCGGAGGCGGGAGCGGGGCATCACGGTCGCGCGGATTCCGAGACGTCACGTCGAGCAGTCTTCCCCTTGTACCGGCCTTCTGTCACATCCGGTTGTCCGTACGACCGGAGGAGCGGCGGCGGCACCTCCGCAAGATCGGGCAACAGAGGCAAACCGCCTGGCCGGAAACGTGTGGCCTGCCCATGCCAGGTGAGCCGCGCCGGTCGCTGGTCCCGTTCGAGTGACTACGGAACGTGAGGGACCGACCGACCGGTCGGGGAAAATGTGTGCCCCTGGCTGGACGTCCGCCGCCGACGGCACCACCGGCGCCGTCGGCGTCCGGCGGGACTGTCCAGCCCGGATCCGGACGGATGGCGGGCGGGCCGGGCCGATCCCGGCGAGCAGGAAGTCGACCGGTCCGACTTCCGGCTCCCGGCCGGGGCGGGCCCGGGCCCGCGGCCCGCGGCGGCCGTCAGAGGAGAGGGGTCAGCCAGCGGCGGAGGAGTTCCGTGTACCGGTCGGGGTCGGAGTTCCAGAGGGTGCCGTGGTCGGCGCCGGGGAAGGGCTGGAGGCCGACCACGTCCGGGCGGGCGGCGGCGAGGCGTTCGGCGCTGCGGAACGGGGACACCCGGTCGGCGGGGCTGTGCAGGACGAGCGTGGGGACGCGCAGGTCGGCGCCCTCCGCGATGCGGGAGAAGTCGGCGAGGTCGACGCCGGTGCGGCCCTCGGCGGCGAGGGCCCCGAGCCCGGCGGCGGCGCCCCGGAAGCCCAGGCGCTCGGCGTCCCGGCGGGCGGTCGCCGACAGGTCGAGCACCGGCGAGTCGAGGATCAGGCCGCTGATGGCGTGCGCCCAGGCCGAACGGGCCGCGGTCTGCAGGACCGTCGTCGCGCCGACGGACCAGCCGTAGAGGATCACCCGGCCCGCGCCGCTGTCGAGCGCCAGCCGTACCGCCGCCTCGACGTCGCGCCACTCGGTCTCGCCGAAGTGGCTGTACCCGTCCGGCGAGGCGGGCGCGCCGGCGTCGCCGCGGTAGGTGACGGCGAGGGCGGGCAGCCCGAGGCGGTCCAGGACGGGCAGCACCGGCAGGGTCTGCTGGCGGTCGGCCTCCGGGCCGTGCACCAGGATCACCCAGGTGCCGCGCTTGCCGTCGAGGTGCCAGACGGGGAGCGGGCCGAGCTCGCCGTCCGCGGTGGTCTCCGTGTAGGCGAGGCCGAGGGCCCGCATCGGGTCGCCGAGGTGGACGCGGGGCGTGAAGCGGACCTCGGTGCCGGGGACGAGGGTGCCCCGGTCCGCGCGGACCAGCCGCCGGGTGACGCCCGCCCCGTCGCTGTGCAGGACCTCCTCGACCACCGCGTGCCCGTCGTCGCCCCACTCCACGGCCCACCGGCCGGGCTGCCGGCTCTCGGGGCTGCCGGTGAAGGTGATCCGCCCGGCGCCGAGGCTCCGGACGAGGAGCGGCCCGGACTCCTGAACGGTGGTCACCGGGCGGACCATCCGCTCGGAGGCCCGGCGGCCGACCACCAGCACGGCAGCGCCGGCTCCGACGGCGGCGGCCGCCACGACGGCGGCGGTTCCCCAGCGCATATCGTTCCCCGCTCTGTTGCTCTCGCTGTTGCTCTCGGGCCGGACGGTGCTCGTACACCAGTCCACCGGGGCCCCGCCCGCCCGGCCACCGGGCTGGGCCGTCCGGGTCACTCGGGCACGGGCCGGAGCGGGTCGGGGAGTCAGGGGGCGGGGAGTCAGCGGGTCAGGGGGTTCGAGAGGGGCGGGGGATTCCAGAGGGGCGGGGGGGTTCCAGAGGGGCCGGGATTTCCGGAGGGGCCGGGAGTCAGAGCGCGTCGGCGTCGAGGAGGCGCCAGAAGCGGGACGCGAGGGCGTCGATCGCGGGGGGCGGCGCGGCGCGGGCGCCGGCGCCCCAGTGGGAGGGGACGTGGTGCTCCTGGTGGAGGGCCTCGACGGCGTCGGCCAGGGTCTCGGCGGGAGCCGGGACGATGCGGGCGAGGGCGCGCAGGTGGGGCTGCCAGCGGCCGGTGACGCACTGGCGGAGCAGGTGGTCGAGGGCCTCCTCGCGGCCGGTGGCCCGGACGAGGTCGGGCAGGCCCAGGCCGAGGACCTCGGCGAGGGACCGGGTCTGCTCCTCGTCGCCGTCCCAGTGACCGGTCAGTTCGGCCTCCCGGTAGGCGTCGAGGGTGGTGCCGGTGCGGTCCGCGACGGCGGCCTGGCCGAGTTCGCGGGCCAGCCGGTGGTCCCGCAGCCGGACCGGGCGGCCGTCCATCAGCTGGGCGGCCCGGCACCACAGGGCGCGGGCGAGGGCGATGAACTCGCCCTCACCGGGACGCAGCTCGCCGCTCTCCCAGGCGAGGACGTGGGCGGGCAGCAGCCGGACGCCGTGCGCGGCCATGCCCTCGGCGACCTGCTCGGGGGTCAGGCCGAGACCGGCCCGGTGGGCGCGGGCGGCCGAGGGCGAGAACGGCACCGGGGGCGGGGCGGCGGGGGGCTTTCTGCGACGCATGCCACCGAACGGTAGGGGCGGACCGGGGCGAGGCCCCAGCACCCGAACGCACGAAGCGACCGGTCCCGGGGGCCCGCCGCGCTGGGCGATCCCACAGGCTGTCAGCCGGTGTCCCGTGTGACCAACCCCTCCGTGACCTCGGTTGACTCCCGGTTCGGCCGCGTGATGGGATCCTGGGGCCAATCGGAGGCATGGAGAGGAAGCCGGTGCGAGTCCGGCGCGGTCCCGCCACTGTCACCGGGGAGCACGCTCGGAATCATCGCCACGGCGGGCCGTCAGAAGCCGCTGGAAGGCCCCGGGGGTGCGTCCGACCCGGAAGCCAGGAGACTCTCGCCCCCGCTACGTCGATCCAGGGCGCGGACCCTGAGTGAGGACACGCACGCGATGCAGGCTGCCCCGCCCCGCCGCACTCCGAGCTGCCGTCCCGGGCACGGCCTTCCGGCGCAGGGGGTTCACGCGACCGGCCTTCCGGCGCAGGGTGTTCACGCGACCGGCCTCCTCGCACGCGCTCTTCCGATACCCGGCCTTCCGACGTGCAGCCGATGACCCGCCGCCCCCTGACCGGTCGTCCGCTCGCCCGCGCCGCCCTGTTCGCGCTGGGCGCCGTCGCGGGCTACGCCGCCGACGCCCGCTACGGCGACCCGCGCCGGGGCCACCCGGTGGCCGTGTTCGGCAGTGCCGCGACCCGGCTGGAGCGGCGCCTGTGGCGCGACGACCGGGCCGCCGGGGCCGGGTACACGGCGCTGTGCGTGGGCGCGGTCGCGGCGGGCACGCTCGCCCTGGACCGTACGGTGGGCCGACGCCCGACGGGCCGGGCGGCCCTCGCGGCGGCCGCCACCTGGACGGTGCTCGGCGGCACCTCGCTGACCCGGGAGGCCCGCGCCATCGGCCGCTCGCTGAAGGCCGGCGACCTGCGGGCCGCACGGGAGCGGCTGCCGCACCTGTGCGGGCGGGACCCGAGCGCGCTCGACGAGCAGCAGATCGCCCGCGCGGTGGTCGAGTCGGTGGCCGAGAACACCGCCGACGCCGTGGTGAACGCGCTGACCTGGGGCGCCCTCGCGGGCACGCCCGGGCTGCTGGCCTTCCGGGCGGTGAACACCCTGGACGCCATGGTGGGCCACCGCTCGCCGCGGCACGCCCGGTTCGGCTGGGCCTCGGCCCGGCTGGACGACGTGGCCGGCTGGCCGGGCGCCCGGCTGACCGCGCTGCTGACGGTGGCCGCCGCCCCGCAGCCCCGGACGGCCTGGCAGGTCTGGCGCCGCGACGGCTCCGCGCACCCGAGCCCGAACGCGGGCCAGGCCGAGTCGGCGTTCGCCGGCGCGGTGGGCGTCCGGCTGGGCGGCACACTGCAGTACGGCGAGCGGGTGGAGCACCGGCCGGTGCTGGGCGCGGAGCTGCGCCCGGTGACGGTGGACGACATCGAGCGGGCCTGCGCGCTCTCGCGGCGGGTGGGCGCGCTGGCGCTGGGTACGACGGTCGCGGGGCACGTCCTGCTGCGCGCGCTCCTGGGGAAGAGGGGAAGGGCATGACGAACGCGCTGCTGGTCGCGGGGACGACCTCGGACGCGGGCAAGAGCGTGGTGACGGCCGGCATCTGCCGCTGGCTGGCCCGCCAGGGCGTGCGGGTCGCGCCGTTCAAGGCGCAGAACATGTCGCTGAACTCCTTCGTCACCGCCGACGGTGCCGAGATCGGCCGCGCCCAGGCGATGCAGGCGCAGGCCGCCCGGGTGGAGCCGGAGGCGGCGATGAACCCGGTGCTGCTGAAGCCCGGCGCGGACGGCCGCAGCCAGGTGGTGCTGCTGGGCCGGCCGGTCGCCGAGGTCGGCGCGCTGGACTACCGCGAGCGCAAGCCCGTCCTGCTGGAGCGCGCCCTGGAGTGCCTCGCCGATCTGCGCCGCCGCTACGAGGTGGTGGTCTGCGAAGGCGCCGGTTCGCCTGCCGAGATCAACCTGCGCGACCGCGACATCGCCAACATGGGCCTGGCGACGGCCGCCGGGCTGCCCGTGGTGGTGGTCGGGGACATCGACCGGGGCGGCGTGTTCGCGGCGATGTACGGGACGCTGGCGCTGCTGTCGGCGGAGGACCAGCGGCACGTGGCCGGCTGGTTCGTCAACAAGTTCCGCGGCGACGCGCGGCTGCTGGCACCCGGGCTGGAGATGCTGCACGAGCTGACCGGCCGTCCGGTGCTGGGCACCCTGCCGATGCTGCCCGGCCTGTGGCTGGACGCCGAGGACTCGCTGGACCTGTCGACGGTGGTGGACCGGGTGGACGGGCGCGGCCCGCTCGGCGCGGACGTGCTGCGGGTCGCCGTGGTGCGCTTCCCCCGGCTGTCCAACTTCACCGACCTGGACGCGCTGGCGCAGGAGCCGGGCGTGCTGGTCCGCTGGGCGACCAGGCCGGAGGAACTGGCCGACGCCGATCTGGTGGTGCTGCCCGGCACCCGGGCCACCGTGGCGGACCTCGCCTGGCTGCGCGAGCGCGGCCTGGAGCCGGCGCTGAAGGCGCGGGCGGCGGCCGGACTGCCCGTCCTCGGGGTGTGCGGCGGCTACCAGATGCTGGCGCGCGGGATCGTCGACGAGGTGGAGTCCAAGGCGGGTGCCGTCGACGGGCTCGGCCTGCTGCCGACGTACGTGCGGTTCGGCGTCGAGAAGGTGCTGGCGCGGCCGGTCGGCGAGGCGTACGGGCACCGGGTCGAAGGCTACGAGATCCACCACGGCGTGGTCGCGGTCGAGGGGGGCGTCGCCTTCCTGGACGGCTGCCGGGTGGGCTCGGTCTGGGGCACGACCTGGCACGGCGCGCTGGAGAACGACGGCTTCCGCCGCGAACTCCTGCGCGAGGTCGCCGCGTTGGCGGGCCGGGCGTTCGTCCCGGCGCCGGACACCTCCTTCGCCGCGGCGCGCGAGGCCCGGCTGGACCGGCTGGGCGACCTGATCGAGGAACACGCGGACACCGACGCGCTGTGGAAGCTGATCGAGGGCGGGGTGCCGGCGGCCGGATCGCTGCCGTTCCTGGCGCCCGGGGCACCTGGGAGTGACGCATGAGCCGGGTACGACCGCAGAACCGGGCACGACAGGAGTGGGGTACGGCATGAGTGACGTCCGCTATCCGTTCACCGCGATCGTCGGCATGGCCGACCTGCGGCTCGGGCTGCTGCTGAACGCGGTCTCCCCCGCCGTGGGCGGCGTGCTGGTGCGTGGTGAGAAGGGCACCGCGAAGTCGACCATGGTGCGCGCGCTGGCCGGCCTGCTGCCGTCCATCGCCGCCGTGACCGGCTGCCGCTTCGCCTGCGACCCGTCCGCGCCCGACCCGCAGTGCCCGGACGGGCCGCACGCGGACGCCGGCAGCCACGAACGGCTCGCCCAGCTGGTCGAGTTGCCGGTCGGCGTGGCCGAGGACCGGATCGTCGGCTCGCTCGACCTGGAGCGCGCGCTGGCCGAGGGCGTCAAGGCGTACGAGCCCGGGCTGCTCGCCAAGGCGCACCGCGGCGTGCTCTACATCGACGAGGTGAACCTCCTCCAGGACCACGTGGTGGACCTGCTGCTGGACGCCGCCGCGATGGGCCGTTCGTACGTCGAGCGCGAGGGCGTGTCGGTGCGGCACGCGGCCCGGTTCCTGCTGGTCGGCACGATGAACCCGGAGGAGGGCGAGCTGCGGCCGCAGCTGCTCGACCGGTTCGGCCTGACCGTCGAGATCGCCGCCACCCGCGACCCGGCCGAGCGCGCCGACGTGGTCCGGCGCCGCCTCGCCTACGACGCGGACCCGGCCGGGTTCGCCGCGCGGTTCGCCGAGGAGGAGACGGCACTCGCCGAACGCATCACCGCCGCACGGGAACTGCTGCCCGAGGTCGCACTGACCGATGTGGCGCTGCGTCAGATCACCGCCGTGTGCGCCGCGTTCGAGGTGGACGGCCTGCGCGCGGACATCGTGATGGCCCGCACGGCCGTCGCGCTCGCCGCCTGGGACGGTCGCACCGAGGTGCTGGAGGAGGACGTCCGCCAGGCTGCCCGGCTCGCGCTGCCGCACCGGCGCCGTCGCAACCCCTTCGACGCGCCGGGACTGGACGAGGAACAGCTGGACCGGACCCTGGAGGAACACTCCCAGGCGGACGACCCGGAGCCCGAGGACGACGGCCCGGGCCCGGACGGCGGACCGGACGACGGCCCGGGCCCCGAGGGCGGCCCGGACGGCGGCGGACCGGACGGCGGCGGGGCTCCCGAGCCGTCCGACGGCGGCGCCCCCGAGGCGTCGGACGCGCCGGAAGCGTCCTCGACGGACGGGGACGACCGGCCACAGCAGCCCGTCCCGGCCCAACACCCCTCCCCCGCGCGGGAGTCGACGCCCGTCGCGGCCGGCGACCCGTACCGGACCAAGCTGTTCACCGTCCGCGGCACCGGTCACGGCGCCCAGGGCCGCCGATCCCCCGCCGAGACCACCGGCGGGCACACCGTCCGGGCCCGCCGCCCGCAGGGCGCGCTCGGCCGGCTGCACCTGACCGCGACTCTGCAGGCCGCCGCGCCGCACCAGGTGGCGCGCGGGCGCAGCGGCCGGGCACTGGTGCTGAAGAAGGACGACTTCCGCGAACAGGTCCGCCAGGGACGGGAGTCCAACCTGGTGCTGTTCGTGGTCGACGCCTCGGGGTCGATGGCCGCCCGGCAGCGGATGACCGCCGTCAAGGGCGCCGTGCTGTCCCTGCTGATGGACGCCTACCAGCGCCGCGACAAGATCGGCATGATCACCTTCCGCGGCGCCGGCGCCGAGCTGGCACTGCCCCCCACCTCCTCCGTGGAGGTCGGCGCGGCCCGGCTGGAGACCCTGCCCACCGGCGGCCGGACCCCGCTGGCCGAAGGGCTGCTGCGCGCCCACGAGGTACTGCGGGTCGAACGGCTGCGCGACCCGAACCGCCGCCCGCTGCTGGTCGTGGTGACCGACGGCCGGGCCACCGGCGGGCGCGACGCGCTCGCCCGCTCGCACCGCGCGGCCGCCCTGTTCGCGGCGCAGGGCACGGCGAGCGTGGTGCTGGACTGCGAGTCCGGCCCGGTCCGGCTCGGCCTGGCCCGCACCCTGGCCGGGCAGCTCGGCGGCACCGCCGTCAGCCTGGACGAACTGCGCGCCGAGGGCGTGGCCTCGCTCGTCCGCGAGAACCGCGGGGACAACCGCCCCGCGGCCGTCCGCGCCACCCGCGCGACCACCCTGCGAAAGGCGGCCTGACCCATGCCCAAGGGCGTCCCCGAGAGCGTTCCCGACGACGGCCTGACCACCCGCCAGCGCCGCACGCTGCCGATCACCGCCGTGCACACCGGCCCCGGCAAGGGCAAGTCCACCGCCGCGTTCGGCATGGCCCTGCGGGCCTGGAACCAGGGCTGGCCGGTCGGGGTGTTCCAGTTCGTGAAGTCCGCCAAGTGGAAGGTCGGCGAGGAGAACGCGCTGCGCGTGCTCGGCGCCTCCGGCGAGGGCGGCACCGTCGACTGGCACAAGATGGGATCCGGCTGGTCCTGGATCCAGCGCTCCGCCGAGCAGGAGATGTCCAGCGAGGAAGCCGCCAAGGAGGGCTGGGAGCAGGTCAAGCGCGACCTCGCCGCCGAGACCTACCGCTTCTACGTGCTCGACGAGTTCACCTACCCGATGCACTGGGGGTGGGTCGACCCGGACGAGGTGGTGGCCGTGCTCGCGGACCGCCCGGGCAGCCAGCACGTCGTCATCACCGGCCGGTACGCGCCCGAGGCACTGACCGGCTTCGCCGACCTGGTCACCGAGATGACCAAGGTGAAGCACCCCATGGACGCCGGCCGCAAGGGCCAGCGCGGCATCGAGTGGTAGACCGTTGAGCACCGTCCCCCGCCTCGTCGTCGCCGCGCCCTCCTCCGGCGCCGGCAAGACCACCGTCGCCACCGGCCTGATCGCGGCGCTCACCGCACGCGGACTGGAGGTGTCCCCGCACAAGGTCGGCCCGGACTACATCGACCCGGGCTACCACGCGCTCGCCGCCGGGCGCCCCGGCCGCAACCTGGACGCCTTCATGTGCGGCCCCGAACGGATCGCGCCGCTGTTCCTGCACGGCGCCGCCGGGGCCGACGTCGCGGTGGTCGAGGGCGTCATGGGCCTGTTCGACGGGGCCTCCGGGCGCGGGGAGCTGGCGTCCACCGCGCACGTCGCCAAGCTGCTGCGGGCGCCCGTGGTGCTGGTCGTCGACGGCTCCTCGCAGTCCCGCTCGGTGGCCGCGCTGGTGCACGGCTTCGCCTCCTGGGACCCACAGGTGCGGCTGGCCGGGGTGATCCTCAACCGGGTCGCCTCCGACCGCCACGAGCACCTG
Source organism: Kitasatospora sp. NPDC059577 (assembly GCF_042735475.1). Lineage (NCBI taxonomy): Bacteria > Bacillati > Actinomycetota > Actinomycetes > Kitasatosporales > Streptomycetaceae > Kitasatospora > Kitasatospora sp. NPDC059577. The sequence goes on along the minus strand of NZ_JBHWBZ010000018.1, from coordinate 56,451 downwards.
CTGCGCGAGGCCCTGGAGGAGGGCTCCGGAGTGCCGGTGCTGGGCGCGCTGCGCCGCTCGGCGGCGGTCGCGACGCCGTCCCGCCACCTCGGACTGATCCCGGCGGTGGAGCGCTCGGCGGCGGCGCTGAAGGCGGTCGCCGACATGGGCGAGCTGGTCGGCTCCTCCGTCGATCTGGACGCACTGCTCGAACTCGCCCGCACGGCACCCCCGTTGGAGGCCGAACCGTGGGACCCGACGGCCGAGGTCGGCCCGGTCGCCGGGCGCCCGCGGATCGCGGTGGCGGGCGGCGCGGCATTCTCCTTCTCGTACGCCGAGAACGCCGAACTGCTCGGCGCGGCAGGGGCGGAGGTCGTCCCGTTCGACCCGTTGCACGCCACCGCGCTGCCGGAGCGGACCGCCGGACTGGTCATCGGCGGCGGCTTCCCGGAGCTGTACGTACGGGAGTTGAGCGGCAACACCGGACTGCGCTCGGCAATCGCCTCGTTCGCCGCCTCGGGCGGGCCGATCGCCGCCGAATGCGCCGGACTGCTCTACCTCGGACGGGAGTTGGACGGCCTGCCGATGTGCGGAGTCCTCGACACCGACGCCCGGATGACCGAACGCCTCACCCTCGGCTACCGGGAGGCCGTCGCCCTGCACGACTCGCCGCTCGCGGTGGCCGGCACCCGGGTGCGCGGACACGAGTTCCACCGGACGGTCTGCGAACCGGGCGCGGGCGAACACCCCGCGTGGGGCTGGCGCCTGCCCACCGGGCCGCGCACGGAGGGCTTCGCCGGCGGCAACGTGCACGCCTCCTACCTGCACCTGCACTGGGCGGGGGCACCGGCACTGGCGGAGTCCTTCGCCGCCGCGGCGGCGGCCCACCAGAGCACTCCGTAAGATGCGCGCATGCATGTGATCGTCCTCAACGGCGGCTCCAGCTCCGGCAAGTCGGGCATCGCCCGCCACCTCCAGGAGCTGCTGCCGCAGCCGTGGCTGCACCTCGGTGCGGACACCATGGTCGACGCGCTGCCGCCCTCGCTGCGCGGCGGCGGCGAGGGCATCGGCGGCCTGGACGACGGGAACGGCACGGTCGAAGTCGGACCGGTCTTCGCCGAACTCGACGCCGCCTGGACGGTCGGCGTCGCCGCGATGGCCCGGGCCGGCGCCCGGATCGTGGTGGACGAGGTGTTCCTCGGCACCACGGCCTCCCAGGCCCGCTGGCGGGCCGCACTGGACGGCCTGGACGTGCTCTGGGTCGGCGTGCGCTGCGACCCGGCGGTGGCCGCGGCCCGGGAGGCCGCGCGCGGCGACCGGGTGGCCGGGATGGCCGCCGCACAGGCCGAGGCGGTGCACGAGGGAGTCGTCTACGACCTGGTCGTGGACAGCACACGGGCCTCGGCGGCGGACTGCGCCGCGCTGATCGTCGAGCGGGTCCGGGCGCTCGGCTGAGCGCTCCTCGTCGGCGCGGCACTGCGGCACGGCGGCACGGCACCCGCGGCACGGCCGCGCGGCACGGCGTGGCGGAACTCACCTCCGCCACAGGGCCCTTGCCGTCCGGGGCGCGGGTCGAACCGCTCGGCGGGGACGCCGGCCCGTGCGGCGGCCCGGTGCGCGACGGGCACGACCCGCCGGTCGCGCACCGCTGAGCGGCGGGGCGGGCACGGCCGAGCGGCCCGTCAGCTTCCGTCCCCGAAGGTCCCGCCGCCGAACGTCCCGCCCCCGTCGCAGGCGCCACCGCCACGGGTGCCACCGCCGGCGCCGCGCCGGGCGCCGGCGCGGTGGCAGGGGACGCAGCGCAGGCGGGTGTAGATCGTCACCGGGCCCATGAAGACGTCCTCCCGGCCGTCGGCCGGGGAGCCGGAGGCGGCGGGCGCGCCGCAGTCCAGGCAGGGGCGGTACGGGCGGGCGGCGGTGGAGCAGTCCCGGCAGATCAGGTGGGTGGGGTCCTCGGCGTGGACGACGACGGGCTGGGGGCCGCCGTGCAGCAGGTGGTCGCACCAGGTGCAGGACTCGTCCTGCTGCGACGCCAGCATCCGGGCCCGGGTCTCGCGCTGCCAGCGGGCCGCCTGCTGCAACGGGACGGTCACCGGCGGGCCCCACCCGGCGGCGGCGAGCCACTGGGCGCCCTCCGCGCCGGCCGCCCGCAGCTGGTCGTCGACGGCGATGTCCCTGGGCGTCCTGTCCTTCATCGGGCCTCTCCTCCGGTGCGGCTCCACGGGTCCGCTGGTGCGGTTCCGCCGGGGTCAACGCGGGCCGGCGGCCACTGGACACGCCCTGCCCGCGGCCGGGGCCGGGGGCCGGGCGGCCGAACGGGCCCCGGCCCGGGCGGCGGGGCGCTCATCCGTGGAGCGTCTCGGTGGAGGCGTGGGCGATGTTGAGGGTGGGCTGGAG
>NZ_JBHWBZ010000018.1:47619-54065 GCF_042735475.1 Kitasatospora sp. NPDC059577 | reverse complement strand
ACACAAAAATAACCATAAAATTCCCGCCCCCAGCAATATTTTATAAACACAACCCCCCCCCCCCCCCCCCCGGGCGGGGGCGGGGGGGGGGCCCGCCCGCCCGGGCCCCGGCCCGGCCGGCGGGACGCTCAGCCGAGGAGCGTCTCGGTGTCGCCGTGCGCGATGAGGAGCTTGCGCAGCAGGCCGTCGAGCCGGGCGCGCTCGTCGTCGTCGAGCGCGGCGAGGATGCGTTCCTCGTTGCGGACGTGGCCTTCCAGGGCGCCGTCGATCAGGTCCTTGCCGGCCGGGGTGAGGCGGACGAGGACGGCGCGGCGGTCGTCCGGGCAGGGATTGCGCTCGACCAGGCCCTTGGCCACCAGCCGGTCGACCCGGTTGGTGATGGCGCCGGAGGTGACCATCGCGGACTTGAGGAGGGCGCGGGCGTTGAGCTCGTAGGGCTCCCCGGAGCGGCGCAGGGTGGCCAGGACATCGAACTCGGAGGAGTCGAGGCCGCAGGCGGTGAAGTACTCGCGCAGGGCGGTGTCGACCCTGACGTTGAGCCGCCGCAGCCGGCCGATCAGGGCCATGGGCTCCGGATTCAGGTCGGGACGGGCCCTGGCCCACTGCTCGACGATGTCGTCGACGGTGTCGCGCTGCTGCATGGTCTGCCGCCTTCCTGGTTCCGCCTGCCGGGACCCTCGGGAAATATCTTAACCTTCAGATACTTGACGTTCACCTACTTCGGCGCGTAGAACTTATCTCAACGTTCAGATAATCAACGTTGAGGGGATGGTCGCCATGGACCGCAAGCGCGCAGGGATCGCCGCCACCGCCGCACTCGCCCCGGCCGCCTGGGGCACGACCTACCTGGTCACCACCCAGTTGCTGCCCGAAGGCCGCCCGCTGCTGCTCGCCGCACTGCGGGCACTGCCGGCCGGGATTCTGCTGCTGCTGATCGGCCGCAAGCTGCCCAGGGGCCGCTGGTGGGGACGTGCCGCGGTGCTCGGGATGCTCAACATCGGGCTGTTCTTCCCGCTCATGTTCGTCGGCGCCTACCGGCTGCCCGGCGGCGTCGCCGCCACCATCGGGGCCATCCAGCCGCTGCTCGTCGCCGGATTCTCCATCGGCGTGCTCGGCGTCCGGCCCGGACGGCGAGCGCTGCTCGCCGGACTGGCCGGGGTCGGCGGCGTGGCACTCCTGGTACTCAAGAGCGGGGCGAGTCTGGACGGCGTCGGGATCGCCGCGATGGTCGGTGGGATCTCGCTGATGGCCATGGGCACCGTCCTCACCCGCCGCTGGGGCCGCCCCGAGGGCGCCACCCTGCTCGACCTCACCGCCTGGCAGCTGCTCGCCGGCTCGGTCTTCCTGGTCCCGCTCGCGGCCCTGGTCGAGGGCGCCCCGCCGGCCCTCACCGCCACCAACCTGGCCGGCTTCGCCTACCTCGGCCTGTTCGGCACCGCCCTCGGCTACGTCCTCTGGTTCCGGGGCATCGCCCACCTCGGCGCCGGCCCGGCCTCGTTCCTCGGCCTGATCAACCCGGTCGTCGCCACGATCGGCGGCCTCGTCGTCCTCGGCCAGACCCTCACCCCCTGGCAGGTCCTCGGCCTCCTCGTCGCCCTCGGCGCCCTGGTCGCCGGCCAGGCCCCCGCCCGCCCCACCCCGGCAGCCCCGGCCCCGGCCGGAGTCCCGGCCCCGGCCCCCACGGCGGCTGCCGCACCGGCTCCCGTACCGGCCCCGGCCGGCACCCGCTGACCGGTTCCGCCGCACCCCTCACGCTGCCCCGCCGAGCACCGCTCGGCGGGGCAGCGGCGTGCCTGCCGCACCGCCGGCCGGGGAGTCAGCCGGTGGCGCGGATGTAGATGTCGGCGGCGCCGGAGAGGCCGCCGGGGATGGCGGCCACGTAGATGCGGCGGGCGCTGGGGGCGTGGGTGACCGTCGGGGTCGGGGTGGCCGTCGGGGTGGGCGTGGGCGTCGCCGTGGGGGCGATGACGGCGGGCGGTGCCCCGGGCGTGGGGACGGACTCCGGTTCGGCCCCGGAGCCGGCCCCGGAGCCGGCCTCGGCTGCCGCCTCGGCGTCGGCGTCGGCGTCCTCGTCGGGATCGGGGGCGGCCTCGGGGGCCGGGGAGAGCGTGGGCGCGTCCCCGCCGGGAGGGGCCGGGACGGCCGACGGCGGGGAGCAGGGCGAGGACGCGGCCGGGACGGTGGAGGGATCGGCGGACGGGGAGCCGCTCGGCGCGGCCGGGGCCGGTGGGCCCTCGGGGAGTTCCGGGGCCTCGGCCGGCTCGTCGCCGCCGAGGGCGGCGACGAGGTCGGGCGGGAGGGGTGCGGCGGGGCCGGGCGTCGGGAGGTCGTAGGCGCTGAGGAAGTCCCCGATGCCGGGGGCCTTGCCGCCGCCGAGGCGGTAGTGCAGATAGGCGACGGGGGCGCCGTCGGAGGTGTGGGTGTAGACGGCGCCGACCGGGACGTAGTACCGGCCGACGCCGGGGTGCTGGTCGGCGTGGAGGCCGGCCAGGCGTTCGGCGCGGTCGCGGTCGGTCTCGTGGCCGGTGCGGCCGACGGTGAGCGCGTTGACGCCGCGCACCACGAGGGCGGCGGCGACGGACACGCACAGGACCAGCCCGACGGCGACGGTGCGCCGCAGGACCGGACGGCCGTGCAGGGCGGGCCAGGAGTCCGTCACCATGCGCTCGGGCGGGATGCCGTCCACGGTTGCTCGCTCCCCATCGATCAGGACGTTCGATCCGGACATTCGATCAGGACGTCACACTGTGCTCGACGTGGGACCGTATCCGAGAGTTCCTCAGCCCAGGTAGGCGGGGGCCACCGCGGCCTTGGTGACCGTCCGGGGGCTGCCCGAGCCGTCCGCCGGGACGGTCCACAGGTCGGCGCCGTAGTCGCCGGGCAGGGCGTAGACCAGGGTGCCGTCGCCGGACCAGAGCGCCTGGTCGTCGATCTCGCGCTGCTCGGCGGTGGCGGTCTCGGTCATGGTGGCGAGGTCGAGCACGTACAGCCGCCACGGTGCGTCGGCGGGGAGGCCGGGGACGCGCTTCTTGTAGGCGATCCGGGTGCCGTCCGGGGAGAGCGAGGGGCACTCGACGTTGTCGTGCAGGGCGGTGAGGGTGCGGGCGGTGAGGTCGCCGCGGACGAGGTGGGTCTGTCCGGCGCTGGCGACGGTGGCGTAGAAGGTGTTGTCGTCGGCGAAGGTGACGCCCCAGATGTTGATGTCGTGGGCCTGGTACGGGTGGCCGTCCAGGATCACCGCGAAGTCCTCCAGGTTCTCCCGGAGGTTCCAGTCCCGGACGTCCACGATCGAGGTGCGGGTGGAGAAGTCGCTGCCCGCGTACGAGTCGCCGCTGACGAAGACCGTCCAGGCGGCGAGGTGCCCGGACGGCGAGACCCGGGAGCGGGTGGGGATGCCGGCGGCCGGGAAGGAGCGCCGTTCGCGCAGGTGGTCGTCGAGGATGACGGCCCGGTAGGTGTCATCCAGCGCACCGTGCTGGGCCTGGAGGCAGATGCCGGTGCCGGCGGCGGCGTGGAAGCGCAGGCACTGGACGCCGGAGGCGGTACGGGGGCCGTCGGGCCGGTCGGCGGGGACGGCGGTGATCTCGTCCCGGTGCGGGCCCCAGGCCATGTTGCGGAACAGCAGCTGCCGTCCGCTCTCCGGCGTCCGGAGGGACACGGTGCCGGATGCGACGGGGGGCCCGCCGGGCTGGACCTGGTCCCGGCGGGCGGTGCGGTCGGCGGCGTACAGGACGGCGCCGGTACCGACCGTGCCGAGCAGCACGACGGCGACCAGCAGGATGATCACCCTGGTCCGGTTCTGCAGGTTCACGGGCTCTCCTCGGCGGCCGCGGGTGCGGCACCGCCCTCGGGGTCGGGCACGGCCAGGGGTGCGGCACCGGACGCGGCAAGGGGTGCGGCGCCGGGTACGGCAAGGGGTGCGGCGCCGGGCACGGCCAGGGGTTCGGACGGGCGCAGCACCGCCGCCGCCCCGAGCACGCACAGCGCCAGCGCCCCGGCCGACCAGCCCAGCGCCGACGGGCCGCCGACCGCGCCCCACAGTGCGCCGAACAGCAGCGAGCAGGCGAACCGGGCCGACGCCTGCCCGGTCCCGACCAGGGCGAGCCCGGCGCCGCGCTGCTCGGCCGGTACGGCGTCGGCGGCCGCGGCGGCGAGCACGCCGTCGGTGGCCGCGTAGAACGCGCCGTGCAGCACCAGCACGCAGACCACCGCCGGCAGCCCGCGCAGCGGCGAGAGCAGCACCCCGTACCCGAGCAGCAGCACGCCGTGCCCGGCGAGGAACAGCCGGTGGCGGCCGATCCGGTCGGCGAGCGCGCCGAGCGGGACGGCGAGCAGCAGGAAGGCGGCGGCCGTGCCGAGGGGCAGCAGCGGGAAGAGGTTCACGGACAGGCCCAGCCGGCGCTGGACGAGCAGGTACAGGAAGGAGTCGCTGACGGTGGTCAGCCCGAGCAGGACGGCGCAGAGGGTGAGCCGCCGGAGTCCGGGCAGGCGCAGCAGGGTGAGGCTGTCGCGCAGCGTGGGGGCGGGAGCGGACGGGTCCTCGGGCCGCTGCCGGTTCGGCACGAACAGCAGCAGGATCAGTACGCCCAAGGCGGCGACGCACGCGCTGACCGTGAACACCGCGTCGTAGCCGTGGTGTTCGCCGCCGTCGGCGAGCATCGGACCGCCCGCCAGGCGCAGCACCAGGAAGGCGGTGAGCGGGCCGAGCAGGGCGCCGGCCGTGTCCATCGCCCGGTGCACGCCGAACGCCCGTCCGCGGTGGGCGGGTTCGGTGGCGAGCGAGATCATCGCGTCCCGGGGGGCGGTGCGCAGGCCCTTGCCGGTGCGGTCGACGGCGATCACCGCGCCGATCAGCGGCACGGTGTGGACGAGCAGCAGCAGCGGCCGGCAGAGCGCGGAGAGCCCGTACCCGACGGCCGCGACGGTCTTGTGCCGGGCGGCGCCGTCGCGGCCGCGGCGGTCGGCGAGGTGGCCTCCGGCCAGGCGCACGAGGGCGCTGAAGCCGTTCTGGATGCCGTCGAGCAGGCCGAAGCCGAGCGGGGAGAGGCCGAGCCCGGTGAGCAGGTAGAGGGGGAGGACGGCGGTGACCATCTCGGAGGAGACGTCGGTGACCAGGCTGACGGCGCCGAGGGCGAGCACCGTCCCGGGTACGACGCCCCGCCGCACCGGTCCGGTGACCGGTGCAACGGGTGGCTTCGATGTGCGGGAGTCCGCGACGTACACGGGCGTCAGTTCCAGATGCCGGTGATGTCGGTGGCGCCGGCCGAGTTGCCCGCGTGGGCGGTCAGGCCGGCCAGGTCCTCCAGGGTGTGCAGCACGTCGTAGTGGTTGTAGCTGGTGGCGGTGCTGCTGCCCGAGGCGACGTGGGCGCCGTAGACCAGGGTCGGGATCCGGTTGCCGGACAGGCTGTCGTCCTCGTCGAAGGTGACGACGAGGAGGCTGTTGTGGCTCTTGGCCCACTGCGCGTAGCCGTCGAGGTTGCTCTGCAGCCAGGAGTCGCCGGTGCCGACGGAGCAGTCGTGCATGTCGTCGCAGAGGTCCGGGGTGACGAAGGAGACCTTGGGCAGGGTGCTGAAGTCGGTCGGGAACGCGTCCATGGTGTTCGCGCTGTCGGTGGGCACGTTGCCGAAGCCGAACCACGGGTTGTGCTTCTGCGCGTAGTTGTCGACGCGGCAGTCGGTGGCGCCCTGGGCGGGCAGGCCCTCGTTGTAGCTGGCCCAGCTCTGGCCGGCGGCGAGCAGTTCGGAGGCCAGGTTGGGCGCCTGCAGCGCGCCGACGTCCACGCAGCTGTCGTCGACGATGCCCTGGGTGCTGCCGGAGAACAGCGCGTAGTAGTTGGGCTGGCTGGGGTGGGTGAGCGCGTGGGACTGGGTCAGGTGCGCGCCGCCGGCCACCAGGGTGCCGTTGATGTACGGGGCGTCGGGGCTGCCGATGACCTGGGAGTAGGCGTGGTTCTCCAGCACGACGACGACCACGTGGTCCGGCGCGGGCAGGCCGCCGGCGGTGTCGGCGGCCGCGTTGCCGCCGGCGGCCCAGAGGCCGAGCGAGCCGGCGACCAGGCCGAGGCCGGTGGCGAGGGCGGTCAGCGGGCGGAGCCTGCGGCGGCGGGCGGGCGCGGGGGTACGGGTGGCCGGGGCGGGCGTGGAGGCGGGGGCGGGGGCGCCGGGGGTGCGCGGTCGCATGAAGGCCATGGGGTCCTCCGGAGGTCGGGGCTGCCGGGGCGGGAGCGCCGAAAACAGTAGGAGCGCGGCGGTGTCGTGTACGGCACAAGACAAGTGAAGAACAGACGAACAGCTGCCGCGAGCGGGCCATCCGGTTCGTGGACGTGGGGGGGGGCGGGGCCCCCCCCCCCCCCGGGCGCCCCCCCCCCCCCCCCCCCCCCCCCCCCCCCCCCCCCCCCCCCCCCCCGGCCGCCCCCCCCCCCCCCCCCCCCCCCCCCCCCCACG
>NZ_JBHWBZ010000018.1:21234-47612 GCF_042735475.1 Kitasatospora sp. NPDC059577 | reverse complement strand
TCCCCAACACCACCCTCCACAACACCCCCACCGCCTCCCGCGGGCGCCACCCTCGTTCTTCGCTCTCGGGGGCCCCCGCCCCCCGCCCCCCGCGGTTCCGCCGACCCGGCGCCCCGCCCGCACGGCCCGGGCCCGCGCCCGGCCCCCGGCGTCGGACGTCACACCCACCGCGATTGACCCCCTCCGGCCGCCCGTGGTGGGATCGCGGAGGCCCGCTGCAGCAGGGCCGGGAACGGCGAGGAGCGCGGTACGTGATCGGACTGGTGGCCGTCGACGGGCCGGGCCGTCCGCTCGCCGAGGAACTGCACGCGCGCTGGCCGGAGAGCAGCCACGTCCACCGGGCCTCGCGCGGCAACTGCTCGCAGCCGCCCGACGTCCTGCACTTCGCCCTCCACCGGTACCGGTCCGTGGTCGCCGTCGCCCCGCTTCCGGCCGTCGTCTCCCTGCTGACCGGCGGCCTCGTCACGCTGCCGCGCGGCACGGCCCTGCTCTGCCTGGACCCGCAGCGGCGCTGGGTGATCCCGATGGCCGGCGGGGACGCCGCGGAGGCACTGTCGGTCGAGGTCGCGGCCGCGCTCGGCGTCACCCCGGTCCCCACCGGCCACGCGCCGGTGCCCGGGCACCCGCCGGGCCCCGGACACCTGCGGCGGGCGGCGGAGTCCGGCACCCCCGAGGACGCCCCGGTGCTGCGGATCACCGACCGGGAGGACCCGGGCCACGGCGACGTGCTGGTGCTCCCGCGCACCCTCGTCGTCGGGATCGGCGCCGCCGGCGGTGCCGGACCGGCCGAGGCGGTGCGGCTGCTGGAGGAGACGCTGGAGGAGGCCGGGCTGCCCCGCTCCGCGGTGGCCCGGCTGGCCACCGTGGCCGGCAAGGCGGACCACCCGGCGGTGCGCTGGGCCGCGTTCTGCCTCGGCGGGGTGCCGGTGGACGAGCACCCGGCGCAGGCCCTGGCGGGCGTACCGGTGCCGAACCCGTCCGCGCTGGTCGGGGCGGCCGTCGGCACGGCGAGCGTCGCCGAGGCCGCGGCGCTGACGAGCGCGCCGGGCGGTCGGCTCGTGGTCGCCAAGCGCAAGTCGGCGACGGTGACGGTGGCGGTCGCCCGGGCGGCGCTGCGTGGACGGATCACGCTGATCGGCCTCGGCGCCGCCGCGGCCGGCCGGCCGGCGCCGCGCCTGCCGGCCGAACTGCGGGATGCCTCCGCCGTGGTGGGCACGCCCGAGGCCCTCGACGCGCTCGACGTCCTCGCCGCGGCCGAGGCGCTCGACGCCGCCGACGTGCTCGCCACAGCCGAGGCGGCGGCCGGGCCGCTCCGGCCGACCACACGGCGGATCGCGGTCGACGTCGCCGCCGGGACGACGACGGACGGCGCCGGAGCACCGCTGGACCCGGTCGGAGCCGCCGCGCACCTCGCCGCCCACGGACACGCCGTCGCCCTGGTCGCCCTCGGCGACGGCGCCGCTCTCGCCGTGCCGCCCGGCCCGTACGAGGTCCACCACGTGTCCGCACCGCCCGCCGCCCATCACCAGGGAGACCCCGCGTGACCACCCCCGAACCCGACCTGCGCCACCACGGCGACGCCGAGGTCCGCGCCGACGGGCTCGGCCTGGTCGACCTCGCCGTCAACGTCCGCACCGGCACTCCGCCGGCCTGGCTGCGGGAGCGCCTCGCGGCCACCCTGGGCGACCTCGCCGCCTACCCCGATCAGGGTGCCGCCCGCGCCGCGGTGGCCGCCCGGCACGCCCGGCCGGTCGAGGAGGTCCTGCTCACCTCGGGTGCGGCAGAGGCCTTCGTCCTGCTCGCCCGCACTCTGACGCCACGTCACATCGTCGTGGTGCACCCGCAGTTCACCGAGCCGGAGGCGGCCCTTCGGGACGCCGGGCACCGGGTGCACCGGGTGCTGCTCGCCCCCGAGGACGGGTTCCGGCTGGGCGCCGTCCCCGAGGAGGCGGACCTGGTCGTCCTCGGCAACCCGACCAACCCCACGTCCGTGCTGCACCCCGCCGAGGCCGTGGCCGCGCTCGCCCGGCCGGGTCGCACCCTGGTGGTGGACGAGGCCTTCATGGACACCGTGCCGGGCGAGCGGGAGTCGCTCGCCTCCGCCCGGGACCTGCCCGGCCGGGTCGTCGTCCTGCGCAGCCTCACCAAGACCTGGGGGCTGGCCGGGCTGCGCATCGGCTACGTGCTCGGCCCCGCACCACTGATCGCCGAACTCTCCGCCGCCCAGCCGCTCTGGCCGGTCTCCACCCCGGCGCTGGCCGCCGCCGAGGCCTGCAGCGGGCCGGCGGCACTCGCCGAGGCGGACCGGGCGGCCGCCGAGATCGCCGCCCGGCGCGCGCACCTGGTCGCGGGCCTGGCGTCCTTCCCGTCGGTGCGGCTGTACGGCGAACCGGCCGCGTCCTTCGTCCTGGTGCGGCTGCCCGGAGCGGCGGTCGTCCGGGAGCGGCTGCGCGAGCACGGCTTCGCCGTCCGGCGCGGGGACACCTTCCCGGGACTGGGTGCGGAGTGGCTGCGGATCGCCGTGCGGGACGAGGAGACCACCGACCGCTTCCTCAAGGCCCTGGAGGCCGTGCTCACCGCACCCTGAGCTCGTCGCCCGTCCGGATCCTCCCGGCCGCCAGCACCTGCGCGTACACGCCCGCACAGGGCAGCGCCGGCATGCCCTCCAGCGGGACCACCCGGTTCCGCTCGGCCGGGATGCGCAGGGCGTCCGGGCGGCGGGGCAACGGGCCGTGCCGCAGGGTGGGGACGGCGCAGCGCGGGGTGGGCGCCACGACCCGCAGGCGCAGCGTGGGGCCGATGGCCAACTCGCGGCCCACCCAGGCGTTCTCGACGAAGCCCTCGCCCTCGGTGCGGATCACCAGGTTCGGCCGGTAGCGCTCGGCCTCGGAGCCGGTGGCGCGCAGCGTCGCGGTGGTGATCAGGTGCAGCGGGGCGTAGTCGAAGAAGCCGCCGTCGGGCGCGGCCCGGCCCAATTCGCTGACGGTGAAGCCGACTTCGGCCGCTATGCCGTGCGCCAGCACCTCCTCCGGCACGGCCCGCTCGACCGTCGCACCGGGCGGGCGCTCGGCGACCAGTACGAGTGTGCGGCCGAGCGCCTCGGACAGCTCCGCCTCGCCCACGTCCCGCCCGTCCGGGCCGGTGATCTCCACGCCGCCGTCCGCCGTGGCCGCCGCCGCGTACCCGAGCAGGCCCGCCCAGAGCCGGGGGTGCTTGGCACTGGCCACCCGCCCGGTCGACAGGTCGAGCAGTGCCCGCGACCGGTCACCGGCCAGTCCCCGACCGGTGACCGCGACCTCGGCCAGCTCCTCCCCCAGCAGGGACTTCACCGGGTAGCGCCGCAGCCGCTCGACCGTACCCGCGCCGGCCCCGCCGTCGGGGGATCCGCCGCCACCGGCTCCGGGGGCGCTCACCGCTCCTCCTCCGCCCACTCCCGGAGCGCCTCGAAGTGCAGTTCCCGCAGGCCGAACCGGGGATCGACCCAGAGCGCCACGGCCGGGCCCGGGTGGTTCGCCTCGATCCACTCGATGTCCTGCGGGCCGAGCTCGTCGTCCACCCAGACGAACGGGCGCCCGGCCGCCCAGGCGACCAGGTCCCGGGTCTTCCAGTGCAGCCCCTCGGGGTCGGTGCCGAACACCTCCGTCCAACGGATGTACGGGAGTTCGGGCAGCCCGATGTTCGGACCTATCAAGGCGTTCGCCTCGTCCATCCAGGTGGTCGCCCACACCAGCTCGTACGGCAGCGCCAGCAACCCCGGCCCGTGCGCCGGGTTCAGCCACACCCGCAGCGGCTCCACCTGCTCGCCCGGCTGCGGCGCCTGGCGGGCCACCCACGACTCGGGGAGCAGCCGGTGGGTCCGGTAGCCCTCCGGGCACCGCGCCCCGGGCGCGGCGTAGGGGTTGAGCGGTCCGTCCACGTCGAGGAGGAGCAGCGGCTGAGCGGTCACGCGGCGGCCGCCCATTCCCGCAGGGTCGCGAAGTCGTCCGCCAGCAGGCCTGTTCGGGGATTGACGTGCAGGGTGAGCGCCGGTCCGGGGTGGTTCGCCTCGATCCACTCGGCGTCCTGCGGGCCGAGCTCGTCGTCCACCCAGACGAAGGGCCGACCGGCCGCCCAGGCGACCACGTCGCGGGTCTTCCAGTGCAGCCCGTCCGGGTCGTCGCCGAACATCTCCGTCCAACGGATGTACGGGAGTTCGGGCAGCCCGATGTTCGGACCGATGTGGGTGTTCGCCTCGCTCATCCACCCGGTGGCCCACACCAGCTCGTACGGCAGGGCCAGCAACTCCGGCCCGTGCGCCGGGTTCAGCCACACCCGCAGCGGTTTGACCCGGCCCGCCGGGCGCTTCGCGTGCTTGGCGCGCGTCGCCAGCCTGGCCTGGGCCGCCGCCAGCCGTTCCTGCTTCGCGACCCACCAGGTGGGCAGCAGCCGGTAGGTGCCGTAGCCGTCCGGCCGCCGCTTCGGCGCTGCGTAGGGATTGAGCGGTCCGTCCACGTCGAGGAGGAGCAGGGGCTGCTGGGTCATGCCGTGAATTCTCGTTCCGGCAGGGGCGGTTGACCAGCGAATTGCGGACCACGATCGGACTCCGCAACCGACACCCGACCGCACCTCCACCGCCCGGCCGCCGGCGGCTGCCGACCGGCGCCGCCGTGCAGCAGCCCGACGCCGGCCCACAGCCCGGGTGCACCTCCGGCCGCTGCGTCGAGCCGCCGTGCAGCGCGAGCACCCGCAGCTTCGTCCCGCCGACCGGGCCCGGCGCCGGACCGCCCGCCGGTTCACCCCGGCACCTGGGCCGTTCGGACGCGCACGGTTGTCCGCCGGGGCGCCGCCGCCGAACGTGGAGGCAGGCGGTCCCGCACCGCCCCCACCCCGTGCACCGACCAAGGAAGTCCCATGCGCTTGCGACGGATCCTCGCCCCCGCGGCAGCCGCGGCCCTGGCCCTGGGCGCGGTGGCGCTCACCGCCCCCGCCTCCCACGCCCAGGACGTGGCGGCCTACACGTGCGACGTGTTCCTGCCCCCGAACCTGTACCGGGGCCACTGCGTCGCCTCCGGGGGCGCGCCCGCGCAAGGCCCCTTCACCGATGCCTACGTCGTGGATCGGCGCACCGGCCACAGCGTGTTCTGCGACCGGGGATTCGCGCAGACCCCGGCCCAGGTCAGCTGTTAGCGGCCGGGCGATCCGGCCGGTACCCGAACGCCCGCAGGCCCCTCCCCGGTACGGGAAGGGGCCTGCGGGCGTTGCGCACACACCACGCGGGGCGTCGGATCAGACCTGGCCGGCCTTCTCCAGGGCCTCGCAGCAGGTGTTGATCAGCAGGCGGGTGACGACGTAGGGGTCGATGTTGGCGTTCGGGCGACGGTCCTCGATGTAGCCCTTCTGCTCCACCTCGACCTGCCACGGGATGCGGACGGAGGCACCGCGGTTGGAGACGCCGTAGCTGTAGACGTTCCACGGGGCGGTCTCGTGCTTGCCGGTCAGGCGGGACTGGATGTCGTCGCCGTACTGGCTGACGTGCTCCAGCACCTTCTCCTGGGAGGCGCCGAGCGACTCGCAGGCGGTGATGATGGCGTCGTAGCCCTCGCGCATCGCCTTGGTGGAGAAGTTGGTGTGGGCACCCGCGCCGTTCCAGTCGCCCCGGGCCGGCTTGGCGTCCAGGGTGGCGTCGATGCCGAACTCCTCGGCGGTGCGGTAGAGCAGGTAGCGGGCGATCCACATGTCGTCCGAGACGGTCAGCGCGTCGACCGGGCCGATCTGGAACTCCCACTGGCCGGGCATGACCTCGGCGTTGATGCCGCAGATCGCCAGGCCGGCGTCGATGCAGCGGTCCAGGTGCAGCTCGACGATCTCGCGGCCGAAGACCTCCTCGGCACCGACACCGCAGTAGTAGCCGCCCTGCGGGGCCGGGAAGCCGCCCTCGGGGAAGCCGAGCGGGCGGGAGCCCTTGAAGAAGGTGTACTCCTGCTCGATGCCGAAGATCGACTCCTGGGCGGCGTACTTCTCGGCGACCTCACGCAGCAGGGAGCGGGTGTTGGACTCGTGGGGGGTGCCGTTCGTCTCCAGGACCTCGCAGAGGACCAGGATGTTGTCACCGCCGCGGATCGGGTCCGGCGTGACCTTCACCGGCTCCAGCACGCGGTCCGAGGCGTGGCCCTCGGCCTGGTTGGTCGAGGAACCGTCGAAGCCCCAGGTGGGGATCTTGTCGGCGTTGGGCAGGACGCGAGTCTTGGAACGGAGCTTCGCGGTCGGCTTGGTGCCGTCGATCCAGATGTACTCGGCCTTGATTGCCACGGCTTGTCCCTCGCGTTGCTGGGTGGTGGGTGCCCGCGTAGCGTCGCAAGCCGCCGTTTCCCGGTTGTTCCTCTCATGTAACGCGCATGTGAACCAACCGTCCGCATTGGCACGGTCACGGTGCGGGAGTGCCGGGGTCGGCACTCCCGCGTCACGCGGTGCCACCGGTGCGCGCCGGTCGACGCCGGCGGGCGCGCGGCCCGCCGGCACCGGCGGCCGGGTGGCCGCTCAGGACCGACGGGCGTGCGCGGCCCGGCGGCGCCGGGTGGCCCACAGTGCGGCCGCCCCGCCCGCGACGAGGGCGGCGGCGCCGGCGGCCAGCGGCCCGGTGGCGCTGCTGCCGCCGGTGCTGGCGAGCTTCTCCGGCTGCCCGGGCTTGTCCGCCGCGGCCTGCGGGGCGGCGGCGCGCGAGGTGGTGGTGTCGGCCACCGGCTGGGCGGCGGGCGCGCTGGTGGGAGCGGTGCCCGGGGTGTCCGTCGCGGCCGGGGTGGCCGAGGGCGCGGAGGGCTTCTCGCAGCCCACCGAGGCGACGGTGACCTTGCCGGTGACCTTGGCGACGTTCAGGTTCAGCGGGTTCACCTCCACCTGCACCTCCAGGGCCGAGGCGGCGGCGGTGGTCGTGGTGGTGGTCTTCTTGGAGAACTCCACGGACACGCGGCCGATCAGCGGCACGTCCACCGCGGTCGGCCCGTACAGGTCGACGGTGACCGGCTTGCCGAGCACGGTCAGCTTGGCGGGCGCGACCACGTTCGCGGTGGGCGGCCCGTCCACCGGGCAGGTCACCTCGGCGCTCATCGCCTCCAGGCCGAGCAGCGCGGTGGCGGGCAGGCCGGGGGCGTGCACGTCGGCGTTGACCAGCTTGACGGAGGCGGTGGCGCCCTTGGCGTCGACGCGGGTCACGGACTTGCCGACGTCCGCCTTGACCAGGGTGACCGGGCCCTGCTGGTCGACGCCGTCCACGGTGGCGGTCAGCACCGAGCCTTCCCGCTGCGCGGGCGACTCCACCTTGTTCAGCGCGATGTTCACCGGGACGTCCACGGCGTTGTTCAGCAGCTTGACGTCCAGGGCGAGTTCGGCGGTGACGGCACGCGCCTTGCCCGGCGAGGGCGGGGTCGCCGAGGCCGTCGGGGCCGTCGGGGCCGCCTGGACGGGCCCAGCGGTGAGCGCGGTGCTCACCAGCACGACGGCGACTGCGGAAACGATTCGGCGAGAAGACATGGCGATACCCCCACACAGATGAAACGATGAGCCGCCAGTCTTCTCGAACAATCCGTCACATGAGCACCACGGAACGTCATTTCACTCGTTGGAGTGAGATTGACGTTCCGCGCTGACCTGAACCTGCTAAGGCGGGTCCCGGGGCGGTCCGGGCCCTAGGGGAGCCGCCAGTCCACCGGCTGCGCCCCCTGCCGCACCAGCAGCTCGTTCGCCCGGCTGAACGGCCGCGAGCCGAAGAAGCCGCGGTCGGCCGACATCGGGCTCGGGTGCGCCGACTCGATCGCCGGGACGTCCCCGAGCAGCGGCCGCAGGTTACGGGCGTCGCGGCCCCAGAGGATCGCCACCAGCGGCCCGCCGCGCGCCACCAGCGCCCGGATCGCCTGCTCGGTGACCTCCTCCCAGCCCTTGCTCCGGTGCGCGGCGGGCTTGCCCGGCGCGGTGGTCAGCGCACGGTTGAGCAGCAGCACGCCCTGCCGCGTCCACGGGGTGAGGTCCCCGTTGGAGGGCTGCGGCAGGCCGAGGTCGTTGCCGTACTCCCGGTAGATGTTGATCAGGCTCCCCGGGATCGGCCGGACCTCCGGCGCCACCGAGAAGCTGAGCCCGACGGCGTGGCCGGGGGTCGGGTACGGGTCCTGCCCGACGATCAGCACCCGCACGTCGGCGAGGGGCTGCTGGAAGGCCCGCAGCACGTTCGGGCCGGAGGGCAGGTAGGTACGGCCTGCGGCCAGTTCGGTGCGCAGGAAGTCGCCCATCGCGGCGACCCGTCCGGTGACGGGTTCCAGGGCGGCGGCCCAGCCGGGCTCGACGATCTCGTTCAGTGGACGCGGTGCCATGGTCGCCACCCTATCGGCCTACACCGACAGGCCGTTCAGCGGATGATCATGCGATCGGGGGCCCGGCCGGGGCCGCCCGATCAACCCCGGATCGGTCGTCCGATCAGCCGACCGGCCGCCCCCGCAGCACCACCAGCCGCGGGTCCGCGAGCACCCGGACGTCCGCCCGCGGGTCCTGCGCGTAGACCACGAAGTCCGCCGGGGCGCCCTCCTCCAGGCCCGGCCGCCCCAGCCACCGCCGCGCGCCCCAGCTCGCCGCCGACAACGCCTCGGCCGGACTCAGCCCCGCCCGCACCAGCTCCGCCACCTCGTCCGCGACCAGCCCGTGCGCGAGCGAACCGCCCGCGTCCGTGCCGACGAACACCGGGATGCCCGCGTCGTGCGCGGCGCCCACGGTGTCGTAGCGGCGCTCGTGCAGCCGCCGCATGTGCGCCGCCCAGGCCGGGAACCTGCCCTCGCCGCCGGCCGCGAGGTCCGGGAAGGTGGCGATGTTGACCAGGGTCGGCACGATGGCCACCCCGCGCTCGGCGAAGGCCGGGATCAGCTCCTCGGTCAGCCCGGTGGCGTGCTCGACGCAGTCGATCCCGGCCGCCAGCAGGTCGGGCAGCGACTCGGCGGCGAAGCAGTGCGCGGTGACCCGGGCGCCCTCCTCGTGCGCCGCCGCGATCGCCTCGGCCAGCGCCTCGCCCGGCCAGCAGGCGGCGAGGTCGCCGCGGTCGCGGTCGATCCAGTCGCCGACCAGCTTCACCCAGCCGTCGCCGCGCCGCGCCTCGGCCCGGACGTACGCGGCCAGGTCGCCCGGCTCGATCTCGTGCGCGTAGTTGCGGATGTAGCGGCGGGTACGGGCGATGTGCCGGCCGGCGCGGATGATCCGGGGCAGGTCCTCGCGCTCGTCGATCCAGCGGGTGTCGGCGGCCGAACCGGCGTCGCGGATCAGCAGCGTGCCGGCGTCGCGGTCGGTGAGCGCCTGCTTCTCGCTGGTCTGCGCGTCCACCGCGCCGTGCGCGTCCAGGCCGACGTGGCAGTGCGCGTCCACCAGGCCGGGCAGCACCCAGCCGGTCACCGTGCGGACGTCCCCGGCCGACGGCGGGCGGGTGAAGCTCACCCGGCCGTCCACCACCCAGAGTTCGTCCCGGACGTCCTCCGGACCGACCAGCACCCGACCCCGCACGTGCAGCACCGCGCCATCGCTCATGGCCGCACTCTACCGACGGGCGCGTTCCGTGGGAGGAGCGAGGATGCGGCAGACTCGTTCCGGCACCCACCACCCCGCCCCCGCCGTCCCGCGTGCGAAAGGCCCCAGAACCGTGAGCCCCTTCCTCGACCTCCCCCCGCTCAGCGCCGCCGAGTTCGCGGCGATCGAGGACCGGGTGGCCGCGCTGCTGCACACCGAGGCCGACGTGATCGTCACCCAGGGCGAGGCGCTGCTCCCCCTGGAGGCCGCGATCCGCGGCGCCGCACACCCCGGTTCGACCGCGCTCAACATCGTCACCGGCCCCTACGGGCAGACCTTCGGCAACTGGCTGCGCTCCTGCGGCGCGACCGTCATCGACCTCGCCGTCCCCTTCGACGGCGCGGTGAGCGCGGAGCAGGTGGCCGACGCCCTCGACGCCGCCCCCGCGGTCGACTTCGTCTCGCTCGTCCACGCCGAGGCCGCCACCGGCAACACCAACCCGGTCGCCGGGATCGGCGCCGTGGTCCGCGAGCACGGCGCCCTGCTGATGCTCGACGCGGTCGCCTCCGTCGCCGCCGAACCGCTGCTCACCGACGAGTGGGGCATCGACCTGTGCGTCATCGGCGGCCAGAAGGCGATGGGCGGCCCGGCCGGCGTCTCCGCCGTCTCGGTCTCCGAGCGCGCCTGGGAGCGGATCGCCGCCAACCCGGCCGCCCCGCGCCGCTCCTACCTGTCGCTGCTCGACTGGAAGGAGCGCTGGACCGACGCCGGCCGCGCCGTGCTCCCGCACGCCCCGGCCCAGTTGGAGATGCTCGCGCTCGGCGCCTGCCTGGACCGGATCGCCGCCGACGGCCTGCCCGCCGTCATCGCCCGCCACCGCGCCGCCGCGGCCGCCACCCGGGCCGGCGTCCGCGCGCTCGGCACCCTGACCCCCTTCGTCACCGAGGACGCCCACGCGGCGCCGGTCGCCACCACCCTGCGCACCCCGGACGGCGTCGACGCCACCGCCCTCGCCGCCCGCCTCGACCCGGCCCTGCCCGTCCAGCCGGGCGGCGGCGCCCTGGCCGCCACCATGCTCCGGGTCAACCACTACGGCCCGGCGGCCGCGCCGGACACCGTCCGCGCCTGCCTCACCGGCCTCGCGGCGGCCACGGGCGCCGACGCCGGGCCGGCCCTGGCCGCCGCCGAGGCCGCCTGGGACACGGCCGTCCGGGCCTGAGCACACAACGGAGCGGCCCCCGGGGGACAACTCCCCGGGGGCCGCTCCCGTACGTCCCGCTCAGTGCCCGCCGGCGTCGATCACCTCGACGCCGCGGATGTTCCGCTCGATCTCCTCCGCCGGCAGCGCGACCGCCAGCGCCCAGTAGTAGATCACCAGGGAGAACACCACCACGACGGCGATGTCCCACCACAGCGGCAGGTTCCCCTTCGCGCCCACGCCGAAGGTGCCCTGCCAGGAGGTGAGGCCCATGCCGACCAGGTAGACCGGCAGCCACTGCCCGGCCTTGAAGTCCATCCGAGGCGCGTTCGGCACCCCCTTCGAGACGGCGTAGGCGGAGTAGCCGCCGAGCAGCACGTACCCGATCACGATCGCCAGGCCCAGCCGCCAGAGCGTGTCCCAGCCGGACCAGTAGATGATGAGACTCGCCACCACGAAGGCGATCGGCGAGATGATCGTGCCGCCGGGCAGGTGGTACGAGCGCTCCATCCCGGGCAGCCGCTTGCGCAGTACGCCGAAGGCCAGCGGGGCGCCCGCGTACATCAGCACCACGGCCGAGGTGATGAAGCCGACCAGCCGCTGCCAGCTCGGGAAGGGCAGGAAGCAGATCACGCCGGCCACCCACGCGATGATCAGTCCCAGCCAGGGCACCGAGCGCTTGTCGGTGAACTGCAGGGCCTGCGGCGCGTAGCCGTTGCGACTGAGGCCGTACGTCACCCGCGAGCTGGAGGTCATGTAGACCAGCCCGGTGCCGGCCGGCGAGATGATCGCGTCGATGAAGAGGATGGTGGCCAGCCAACCCAGGCCGATCAGGGTGGCGAGGCCCGCGAACGGCCCGCTGATGCCCGGGTAGGTGAGCGTGCTCCAGCCGCCGGCGAAGGTCTCCGGCGGCAGGGCTCCGATGAACACCACCTGGAGCATGACGTAGATGACCGTGCCGATCACCACCGACCCCAGGACGGCCCGGGGGATGTCCCGGCGCGGGTTGCGGCTCTCGCCGGCCCACTGGATGGCCTGTTCGAAGCCGAGCAGCGCGAAGATCACCCCGCTGGTGCTGATCGCGGTGAGCACGCCCTTGGAGCCGTCCGGCGCGAAGCCGTGTTCGGTGAAGTTGGAGCTGTGGAAGTCGGTGAACCCGAGGGCGAAGATGGTCAGGATCGGGACGGCGACCTTCCAGACGGTGGCCACGCTGTTGGTGTGCGCGAGGAGCCGGACGCCGAGGAAGTTGATCGCGACGAAGACACCCATCAGCGCGGCCGCGACCACGAACCCGGTGCCGGTGAGCGTCAGGTCCTTGTTCAGCAGGCCGTCCGCCCAGGACCAGTGCTGGGCGTAGTTGATCATCGCCTGCACCTCGATCGGCGCGATCGTCGCCGCCTGCAGCCAGGTGAACCAGCCGAAGGACATCCCCGCGAACCCGCCGAAGGCGTAGTGCGGGTACCGCGCCGTCCCGCCCGCCACCGGGAACAGCCCGCCCAGCTCGGCGTGCACCAGCGCCAGCAGGATGATCGCCACCGCGCCGATCCCCCAGGACAGCAACGCCGCGGGCCCCGCCGCCACCGCCGCCTTCTGCGCACCGAACAGCCACCCGGAGCCGATGATCGCGCCGACCGAGGCCCACAGCAGCCCGGCGACCCCGACCTCGCGCTTGAGCCCGGTGTGCCCCGAGGCAACCGGCCCCGTGTTCGTATCGGAATGAGCCATGCCCGGCCGCCTCTCACATCAGGGGAAATCAACCCCGACAGTGCCGCAGCACCCCGAACTCCCCCGCACCAAAACGCGCTCCGACCCGCCCCTGTCAGCCAGACGGCGGAAGCGGCCGCCGTCGGCGCGGCGACTCCCGGGAGTCGACCGTCCACGGCACGCGGCAGGCAGGTCGGTCCACCCGGCACCCGGCGCTTCCGACCGACGTCTCCCGGGATCGTTCCCGCAGCGTTCACCTGCCGGGCACCGGGAACTCACCACCGGCAGGCAGGCTCCAGGATCAGGTGAAGTTGGCTATACAACTTCACCCCGAGATGTCGCCGAAGAGGAGAGTCGGACATGACCGAGCCACCGCCGTACTGGCTGCGCGACAACTGCCCGTGCGCCGAGTGCCGGGATCCGCGCAACGGGCAGAAGCTGTTCCGGATCGACGACCTGCCGGAGGACCTGGCGATCGCGGCGAGCACCGAGTCGGACGGGCGCCTGGAGGTGCTCTGGTCGGACGGGCACCGCTCCCGCTACCCGCTGGCGTGGCTCGACGAGGCGGACCACGGCGACGGCCGCACCGAACAGGGCAAGCGGCTCTGGGCGGCCGCGGACTTCGCCCGGGGGATCCCGGAGGCGGAGTGGGAGGAGTACCTGAAGGACCCCGCCGAGCAGGCCGCGGTCCTCGCCGCCGTCCGCCGCAGCGGGTTCGCGGTGCTGCGCGGGGTGCCGACCGCGGAGCGGCAGGTGCTGCGGGTGGCCGAGAGCTTCGGGTACGTGCGGGTCACCAACTACGGGGAGCTGTTCGACGTCCGGGTCGAACCGGACCCGAACAACCTCGCCTTCACCAGCGCCGCGATCGCGCCGCACACCGACAACCCGTACCGCGACCCGGTACCGACGCTGCAGCTGCTGCACTGCCTGGAGAACTCGGCGACCGGCGGGGACTCCGGGCTGGTGGACGGCTTCGGGGCCGCGGCGCTCCTGCGCGAGGAGTCGCCGGCGGACTTCGAGACGCTGACCCGCACGCCCGTGCCCTTCGTCTTCCGCGACCGCCGCACCGAGCTGCGCGCCGACCGTCCGCTGATCGACGTCGACCCGCTCGGCCGGATCCGGGAGGTGCGGTTCAACAACCGCTCGATCGGCACCCTGCGCGGGAGCGACGCGCAGGTGGGCGCCTTCTACACCGCCTACCGCCGGTTCGCCGCGATCACCCTGCGCCCCGAGCTGCAGCTCACCTTCCGCCTGGGCCCCGGTGACTGCCTGGTCTTCGACAACACCCGCCTCCTGCACGCCCGGACGGCCTTCCGGCAGGACGGCCACCGGCACCTCCAGGGCTGCTACGCCGACCTGGACTCGCTGGCGAGCACCCTCGCCGTGCTGCACGGCCGCGCCGCCGCCCTGGACGCGGTCGCCGGGCTGTTCGCGGGCGAGGGCGCCGCGGAGTACCTGGGCGAGGAGGTCACCATGGCCGAGCACATGCTGCAGGCCGCCGCTGCCGCCGAGGCCGCCGGCGCGCCGGACCACCTGGTCGCCGCCGCCCTGCTGCACGACGTCGGCCACTTCTCCGATGAGCACGGCCGGGGCGCCCTGCACGGACGGGACCTGATGCAGGGGAACGACAACCGGCACAGCGACACCGGCGCCGACCGGCTGGCCCGCTGGTTCGGCCCGGAGGTCACCGAGCCGGTCCGGCTGCACGTCGCCGCCAAGCGCTACCTGTGCGCGGTCGAGCCCGGGTACCGGGACCGGCTCTCCGCGGCCTCCGAGTACACGCTGACCGTCCAGGGCGGCCCGATGTCCGACGCCGAGGCCGCCGCCTTCGCCGAACTCCCCGGCGCGGTCGACGCGGTGGCCGTCCGGCGCTGGGACGAGCAGGCGAAGGTGGCCGGCGCGCCGGTCCCCGGATTCGACCACTACCGGCCGCTGCTCGCCGCCCTCATGCGCTAGCGCACGGGGACGCGCGAGAGCACCCGCACGCGCGGGGGGAGGCTCAGTCCATCTCCCGCGCGTGCCGCGAGAGCGCCGAGGTGGCCAGCGAGTTGTGCACGCTGAAGGCCACCGTGCCGGGCAGGTAGCGGTCCTGGGACCACTCCACCGGGGTGCCCGTCGGGTCGGTGGTGCGCCGCCGCTCGCGCAGCAGCGGGCCGCCGCGGCGGCAGCCGAGCAGCCGGGCGTCCTCCGCGTTGGCGGCGACGATGTCGATGGTGTGGTCGGCGTCGGTGAACAGGATGCCGTGCTCGCGCAGGACCTCGGTGTGCGAGACCACGTCCGGCGGCAGCTCGGCGACGATCTCGCCGACCCGCGGCGGGTAGACGGTGCGCTCGACCATCACGGGCGTGCCGGAGAGCGTCCGAAGCCGGACCGTCACGTACACCTCGGCGCCCGGTTCCAGGCGCAGTTGCTCGCGCTCGGCGGCGTCGGCCGGGCGGCGCACCAGCGAGTCCAGGATGCCGCCGGGTTCCTCGCCCATCGAGTACGCCCAGTGCGTGAAGCTGAGCAGTTCGGAGAAGCTCTGCACGCGGGCGCCGCCGAGCACGACCCGGCGGGTGCCGCGGCGGGAGGTGACCAGCCCGTCGGAGCGCAGCACGGCGAGCGCCTGACGGACGGTGCCGCGGGAGACGCCGTACTGCTCGGCCAGCGCGCCCTCGGCGGGCAGCCGGCCGGCCTCGCCGTACGCGCCGGTGGTGATGGCCTCGCGGAGGTCGGCGGCCACCTTCCGGTACAGCGCACCGGAGCCTCGCTCCTCGGCCGCCGCCGGGCGGTCCACGGCGGCCGGGCGCCCCTGGGCCTCGGGGCGCTGGGGCTCAGTTGCCACGTCAGTCAATGTCCCTCCTGGGGCGGTGTCCTGCGCAGCGGTGACGGCGCGGACTGCCCGACCATATCCCGCTGCGTCTTCGAAGCATCGCACCGAACGGATCACGCTCCGATGGCCGGATTCCACCGTTCCCGCAGCCGACCCCGGTTCTGGGCCGTCCGTTCACCTTCCCGTCACCGGGCTCCGGCGTACTTACCCCCGTCAGCGAAGTTGGCTAGTCAACTCGGACGGTTCCGAACAGCACCGAAGCGTGGACGACTCCGGACCGCCACTCGCCAGATCCCCCGATCGAGACGCCCACTCGCAGTTCCCCCTTCTCAGGAGACTGACCCGTGTCCGTGCACCGCGCCCGTACCGCCGCCTTCGCGGCCGTCCTGACCGCCGCCGCGCTCTCCCTCACCGCCTGCGGTTCCGCCGGCTCCTCCGCGAAGTCCGGCGACGCCGCGGGTGGCAAGAACGCCAAGACCGCCACCTCGGTCGCCGACTTCGGCGGCATGGACGGCCTGGTCGCCGCCGCCAAGAAGGAGGGCAAGCTGCACGTCATCACGCTGCCGCGCGACTGGGCGAACTACGGCAAGCTGATGGACGACTTCAAGGCCAAGTACGGCATCGAGATCGAGGACGAGAACCCGGACGGCTCCAGCCAGGACGAGATCAACGCGGTCACCTCCCGCAAGGGCCAGGACCGCGCCCCCGACGTCGTCGACCTCGGTGGCGCGTTCGCCACCTCCGGTGCCAAGCAGGGCCTGTTCGCCCCGTACAAGGTCGTCGACTTCGCCAAGATCCCGGACACGATGAAGGACGCCGACGGGCTGCGCTACAACGACTACGGCGGCTACATCTCGATCGCCTGCGACGCCAAGAAGGTCTCGGCCTGCCCGAAGACCTTCGCCGACCTGCTGAAGCCCGAGTACAAGGGCATGGTCGCGCTCAACGGCAACCCGACCAAGGCGAACGCCGCGTACAGCGCCGTCATGGCCGCCTCCCTGGCCAACAACGGCTCGCTGGACAACATCCAGCCCGGCATCGACTTCTTCGGCAAGCTGAAGCAGGCCGGCAACTTCAACCCGGTCGAGGTCACCCCGGCGACCATCGAGAAGGGCGAGACCCCGATCAGCATCGACTGGTCCTACCTGAACGCCGGCTACGCCGAGAAGTTCAAGGACAAGGGCATCGACTGGCAGGTCAGCATCCCGTCCGACGGCATCTACGCCAACTTCTACAACCAGGCCATCAACAAGGAAGCGCCGCACCCGGCCGCCGCCCGCCTGTGGGAGGAGTACCTCTACAGCGCGGAGGGCCAGAACGGCTTCCTGGGCGGCTACGCCACCCCGGCCCTGTTCGACGCCATGAAGACCGCCGGCACCCTGGACGCGGCCGCCGCCGCCAAGCTGCCGGCCGTCGAGAAGCCCTTCACCACCTTCCCGACCGACGACCAGACCACGGCGGCCAAGAAGGTCGTGACCGAGAACTGGGCCAAGGCGATCTCGGGCTGATCTGACTCATGACTACGGCTCCCACCCCGGTGCCGGCCAGCGCCTCCGCCGCCCAGAGCGGCGGGGGCGCCCCCGGCCCCGCAACCCCCGCCACGGCCTCGGCCCTCGCCGCCAAGGCCCCCCGCCCCGGCAAGCGCCGGGCCAGCGGCGGCCGCGCCTGGCTCGCCGCCCTCCCCCTGCTGCTGTTCTTCCTGATCGGCTTCGGCCTGCCCGCCGTCGCGATCGCCATCGGCGCGTTCACCACCTCCTCGGACGCGCCCGACGGCGGCGGCACCTTCACCACCGACAACCTCACCGGTTCCCTCCAGGGCGCCTACTGGACGGCCCTGTGGGGCAGCGTGAAGCTCTCGCTGCTGACCGCGCTGATCGCCACCCTGGTCGGCCTGCCGCTGGCCCAGGCCGTGGCGACCTCCCGGTTCCGGGTGTTCCGCGAGGCCGTGATGTCGGCCTCCGGCGTGCTCGCCAACTTCGGCGGCGTACCGCTCGCGTTCATGTTCGTCGCGACCCTCGGCAACTCCGGCGAGGTCACCAAGAAGCTCGGCCTGACCGCGCACGGCTGGAGCCTCTACACCTTCTCCGGCCTCTCGGTGGTCTACCTCTACTTCCTGGTCCCGCTGATGGTCATCACCATCACCCCGGCCCTGGAGGGCCTGCGCGTCCAGTGGCGCGAGGCCGCCTACAACAACGGCGCCACCTCGCTGCAGTACTGGCGGCACGTCGCGCTGCCGGTCCTGCTGCCCTCACTGCTCGGCGGCTTCGTGCTGCTGTTCGGCGCCTCCTTCGCCGCGTACGCCACCGCCGAGGCCATGGTGGGCAGTTCGGTGCCGCTGATCTCGATGCAGATCGGCGACGCGCTGTCCGGCAACGTCCTGGTCGGCCAGGGCAACCTCGCCCTCGCCCTCGGCCTCGACATGATCGTGGTCGCCTGCCTGGTGATGGCCGTCTACCTGCCCCTTCAGCGCCGGAGTGCCAAGTGGCTCGCCTGATCGATCGCATCCGTTTCGGCCGCGGCCTGGTCCTGCTGCTCTGCGGCGTCTACTTCGCCGTGCCGATGGCCGCCTCGCTGTGGTTCAGCGTCGACGACAACAAGGGCGGCACCACCTTCCGCGCCTACACCGAGCTGCTGAACGCCCCCGGCTTCACCGACAGCCTGGTGCTCAGCCTCGAACTGGCCGGCGTCACCGTCGCGGTGCTGCTGCTCCTGCTCGTCCCGGCGATGCTCGCCGCCCGGCTCGGCGCGCCCAGGCTGCGCCCGGTGATCGAGGTGATGTGCTCGATGCCGCTGGTCGTCCCCGTCGTCGCGCTCACCACCGGCATCATCGGCGTGCTGCGCTGGGGCCCGGACTACCTGCAGGACACCCCGCTCTTCCAGACCATCGTGGCGATCCAGGACCCGGCCTTCCCGATCGTCCTGGTCATCGCGTACGTGCTGATGGCGCTCCCCTTCGCCTACCGGGCGATCGACGCCGGACTGCGCGGCGTGGACGTCGTCACCCTGGTCGAGGCCGCCCGCAACTGCGGCGCGGGCTGGCTGCGCGCGGTGTTCACCGTCGTCCTGCCGAACCTGCGCAGCGCGCTGCTGAACGCGGCCGTACTCACCGTCGCCCTGGTGCTCGGCGAGTTCACCACCGCCTCCATCCTCGGCTTCGCCCCCTTCTCGGTGTGGATCAACTCCAACGGCAAGAGCGACGGCCAGATGTCCGTCGCGGTCTCGATGCTCAGCCTGCTGATCGTCTGGCTCGTCCTGCTGCTGATGTCCGCCGTCGGCCGCGGCCGCAAGACCGCGCGCTCCTGAGCGCACCGCCCGTACGGTCCTGAACCACCCCACGCTTTCCAGGAGTCACCAGCCATGACCACGGCCCCCGCCCCCGTCACCGGCGTCGCGCTCGCCCCCGGCAGCGCCACCGTCGAGTTCCGCTCGCTGCGCCGCTCGTTCGGCGCCACCACCGCCCTCGACGGCCTGGACCTCACCGTCCACCCGGGCGAACTGCTCGCCCTGCTCGGCCCGTCCGGCTGCGGCAAGACCACCGCGCTGCGCATCCTGGCCGGCTTCGAGCAGCACGACTCGGGCGAGGTCCTGGTCGACGGCCAGGACATCACCGCGATCCCCGCGCACAAGCGTGACGCCGGCATGGTGTTCCAGTCGTACAGCCTCTTCCCGCACCTGACCGCGCTGGACAACGTCGCCTTCGGGCTGCGGATGCGCGGCACCGGCAAGGCCGACCGCCGCAAGCGCGCCCTGGAACTGCTGGAGCTGGTCGGCCTGCCGCACCGCGCCGAGCACTACCCGCACCAGATGTCCGGCGGCCAGCAGCAGCGCATCGCGCTCGCCCGCGCCCTCGCCCTGCAGCCGCGCGTGCTGCTGCTCGACGAACCGCTGTCGGCGCTGGACGCCAAGGTCCGGCTGCAGCTGCGCGAGGAGATCCGGCGCCTGCAGCAGGAGCTGGGCATCACCACCCTGTTCGTCACCCACGACCAGGAGGAGGCGCTGTCGATGGCCGACCGGGTCGCGGTGCTGCGCGCGGGCCGGCTGGAACAGTGCGCCACCCCGTCCGAGCTGTACGGCCGGCCCGCCACCGCCTTCGTCGCCGAGTTCGTCGGCACCATGAGCCGCATCCCGTGCACCCGCACCCCGGACGGCGTCGAGGTGCTCGGCCGCCGCCACGCCGTGGACGGCGTGATCCCGGCCGACGGCGAACTCCACGTGCTGGTCCGCCCGGAGAACGTCTCGCTGGCGCCGGCCGAGAACGGCCCCGCCCTGGTGGTCTCCGCGTCCTTCCTGGGCGCCGTCACCCGGCTCACCGTCCGCCTCGACGACGGCACCGAGGTCAAGGCCGACCTGCCCACCGAGGCCACCGCCGCGCTGCCGGCCGGCTCGCGCGCCGAGCTCACCCTGCCGGAGCGCCCCGTGCTGGTGGACCGCCGCCCGGCCTGAGAGCCTTGCACGTCCCTGCTCCGACCCTGAGAACCGCCGAAGGTACCGCCATGCCTGAATCCGTACAGCCCGAATCCGTCCCGTCCGAATCCGTCCCGTCCGAGTCCGGACAGCCCGAGTCCGGACAGCCCGGGACCCCCCTGCCCGCCGCCGTCCTCTTCGACATGGACGGCACCCTGGTCGACACCGAGCAGCTGTGGTGGCAGACCGCCGCCGAGATCGCCGAGGAACTCCACCACCCGCTCACCGACCGGGACGCCCCCGAGGTGCTCGGCCAGGCCGTCGAGCACACCGCCGCCCACCTCCACCGGGTCAGCGGCACCAGCCTCAGCGAGGCCGAACTCGCCGCCCGGCTCGGCGAGTCCTTCGCCGGCAAGGTCGCCGCCGAGACGGTGCCCCGCCCCGGCGCGCTCGCCCTGCTGGCCTCGCTGCGCGACGCCCGGGTGCCCACCGCACTGGTCTCCGCCTCCCCGCGCCGGGTGGTCGACCTCGTGCTGTCCGCCATCGGCCGGGACTGGTTCGCCGTCACCCTCGCCGCCGAGGACACCCCGCGCACCAAGCCCGCCCCCGACCCGTACCTCGCCGCCGCCGAGCTCCTCGGCCTCGACCCGGCGCTCTGCGTCGCCGTCGAGGACACCCCGACCGGGGTCGCCTCCGCCGCCGGGGCCGGCTGCGCCGTGCTCGCCGTGCCGTCCACCGCGACGCCGATGCCGGACGGGGAGCGGATCACCCTGCTGGCCAGCCTGGAGCAGGCCGACCTCGCGCTGCTCGGGAAGCTCACCGCCGCTCCGGCGGTTTGATCCCGACATGCCCTACGTCCTGCTCGCCCTCGCCATCCTGAGCGAGGTCTGCGCCACCAGCTGCCTCAAACTCACCGAGGGGTTCACCCGCCTCTGGCCCAGCATCGGGGTCGGCATCGGCTACGCGCTCTCGTTCTACCTGCTCGGCCGCGCGCTCAAGCACATACCGGTCTCGGTCGCCTACGCGGTCTGGTCGGGGGCCGGCACCGCGGCGGTCGCCGGGATAGGCGTGGTCGCCTTCGGGGAGTCGCTCGGGCGGCTGCAGTGGCTGGGGCTCGCGCTGGTGATCGTCGGAGTGGTCGTGCTCAACCTCAAGGGCAGCCACTGACCACACCGGCCTGACGAGCCGTCAGTTCATGCAATTGCTACTCAACTCACCTGCCCGGAGCGGGACGTCGGACTGGCCGACTTCCCGCTCCGGGCCGTTCGCTACGGTGTCCCCCATGACGGACCCCCGACCCCACCACTACCGCTTCGTCCACCGCGAGCTCGCCCGCCAGGTCCTGGAGTTCGGCCCGCGCGTGGCCACCCCGGCACCGGACGGCGGCAGCCTGCTGCCCGTCGTCACCCGGATCTGGGACGACCTCGGCCGGACCCTCCCGCCCGAGGAGCGACTGCCCGCCCACGGCCTCGACTGCCGCCACCTGTCGGTCGACGGCCACCCCATGCTGCTGGTCACCCTCCCGACCCCGGTCGGCGCCACCGAGGCCCACTTCGCCGCCGCCGTCCACCCCCGGGGCAGCAGGACCGTCCGCTACGTCACCCTGGAACACGCCTTCAGCCCCTTCGACGGCAGCCCCGGCACCGTCCTCGGCGAGTGGACCGCCGAGAGCCACCTCAACCACGGCCAGGGCCCCTCCCCCGTCGCCGAACTCTTCGCCGCCTCGGTCGCCGGCCTCGTCACCCCGAAGAAGCGCGGCCTCTGGCGCCGCTGACGCCACCACTCACCCCACGACAGGGTCAGGAATCACCCGGAGCCTCCGAGCGGATCACGCCGCACGGAGCGACCCGGAGACGCTGCCGACATACGAGCAGATCCGCGTGACGCCCCCGACGGCAGCAGCCCGGAGCCGCCTACGAGCGCGCCACCCGGGCCCGCAGGTAGTTGCGGCGGCCGAAGTTGGGCTCGTCGACCGCCGTCAGTTCCTCCACCTGGAAGCGGTACAGCGCGGCCGCGCCGCCGCCGGTGAGGAACTGCCGCCGGACGTCCTCGTCCTGCGCGAAGGACGGGTAGCGCCCCTGGTACGCGGCCAGCGCCGCCTCGGCCTGCCGGCCCCAGGCTTCGCCCGCGCTGCCGGTCAGTTGCAGGCCGCGCAGTTGTTCGCCGAAGACCGGCGGCGGCAGGAAGACGGTGGCGGCGGCCCGGGCCTCCTCGGCGAGGTGGTGGCTGTGCCGGGTGGAGCGCTCGCTGACGAAGTAGAGGACGAGGTCGTCGTCGTACGCGAAGAAGGCCAGGTTGGCGTGCGGTCCGTGCTCGTGGCCGGCGGTGGCGAGGGTGAGCACCATGGCTTCCGCGAGCAGGCCCTCGACGCCCTTGTGCAGCAGGTCGCCCGGCCAGTCCCCCTGCGTGATGTCGAGTCTGTACGGCATTCGGCACTCCCCTCCGCTGGCACGCCCGGCGCCCTCGCGCCCCGAGCACGACTGAGCCGGGCGGGCGCCTCCTGCGGAGGCCCCACGCCCGGCTCACATGCTCTACCCGACACCCCGGCCGAACAAGGGTTGCGGAACGGGTGGCGCCGACGGCGCCGGTGTCGGTGTCAGCGCTGCTGCGCCTCGTAGCCCGCGTACCCGCGGCTGACCAGCGGCGGTTCGCCCGGCCCGAGCAGCGGCCGCAGCGCGCCGGTCCGCATCCGGTCGACCAGTGGCCCGCAGCGCCCGGCGACCGGCGCGAGCAGCACCGCGGCCAGCAGGCCGACGAGCGCGCCGACGGCCACGTCGTGCGGGTAGTGCACGCCGACCCAGACGCGGGAGGCGGCCATCAGCGCGGCGAAGAGGACGGCCACCAGGCCGAGCCGCCGGTTGACGAACCAGAGCGAGACCGCGGCGGCGAAGGCGATCACCGAGTGGTTGCTCGGGAAGGACCAGTCGCCGGTGCCCGGGCAGGTCTCCAGGGAGACGCTGCCGGGGATCTGCGCGCAGGGCCGGACCTCTTCGACGAGGCCCTTGAACACGGAGTTGAGGCCGTACGCGACGACCACGATCACCGGTGAGGCCAGCACCTTGGCCATCACTGCGGAGTCGGCGCCGCGGGCCCGCCACCACGCCCAGAGCATGAAGACCGCGAACAGCCCGAGGCCGATCGCCGACCACACCTTGATCAGCTCGTCCAGCCAGTGCGGGGCCGACTGCGCCCACCCGTTGACCCGGGTGTAGAGGCTGCCGTCGATGCCGCTGCCGTCGTAGACGGCCAGGGCCCGGGAAGGCATCACGCGTCACCTCCGTGACGTGGCGCCTTACGGGCGCGAAACAGTTCGAGAACAATGGGGAGCACGGAGACAACTACTACCAGACCGATGACGGGCAGCAGATATCGGTCGATCCCGGGTACGGACGATCCGAGCGCGTACCCGGCGAGCACCACGCCGACGGTCCAGAGCGCACCGCCGGCGACCTGCCAGAGGGTGAACGAGCGGACCGGCACCTCCAGCACGCCGCACAGCGGATTCAGCACCGTTCGGACCACGGGGATGAAGCGGGCGAGCACGATCGCCTTGCCGTGGCCGTACTTCGCGAGCAGTTCCTCGGCCCGTTCGGCGCCCTCGAGCAGGCTCTTCCGCTTGGTGCGGCGCAGCAGTGCCCGGCCCCCGCGGCGTCCGATCAGGTAGCCGACCTGGGCTCCGGCCAGGGCTCCGACCAGGGCGGCGGGGATCACCTGCCACAGTTCCAGCTGCGGCCCGCGGGTCGCGCCGGGCACGCAGAGCAGTCCGGCGGTGAACAGCAGCGAGTCGCCGGGCAGGAAGAAGCCCACGAGCAGGCCGGTCTCGGCGAACAGCACCGCGGCGATGCCGAGCGCGCCGAACGCGGCGAGCAGTGAGGATGCGTCCAGCGGGTTCACGGCGAGGTGAACGGCCGGATCGACGGGGAACTGGAGCAAGGCTGGCGGACCTCCCGTACGTTGGAGGGCGGTTCCCGACGGGGCCCGCCCGGACCGGCCGGTGCACGGTGGTCCCCCGGGGCCGGCTGTTCACGGCAGGACCGCCCAGACCGTCTACAGTAACGTAGACGGTCTACATGACTGTAGACGATAACTGGAGGAACCGCCGCCATGTCCGACGTACCGCCCGCCCGCCGGCCTGCCGGGGAGCTGGAGGCCGAGGTGCTGGCCGCCCTCTGGTCGGCCCGGCAGCCGATGACGCCGCAGGACGTCCAGACGGCGCTCGGCGGGGACCTCGCCCGCACCACCATCGCGACGATCCTGGCCCGGCTGCACGACAAGGGGACGGTCGAGCGCACCCGGGCCGGCCGCGCCTACGCCTACACGCCGACCGTCCAGGACACCGCCGGGCTGGCCGCCCGCCGGATGCACACCGAACTGGGCCGCGAGGCCGACCGCTCCACCGTGCTGGCCCGCTTCGTCTCGGACCTCTCCGCCGAGGACGAGCAGCTGCTGCGCGCACTGCTCGGCGACGGCACCGGAGCCCCCGGCGCCCCGGCGGACGGCCCGGGAACCGTCGGCGACGGCCACCCGCAGTCGGGCGCCCGGGGAGCGGCCGGCCGATGATGCTCGCCGTCTGGGCCCCGCTGCTGCTGCCCTTCCTGGCCGCGCCGCTGGCCCGCCGCCTCGCCGAGGCGCTGTCGCCGCGGGCCGCCGCCTGGATGCTGGCCGGCAGTGCCGCCGTCCTGGCCGGCGGCACCCTCTGCTCGCTCGGCCTCCTCGCCGCCGCCGGCCTGCTCCAGCTGCCGCCGGTCGCCGCCCTCGGCCACCTCTCGCTGCGCTGGCTCACCGCGGCCGCGCCGGACGCCCCGCTCGCCGCGGCCGCGGCCGCCCTGGCGCTGGTGGCGCTCACCGCGCTGGCGGTGCGCACGGCCCGTCGCCGCCGGCTGGAGCTGCGCACGGCCCGGGCCGCCCTCCCGCCCGGTGACCAGCATCCGGACATGCGCCCCCCGCACGTCACCATGCGCCGGGCGCGCACCCCGGAGTGCTCCTCCGCCCCGCCCCGGTCCGCCAGGGCCGCGCTCCCCGCCCTCCTGCGGCCCGTCGGTGCCGCACTCGGGGCCCTCCTGCGCCCCGCCGAACCCCCGCTCGCCGTCCTGGACGACGAGCGTGCCGACGCCTTCGCCCTGCCCGGCCGCCTGCCCCGCCCCGGCCGCCCGGGCGAGCCCGGGCGGATCGTGGTCACCTCCGGCATGCTGCGCGCCCTCAGCGGGCCGGAGCGCTCCGCGCTGCTCGCCCACGAGCGGGCCCACCTGGCCGCCCGCCACCACGTCTTCCTCGCGTTCGCCGAGCACGCCGCCCACGTCCACCCGGCGCTGCGCGCCCTGCGCACGCCCCTCGGGTACCACCTGGAGCGGTGGGCCGACGAGGTGGCGGCCGCCCGGGTCGGCGACCGCACCGTGACCGCGCGCGCCGTCGGCCGGGCCGCCCTCGCCGCGAGCCGTTCGCCCCGGCCGGACCGGCCCCGGCTGGCCCCCGCCGCCCACTCCGGGCCGGTCCCGCGCCGGGTGGCCGCACTGCTCCAGCCCCGCCCGGCCACCACCCCCGGCACCCGGCTGCGGGCCGTCGCCCTGGCGCTGGCCGTCTGCCTGGCACTGAGCACCGGCGCCACCCTGGAGGCCACCGCCGACCTGCACCACACCGTCGAGGCCGCCCAGCAGGGCGCGGGAGCGCAGCACTGAGGCCCTCCGCACCCGGGCCGCCCCCATCCGTACCGTCCGGTATGCCGAGTTGGCAGACCCCGTCCCCACGGACCCGGCTCACCCGTACGCTTTCGTCAGCGCGTCGGCCCCGGCGCGACCTCGAACGGCGGCGAGGAGCGGACCGAGTGCGGCAGACCGGACGGCAGTCCCGACGACCAGAGCGCCGCACCCCGCCCACCGCGACGGAGCTGGCCAAGGTCCACGAGCGCACGCTCGCCGACGCCGCCGCCCGGGAGCTGGGCGGGCCCGCCGCCCCCGAGGAGGGCGGCGCCCCCGGCCTGCTCCAGCCGCGCCCCGAGATCGGCGACTCCTGGGCCCGGCTGCGCCGGCTCGGCCTCGACCCGGACACCGGCGCCGCGACCGCCCTGCTCGGCCCGGGCGAAATCGAACAGCGCCGTCGCACCAGCGGACTTGACACAGTCATGCCAATACTGCGCCAGACCCTGCTGGAACCCACCGACGCGCTCCCGCTGATCCTCGCCATCGCCGACTCCGAGGGCCACGTGCTCTGGCAGGAGGGCGAGCGCGGACTGCGCCGCAGCGCCGACCGGATCGGTTTCATCCCGGGCGCCCGCTGGATCGAGGAGAGCGTCGGCACCAACGGCATCGCCGTCGCCCTGCGCGCCAGACGCCCGATGCACGTCCACTCCGCCGAGCACTACCTGCGCAGCCACCACTCCTGGACCTGCGTGGCCGCCCCCGTGCACGACCCCGGCACCGGACAACTGGTCGGCGCCGTCAACCTCAGCGGCCCCGCGCACAGCATCCGCCCGTACCTGCTCCAGCTGACCGCCACCGCCGCCCGGCTCGCCGAGACCGAGCTGCGCGCCCACCGCCTGGAGGCCCTGCACCAGCTGCGCACCCTGGCCGCCCCGCTGCTCGCCCGGGTCGGCGGCCCGGCCCTGGTGGTGGACGCGGCCGGCTGGACCGCCGCCGCGGCCGGACTGCCGCCGCCCAACCGGCTGCGGGGGGCCCCCGCGGGGGGGGGCCCCCCCCCCCGGCCCAGGGTGGCCCGCCGCCGGGCGTGGGGCCTGGAACCAGTCGGATATAA
>NZ_JBHWBZ010000018.1:12727-21224 GCF_042735475.1 Kitasatospora sp. NPDC059577 | reverse complement strand
GACCCCCCCCCGGGGGGGGGGGGCGGGCGGGCGGCCCCCCGCCCCCGGCCCCGGCCCGCCCCCCCCCCCGGGGGGGGGGGCCCCCGGGGGGGCGCCCCCCCCCCCCCCCCCTGCACTGGGTGCCCGGCCTCGGCGAGTGCGTCCTGGAACCGCTCGCCGACGGCTGGCTGGTGCGCCCGGTCCGGCCGCCCACGGAGGACGGCTCCGGCACGGTGAGCGCCGAACAGGCCGAGGGCGCCGGGCTCCGGCTCGACCTGCGCCGGGCGGACCGCCCCGAGCTGTCCGTCCGCGGCGCGGCCGGCAGCTGGTCCCACCCGCTCAGCCCGCGCCACGCCGAACTGCTGCTCCTGCTCGCCACCGGACGCGAGGGCAGCACCGCCGCCCAGCTCGCCGAGGCGCTGTTCGGCGACGCGGGCCGGACGGTCACGGTCCGCGCCGAACTGTCCCGGCTGCGCCGCTACCTGGGCGGCCTGCTGGCCCACCGGCCGTACCGGATCGCCGAATCGGTGCTGGTCACCGTGGACGGGCCGGACGACCCGTACGACCTGCTGCCCGCCTCCTCGGCCCCGGCCGTCCGGAGGCTGCGGGCCGCGCTGGCGGCGGGGACGGTGCGACTGCCCGGCGCGGTGCCCGTCCCGCCGCCGCGCACGCCCGGGGAGGCCCCGCGCAGCTGCTGAGGCCCGCCGCCGGTGGCCGGCCGTCAGCCGCCCGCGAGCAGTGCGGCCAGGTCGGCGTCACTGGGGCCGCAGTCGCGCTCCCGCGCCTCGGAGACCAGCGCGTAGGTCCGGTCCAGCCAGGCCTGCACCCGGGGCTTGGGGGCCTCCAGCAGGGCACTGCCGTGGGGTGATTCGAGCGCCAGGTGCAACGTCGAGCCGTGGCACGGGCAGTACGCCGGCCACAGCTTGACGTCGCCCTGACCGCTCAACGTGCGCAGGCCGTCGCGCAGCAGTTCGCGCGAGAACACCCAGTCGGCCTCGTCCGGCCGCCCCAGGTGGAACGTCAGCAGCACCTCGTACGGGTGGGCGGCGTCGAACCGGAACCGGGTGCGCACCTCGCCGACCACCTCCTCGCCCAGCGAGATCCGCAGGGTCAGCACCTCCTCCACCGCCGCCGGAGCGGCGGTGGAGCCGTCCCCATCGCCGCCCGTGGGGGTGGCGGCGAGGGGTGCACTGGAGGCTGCGGACAGCGGGTCGGGCGGCATGACGGTCTCTCCGGGACGGCGGGG
This sequence comes from Kitasatospora sp. NPDC059577, assembly GCF_042735475.1. Lineage (NCBI taxonomy): Bacteria > Bacillati > Actinomycetota > Actinomycetes > Kitasatosporales > Streptomycetaceae > Kitasatospora > Kitasatospora sp. NPDC059577. Next base: position 19,999 of record NZ_JBHWBZ010000018.1, on the reverse strand, counting down.
GATGTCCTCAGCCTGCGCCACGGTGTGCCGGGTGGGCAAGGGTTGCAAGGGGGTTGCAATAACCCCCGTCCGGGACAACCGCCCCTTACCGCGCTTGTCGGACGGAACGTCAGCTTCCGTGCATCGAACGGATGTCCACGAAATGGATGGAAACCGTCCACGGTACGACCCCCCGCTGGTACGCTCTCCCCCTTCCCCGGCGCGGGCCCGCGGCGGAGACCGGCCCCCGGCGGCCGGAGCCGGGCCCGGCGGCAGCGCGTGGGAGAATACGGCGACGCGACGGCGACTTCGGGGAGGGAGGGGTCCGGTGGCTGTGCGCGAGGACACCGCGCTGGATGTTCGGCACGAGCCCGAGCGGCACAACCGGCACGGTCGGCCACGCCCGTTCGGTGGCCGCCTGCGACTCCCCACCCTGCGCTTCTCCGGCGCCGCGATGGCGATGTCCACCGTGGTCGGCATCAGCATCGCCACCACCCTCCTGCTCAACGAACAGCAGGGGATCGGCCGTCGGGCCGGGGTGGCCCGGGTCGGCTCGACCCCGCCGCCCACCCCGGGCGCCACCGACCAGGCCGAGGCGGCCTCCGACCGGACCCCGGCCACCACCCCGGCCTCCGGCGAGCCGTCCACCGCCCGGCAGCCGGCCCACCCGTCGACCCACCCCACCGGGGCCGCGCCGGTCGCGGCCACCCCGCCCGCCGACCACCCGACCCACCCGGGCACCCCCCTCGCGGCCCCGACCGGTGGCCGGAGCGCGGCGGACCAGGACGCACCGCCCTCCGGCACCCAGCTCGCGGGCACCGAACCGGGCGCACCGGCTCCGGCCGGGCCCTCGCCCGCCGCCCCGACCCCGCCCACCGACCAGCCCACCGGACAGCCCACCGACCAGCCCACCGGCGGCCACTCGCCGAACCTGCCCGGCATCAAGCCCACCGCGCCCACCAGCCCCGTCCCGCCGCCCACCGGGACCGGCCCGGGCACCGGCGGGTCCCCGGACGGCCAGTCCCCGACGGACCCGGACGGCGGCACCGGCACACCCGGCACCGGCACACCCGGCCCCGGCGCGCCCGGCACCGGCACGCCCGACCCCGGCGCGCCCACGGGCACACCCGTCTCCGACCCCGGCACCCCGGACCCGGACACCGACCACGCCCTGTCCGGCGCCGCCCTGGTCGCCCCGCTGGGCCGCGACGGCCTGCGGCACGAACTCGGCCTGACGGTGACCGAGCCGGTCACCGCCCTGCAGACCGAGTTCCGGCTCGTCCCCGGCGACGCGGCGGCCGGTACCGGCACCGCCTGGACCGACCTGCCCGGAGCCGTGGTCACCGTCCTGCAGGAGCGCGGCACGCTGGTGTACCGCTTCACCACGCCGCCGGGCACCGACGTCCGGCCCGGTCACTACACCTTCGGCGTGCGCGGGGCCCGTCCGGCCGCGACCGACCCGTCCGCGGTCCGCAAGTCGGCCGGGGCGGAGAGCTGGAGCGCCTCCGCCTTCGCGCTCGACCGGCCGCGCGCGGTGGCCGCGCTCGGCGGCTTCGGCCCCACCCCGGCGACCGATCCGGTGCCGCCCGCCGCACCCCGGGACCCCGGCGCCCCGGCGGCCCCCGCGCCCCGCTGAACACCCCGGCCGCCGGGCGGGCACGGCCGCCCTCCGGCGGTATGTCGCGACTACGTTCCGACTGTCCGACGATCCGACAGCTGACGTGCCCGGACGGGCGCATCCCCGCACCCTCGTTCGTTACTGTGGGCAGCACCCGGCCGGGCGCCCCAACGGCCCCTGACCGGGGCTGTCGTTCCGCACCCGAGGAGGAGTCCGTGTCCACCGTCCTGACCCAAGGCGGCAACGCACCGCTGACCGCCGCGCGAGTGACCGTCGAGGTCACCGCGCCCAAGGCGCTGGACGTCTCCGGCCTGCTGCTGACCGACGCCGGGAAGGTGCGCTCGGACGACGACTTCGTCTTCTTCAACGCCCCGAACGGCCCCGGCGTCAGCCACCGCCCGGCCGCCGCCGGCGCTCCCGACGCGATCACCGTCGACACCCGGGCCGTCCCGGCGGACATCACCAAGATCGTGGTCACCGCCAGCCCCGCCGACCAGGTCTCCACCTTCGCCGGGACCGAGCCCACCGCCACCGTCCGCGACGCCGACAGCGGCGAGGTCCTGGCCACCTTCACCCCGCCCCGGCTCGGCCTGGAGACCGCGCTGATCGTGGTCGAGGTCTACCTGCGCAACGGCGCCTGGAAGGTCCGCGCGGTCGGCCAGGGCTACGCCAACGGCCTCGCCGGCATCGCCACCGACTTCGGCGTCAGCGTCGAGGACACCCCGGCCCCGGCCGCCCCGGCCCGGAACGCCCCGCAGGCCCCGGCGGCGGCGCCCACCCCCGTCGCCGCCGCGCCGACCCCGGCTGACCCGACCCTCCAGCTCCCCTCCCCGCCGACCGCTCCGCCGGCGCCCCCCGCGGCCCCGCCCGCCACCACCCCGGTCGACCCGCGGATCGCCCTCGCCACCGGCTCGCACCCGATGCCCCCGGTCCCGCCCGCACCGCCCGCCGCTCCCCCGGCCCCGGCCGCGCCCGCGAAGATCACCCTGGACAAGGGCCGGGTCAGCCTGGTCAAGGGCAGCTCCGTCTCCCTGGTCAAGAACGGCCGCCCCTTCCTCTCCTCCGTCCGGATGGCACTCGGCTGGGAGCCCGCCGCCCGCGGCCGCAGCGTCGACCTGGACGCCTCCTGCCTCGCCTTCGACGCCCGCCACAAGCGGCTGGAGACGGCCTGGTTCATGAAGCTGAACATCTTCAACGGCGCCATCGCCCACTCCGGCGACAGCCTGACCGGCGGCGGCGACGGCGACGACGAACTGATCACCGTCCACCTGGAGGGCCTGCCGGCCGAGGTCCACGGGCTGGTCTTCGTCGTCAACTCCTTCTCCGGCCAGAAGTTCACGGACGTCAAGAACGCCTACTGCCGCCTGCTGGACGCCGGCACCAACGAGGAACTGGTCCGCTTCGACCTGACCCACTCCGAACCGCGCACCGGTGTGGTGATGTGCAAGCTGGTCCGCCGCCCCGGCGGCGAGTGGGAGATGACCGCGCTCGGCGAGTACGTCGACGGCAAGACCGCCCGGGCGATGATCGAGCCCTCCGCCGCGCTGCTGTAGCCCCCCACCCCCCGCCGTCACGCCGGCACCCGCGGATTCACCCTCCTGAGGGATCAAGTCGTCCACACACCGACTCGATTGACTCTCAGGGGGGTGAAACCGCACTCTCCCCCGCACCCGCTGAGGAGAGACCGTGCCCCGCCTCCTGTCCCGCCTCGCCGTCGCCGGCACCGCCGCCGTCCTCGCCGCCGGGCTGACCAGCCCCACCGCCGCGCTTGCCGCCAAGCCCGCCGAACGCGCCCGGGCACTGTCCTGGGTGGCCATGGGCGACTCCTTCACCGCCGGCGTCATCGAGGCCACCGGCGCCGAGACCGAGCCCCGCGACGGCTGCGCCCGGACCGTCGAGTCCTACCCCGAGATCATCCGCCGCGACCTCGGCGCCCTGACCGACCTGCGCAACGTCAGCTGCAGCGGCGCCACCACCGAGAACGTCCGTGCCACCAAGCTCTCCCCGCTCGGCCGCCCGCTCCCGCCGCTCGGCACCGACCCGAACGCCCCCTACCCGCCCGTCCCGCCGCAGATCGACTCCGCCGGCCCGGACACCGACCTGATCACCGTGGGCGTCGGCGGCAACGACCTCGGCTTCGGCCAGATCCTCCTGGACTGCATCGAACTCGGCGCCACCCACCTCGGCCAGGGCGCCCCCTGCAAGGACAAGTACGACACCCAACTGCCCAGCCGGCTCGGCCAGTTGCGCACCGACTACGCCGCCATGCTCACCGCGCTCCAGGCGAAGGCCCCGTCCGCCCGGGTCATCACCGTCGGCTACCCGCACCTGATCCCCGAGGACACCACCCACTGCCAGTACGGCGACCTGCTGCAGTTCGCCACCGTCACCACCGGCGACCTCGCCTGGGCCCGCACCGCCATCCTGGAGCCGCTCAACGCGGTCATCGCCCGGAGCAGCACCGACCACGGCGACACCTTCGTCGACCTCTACCCCGCTTCCGCCGGCCACAGCGTCTGCGACCCCGACCACTGGGTCGACGGCATCCTGACCAGCGTCCTCCCGCTCCGGTACGGACTGGTGCACCCGAACGCCCGGGGCCAGGCCGGCGCCGCCGCCGTGGTCGAGCGCGCCATCCTCGGTGGCTGACCGGAAACCGGTGGCCAGAAGACCGGCGGCCGGAAAAACCGCTGGCCCGCCCGGTCCGCCGCAGGCCATCCTGAGCGGATGATCATCCGCGAAGCCACCCCCGAGGACTGGCCGGCCATCTGGCCGTTCTTCCACGCCATCGTCGCCGCCGGCGAGACCTTCCCCTACCCCCTCGACATGACCTCCGAGCTGGGTATGGAGTGGTGGATGCACGCGGCGCCCGACCGGACGGTGGTCGCCGTCGGCGAGGACGGCACGGTCGTCGGCACCGCCACCATGAACCGCAACCGCCCGGGCAACGGCGGGCACGTCGCCAGCGCCAGCTACATGGTCGACCCGGCCCACCACGGCAAGGGCATCGGGCGGGCCCTGGTCGAGCACACCCTCGACTGGGCCCGCCGGGCGGGCTTCCGCGCCATGCAGTTCAACGCGGTGGTCGCCAACAACCACCACGCCGTGAAGCTCTACGAGTCGCTCGGCTTCGAGGTCGTCGGCACCGTCCCCGAGGCCTTCCACCACCCGGTCGACGGCTACGTCGGCCTGCACGTCATGTACCGGCCCCTGTAAGTCGCCCACCCGGCAGGCCGGTTACTCCTCGATCGCCCCGCCGACCCGTCGCAGGTGCTGCCGGAAGCTGTACGACGGGTCCGCGGCCCGCCGCTCCAGGAACTCCTCGAACCCGGTCTGCTTTCGCAGCGTGTCCCCGGCGGCGATCCGCGCGGCCTGCGCCCGTTCGGTGACGGCGATCCCGGCGGCCGCCGCCAGCACCTCCTCGACCCGGTCGGCGGGCACGAACAGCACCCCGTCCGGGTCGGCGAGGACCACGTCCCCGGCGGTCACCGTGTGCGGCCCGACCCGCGCCGACAGCAGCGCCTCCGGCTCCCGCCCGTCCAGCCGCAGCGGCCCCAGCGGCAGCGCACCGTAGCTGAAGACCGGCAGTCCGATCTCCAGCAGCTCGGGGGTGTCCCGGTGCAGCCCCCACACCACGATCCCGGCCACCCCGGCGGCCCGCGCCTCCAGCACCGCGAGGTCCCCGATGCAGGCCTCGTCCGTCCGCCCGCCGTTGTCGATCACCAGCACGTCCCCGTCCCGGGCGGCGCCGTACGCCTCCAGGAACACGTCCACGCTCCCGTAGTGCCGCACCGGCAGCGCCCGCCCGGCCACCCGTGCCCCGGCCACCACCCCGACGACCCCCGTCGGCGCCGCCCGCAGTTCCACCCCGAGCCGCACGCACGCGTCCGCCACCAACGGCGTGGACAGCCCTTCAAAACCCTTCAGCATCCCCAACTCCTTCCGATGAAAGCCCAGTTCAGCCCAGTTCACCAGAACCGAAATCCTATGCCCGGCCCTGAACTCACACCATCGAGTGAAGGTCGGCCGTGTACTGCAGAACCCGTCCCGGCGACGAACAGCGTGACGCCCATCTGAAGGAAGGGCATCATGAGTGCTGTGGCGCATGAGCAACCGATCGCGGACTCCCCGTCGCAGGCCGACATCCTGGTCTCCGGCGGCAAGGGTCTACGTCTGGTCAGCGGCGGGCTCTGTCCGAAGAACCACGTCATCCCGGACGCAACGTTCGCACCCCGAGAACTCCGCCTCTTCCGGGGCGCCCCGCCGTGGATGGAGCCCGACGGCGTCGCCATGGTGGCGGAAGTGACCTCGGCCAAACCCGACCAGGACCGCATCGCCAAGCGGCACTGCTACGCCCGTGCCGGGATCCCGCTCCACCTCCTCATCGACCGGGAGAAGTCGCAGATCAGCCTCTGCGGCAAGCCGCGACGCGACGAGTACACCGAGGTCCACCTCGCCGCCTTCGGCGAGCCCCTCGCCCTCCCCGCCCCCTTCGAGTTCGAGCTGGACACCAAGGACTTCCTCCAGGGAACGCCGAACGGCCCGCACCCCCTCCCACACAGGGGGTACGAGCCGTTGGTCGTGGCGCCGGCGGTGTCAGCCGCGGGTGGCCATGGCCCTCAGGAAGAAGGTCAGGTTGGCCGGGCGCTCGGCGAGGCGGCGCATGAAGTAGCCGTACCACTCCTGGCCGTACGGGAGGTACACGCGCATCGTGTTGCCCTCGCCGGCGAGGCGCAGCTGCTCCTCCGGGCGGATGCCGAACAGCATCTGGTACTCGAAGGAGTCCCGCTTGCGGCCGTTCCACTCGGCCAGCTGGCCGGCGATCTTGATCATGTTGGGGTCGTGCGAGGCGATCATCGGGTAGCCCTCGCCGGCCATCAGGACCTTCAGCGCGCGGACGTACGCGAGGTCGACCTCGTGCTTGCCCTGGAAGGCGACCGACTCGGGCTCCTTGTAGGCGCCCTTGCACAGGCGCACGCGCGAGCCGGGGCCGGAGAACTCGCGGCAGTCGGCCTCGGTGCGGCGCAGGTAGGCCTGGAGCACGACGCCCAGCCAGGGGAAGTCCGCCCGCAGCTCGCGCGCGATGGCGAGGGTGGAGTCGGTGGTGGTGTGGTCCTCCATGTCGAGGGTCACCGTGGTGCCCGCGTCGGCGGCGGCCTCGCAGATGCGGCGGGCGTTCTCCAGCGCGATCTTCTCGCCGTCCACCGGGAGGAACTGGCCGACGGCCGACAGCTTGACCGAGACCTCGGAGCCGGCTGCCAGGCCGGTCTCCTTGAGGGCCTTGAGGAGGTGCTCGTAGGCCTCGGCGGTGCCGGCGGCCTGGGAGGCGTCCTGGGTGTCCTCGCCGAGGTGGTCCAGGGTGACCTTGCGGCCGGTGGCGACCAGGTCGTCGCAGGCGGTGACGGCGTCGTCGAGGGCCTCGCCCGCGACGAAGCGCTCGACTATCGCGTGGGTCGGGGGGAACTTCTCGACCACGGTGCGGACCTGCGGGGACCGGGAGGCCGCGAGAAGGGCGGAACGGAGCATCGTGAACTCCTGGAGCTGATGTTTCCAAGGGTGGCAGAAGGGCCGGGGCGGCGGTACGGGGGTGGCCCGCCGCCCCGGGGGGGGGGGGGCCGGGCGGGGGGGGGGGGGCGGGGGGGGGGGCGGTGGGGAGCGCGCGGGGGACAGGGAGG
>NZ_JBHWBZ010000018.1:7172-12717 GCF_042735475.1 Kitasatospora sp. NPDC059577 | reverse complement strand
CCTACACCCCCCGTCCATTTTTAACCCATCTTTTGCACACCGCGCTGGCTGCTGGTCTCGTGGGCTCGTTGATTTGTCGATGTTCCCGCTCTGCGGCGGGGCCGGGCGTCGCGGGTGACCGGTGGCTACTGGAGCGGATCGGTCGGAGGGGCCGGTCAGCCCATGTGCGGGTAGCGGTAGTCCGTCGGCGGGACGAAGGTCTCCTTGACCGAGCGGGTCGAGGTCCACCGCGCCAGGTTCTGCTTGGCACCGGCCTTGTCGTTGGTGCCGGAGGCCCGGCCGCCACCGAAGGGCTGCTGGCCGACGACGGCGCCGGTCGGCTTGTCGTTGATGTAGAAGTTGCCGGCGGCGAAGCGCAGCTTGTGCATCGCGTCCTGGGCCGCCGCGCGGTCCTGGGAGATGACCGCGCCGGTCAGGCCGTACGGGGACACCGACTCCATCTGGGCCAGCATCTCCTCGTACTTCTCGTCCTCGTAGACGTACACGGCGAGGATCGGGCCGAAGTACTCGTCCTTGAAGTACTCGCTCGCCGGGTCCTGGCAGACCAGGACGGTCGGGCGGACGAAGTAGCCGACGGAGTCGTCGTAGGTGCCGCCGGCGAGGACCTCGACGGAGGAGTCGGCCTGCGCGCGGTCGATGGCGGCCTTGTTCTTGGCGAAGGCGCGCTCGTCGATGACGGCCGACATGAAGTTGGACAGGTCGGTGACGTCGCCCATGGTGAGGCCGTCGACCTCGGCCGCGAACTCGTCCTTCAGTCCGGCCCACAGCGAGGCGGGGACGTAGGCGCGGGAGAGCGCCGAGCACTTCTGGCCCTGGAACTCGAAGGCGCCGCGGGTCATGGCGGTCTTGAGGACCTTCGGGTCGGCCGACGGGTGGGCGACCAGGAAGTCCTTGCCGCCGGTCTCGCCGACGATCCGCGGGTAGGTGCGGTAGCCGGCGATGTTGGTGCCGACCTCGCGCCACAGGTGCTGGAAGGTGGCGGTGGAGCCGGTGAAGTGGATGCCGGCCAGCGCCGGGTGCTTCAGCGCGACCTCGGAGACGGCCAGGCCGTCGCCGGTCACCATGTTGATGACGCCCTTGGGCAGGCCGGCCTCCTCCAGCAGCTGCATCAGCAGGTGCGCGGAGAACTGCTGGGTCGGGGACGGCTTCCACAGCACCACGTTGCCCATCAGCGCGGGCGCGGTCGGCAGGTTGCCGGCGATCGCGGTGAAGTTGAACGGGGTGATCGCGTAGACGAAGCCCTCCAGCGGGCGGTGGTCGCTGCGGTTCCACACGCCGTCCGAGGAGATCGGCTGCTCGGCCATGATCTGGCGGGCGAAGTGCACGTTGAAGCGCAGGAAGTCGACCAGCTCGCAGGGGGTGTCGATCTCGGCCTGCTGCGCGGTCTTGGACTGGCCGAGCATGGTGGCGGCGGCCAGGGTCTCGCGCCAGGGGCCGGCCAGCAGGTCGGCGGCCTTGAGGAAGATCGCGGCGCGGGAGTCGAAGGAGAGCGCCTGCCAGGCCGGGGCAGCGGCCAGGGCAGTGTCGATGGCGTCCTGCGCGTCGGCCTGGGTGGCGTTGCGCAGGGTGCCGAGCCGAGCCGCGTGGTTGTGCGGCTGGACGACGTGGAACTCGGTGCCGCCGCCCATCCGGCGCTCACCGTTGATCGTCATGGTCAGCTGGACCGGCTCCTGGCCGCCCAGCTCCTTCAGCTTGGCCTCCAGACGGGCCCGTTCCGGGCTCCCGGGGGCGTAGCTGTGGACCGGCTCGTTCACCGGCGCGGGGACCTGGGTCACAGCGTCCATAGAGCGCACGCTCTCCTTCGTTCAATGCGGGGGGATTGCCGACGTGGGTCGCACGCCGGCCACAGCACGAACGCTATTCCTGGCCGCGGGGCCACTTGATTGGCCTGGCGGCTAAATTCCCCCGTACGGCGTTGTCCGGCCCGACGAAGGGGGTCACGCTGCGGTCACGAACCGGCCTTCACCCCGCAGCGCAGCAGCCGCACCCCCGGCCGCCGCTCTCCCCCCGTCGGGCCTTCGCGCCGCCCGTCACACCCCCGCCCCGGCGCTCGCCTTCCGGTTGTTGACGGCTGCGGCCTTCGCGGCGACCTCCTCCACCACGGGCCGCCGTGCCGCCTCGTAGGCCGCGAGGGCGCCCGGCAGCCCGGGATGCGACTCCAGACAGCGGGCCAGCTCGACCGCGCTCTCGACGGCCAGTGAAACCCCTTGGCCGGAGCTGTTGGACGGGGCGTGCACCGAGTCGCCGACCAGCACCAGCCGGTCCCGGTACCAGTGCGGCACGGACGGCATGATCTCCAGCCGCGGGAAGACCTCGACGGTCGCGGCGTCCGCCTCCGCCAGGACGTCCCGGGCGGGCAGGTCCTCGGCGTGCAGCTTGCGCGCCAGCGCCAACCAGTCCTCCTGCGACACCCTCCGGGCCTGTTCCGACGTCAGCTGCTCGGGCTGCGGGATGTTGCTGAACCAGGCCGTGCCGGCGCCGTCCGGAAGGGCCCAGTAGCCGAAGAACGCCTGCCCGCCCTGCGCGAAGTGCATGGTCTCACCCCGCCCGCGCGCCCCGTCCAGCCGGTGCGCGCTGTAGCCGCCGACGCCGATCAGGCCGGTGTACTGCGGGCCGGGCGCGGCCGGGTCGATCAGCTCGCGGACCACGGAGCGGGTTCCGTCGGTTCCGATCAGCAGGTCGCCGTCGGCGGTGCTGCCGTCGGCGAAGCGGGCGGTGACGCCGGTCGGGCTCTCCTCGACGCCGACCAGTCGCTTGCCGTACCGCACGGACAGGCCCTCCTCGCGCAGCCTCCGCTGGAGCACCTCGTACAGCTCGGCGCGCCGCATCGCCCGGCCGCCCACCGGGAACTCGGCGAAGGTGCCGCCCTTCCCGTCCTCCATGACCATCCGCTCGATCAGCTGGCCGACGCCGTCGACCTGCTCCGCCAGGCCGACGGCGGCCAGCGCGGCCAGCCCGTTGGGGGCGATCATGAACGTTCCGCCGATGCCCTCGGCGGAGGTCCCGTAGGCTTCGAAGACCTCCGCCTCGATGCCGGCCCTGCGCAGGGCCAGCGCCGTCACCGGTCCGGCGATGCCGCCGCCGATGACCAGGGCCTTCCTGGGTGTACGCGGTGCGCTCATTGCAGACTCCCGAAGTACTCCTGCCAGGTCCGGATGAAGTCCGGCTCCTGGAGCTGTGTGACGAGGCGTTCGACGAAGGCGATCTCGGTCTCCAGTCCGCCGACCCGGTACTCCTCCTCGATCAGGAAGAGCCAGCCGACGCCCTCCTCCGTGGCCTTGCGCAGCGTCGCCCGGATGGCCGCCACCTCGGCGGTCAGGGCGGCCCGCCGCCGCCCCAGGAGCTCCACGGCCTCGGTCGGCGGGAGCACCATGAGCAGCGACAGCGAGACCCCGAAGGCGGGGTACTCGTGCTGCGGTTCGGCGACGAGTTCGCGCATCCAGTCGTAGAGCTCCGCCTTCCCCTCCTCGGTGAGGGCGTAGACGGTGCGCTCGGGCCGCTGGGTGTCGCGGACGGTTTCCTGTTCGGCGACGAACCCGGCCTTCCGTAGCTGCTCCACGACCATGTACAGCGAGCTGCGGTTGTACTTGATGTTGCGGTCCTTGGCGTGCTCCTTGAGCCGGCGCCCCATCTCGTACGGGTGCATCGGCTCGGCCAGGAGTTCGGCCAGGACCGCCAGTGCCAGCGGGTTCGACACCTTGCGTCGCTTCGCCACGAGACATCCTCATCTCTTGGTCAGTTCTGACTATCCACTCCTGAATAGTCAGGGTCAACTATTTACGAATGACGAACCAGAACTCTGTCCGCCCGGCTAAAATCAACCACACGGCGTTGTCCGAGCGGATGAAGGAGGCCCGAGTGACCACCCCCGGTCTCCCGCTCCGCCAGCTGCTGATGTCCCTGGGCGAACCGCTGGTCGAACTCCAGGCCGCCCCACAGGGGTTGGACGTCTCCGTCCGCGACGTCGCGATCCTCGACCCGGAGGACCCGCCCACCGCCGCCCCCGGCGAACTCGTCCTCGCGATCGGCGCCCGAGGCCGGGCCGCGCTCCCCGCCCTGCGCGCCGCCGGCCGGGCCGGGGCCGCCGCCGTCGCCGTCAAGCTGGACGCTCCCGGCCAGGCCGACGCCCTGCGCGAGGCCGCCACCGACGCGGGCGTCGCCCTGCTGTCGGTGCGCCGGGAGGCCCGCTGGGAGCACCTGGACTCGCTGGCCCGGGCGATCATCGCCGGCCCGGACGCCCCGGACGCGGCCGGCGCCCCCGAACCCAACGCCGGCGACCTCTTCTCCCTCGCCCAGACCGTCGCGGTGCTCACCAACGGCATCGTCTCGATCGAGGACACCTCCAGCCGGGTGCTCGCCTACTCCCGCTCCTCCGACTCCGACGAGGTCGACGACCTGCGCCGGCTGTCCATCCTCGGCTGGCAGGGCCCGGAGCCGTACCTGTCCAAGCTCCGCGAGTGGGGCATCTTCCAGCACCTGCGCAGTTCGGACGCCCCGATCGCGGTCGAGCCGCACCCCGAGCTCGGTCTGCGCCGCCGCCTGGCCGTCGGCATCCGGGCCGGGGCGCAGCCGCTCGGCACCATCTGGGTCCAGGAGGGCGCGCAGCCGCTGGCGCCGCTCGCCGAGCAGGCGCTGGTCGGCGCCGCCCGTGTCGCGGCCGCCCAGTTGGTGCGCCGCCGCCGGGAACTGTCCGCCGACGTCCGGCTGACCCAGACCCTGCTCACCGGACTGCTGGAGGGCTCCACCGGCCCCCAGTCGCTCGCCACCCACCTCGGTCTGGACCTGCGCCGCCCGGCCACCGTACTGGCGTACGGCGCGCACACCGCGGGGGCGCTGCACCGCTCCGACGTGACCGGTCTGATCTCGGTGCACACCGCCGCCCGGCACCGCACCGCGCTGCTCGCCCCGATCGAGTCCCGGGTGTACGTGCTGCTGCCCGAGCTGCCGCCCGGCCTGCCGATGACCACCGTGCGCGACTGGGCCTCCGAGGTGGTGACGGCCGCCCGGGAGCACCTCGGCGTCCCGCTGCGCGCCGCGATCGGCTCGACCGTCGACGCCCTGGCCCAGGTGCCCGACTCCCGCGCGCAGGCGGACCGCATCCTGGACGCGATGGGCCGCGGCGGGGTGGACCTCGACGTCGCGGCGCTGATCGACGTCCAGGCGGAGGTGCTGGTCAGCGAGATGGTGGCACTGCTGCAGGAGCGCACCGGCCTGCGCGACCCGCGGCTCACCGCGCTCACCGCGTACGACCGCCGGCACGGCACCCGGCTGGCAGAGTCGGTGCTGGCCTGGCTGGACGCGCTCGGCGAGGTCCGGGTGGCCGCGGACGCCCTGCACATCCACCCCAACACCCTGCGCTACCGGGTGCGCCGCGCCGAGCAGTTGACCGGCATCGACCTCGCCCAGCCGCAGCAGCGGCTGCTGGCGATGCTGCAACTGCGGCGGGGGGGCGGGGGGGCGGGGGGGGGGCCCCCCGGGGGGGGCGGGGGGGGGGGGGCGGGGGGGGGCCGCCCCGCCCCCCCGGGCCCCCCCACCCCGCTCAGAC
>NZ_JBHWBZ010000018.1:0-7162 GCF_042735475.1 Kitasatospora sp. NPDC059577 | reverse complement strand
CTCACACCCCCCCCCCCCCGCCCGCCGCGCGGGCGGGGCGGTGGGGCTTCGGCCCGCGGCGGGCCCCCGGTCCCGCCCGCGCCCCCCCCCCCCAGCCTGGTCGACCGTGGGGTTCAGGCCGGGTTCAGACCGGCCCCAGGCCGACTTCAGACCTGACGATGCGTCACTCGCCGTAACCCTGGCCGCGCTTGTGCTCGTTCAGCCGGCGCCACGGGCCGGTGATGGCCAGCTGGATGCCCGGGGTCTGGATGTTGGCGAACAGGGTCCTGCCGTCGTCCGAGAAGGTCACCCCGGTGAACTCGCTGAACTCGGGCTTCTCGGCGGTGCCGATGTTCAGCTCGTTGCGGGCGATCGGGTAGACCAGCCCGTCCTCGGTGGCGCCGAACAGGTGCGACACGCCCTCGCCGTCCTCGCAGATCACGATGCCGCCGTACGGCGAGACGGTGATGTTGTCCGGGCCGTCGAAGTTGTCGTGGTCGCCCCAGACGTCGGTGTTGACGCCCAGCAGGACCTTCAGGGTGATGGTGCGGCGGGCCGGGCTGTAGAACCACACCTGGCCGTCGTGCTGCAGCGGGCTCTCCGAACGGGCGTAGCTGGAGACGAAGTAGAACCCGCCGTCACCCCACCACATGCCCTCCAGCTTGCGGGCGCGGGTGACCTCGCCGTCCTTGAACTGCTTGCGGACGGAGACGGTCCTGGCGTCGCGGTCCTGGACCTTGACCCAGTCCACGCCGTAGGTGGTGCCGACCTTGGTGGCGCGGGAGAGGTCGTCGACGAACTTGCCCTGCGCGTCGAAGACCTTGAAGGCCTCCAGCACGCCGGCGTCGGCGGCCAGCTTGCGCAGCTGGTAGCGGCCGTGCCTGTACCCCGCCGGCGGGGTCCAGCGGAACAGCAGGCCGTTCGGGTTCGAGGCGTCCTCGGTCAGGTAGACCTGGCCGCGCTTCGGGTCGACGACCACGGCCTCGTGCGCGTAGCGGCCGAAGGCCTTCACCGGCTGCGGGTCGCGGTTGTAGTCGTCGTCGAAGGGGTCGACCTCGAAGATGTAGCCGTGGTCCTTGGTGAAGCCGTTCTTGCCGGCCTTGTCCTCGGTCTCCTCGCCGGACAGCCAGGTGCCCCACGGGGTCACGCCGCCGGCGCAGTTGGTGGCGGTGCCGGCGATGCCGACCCACTGCTCGACCGAGCCGTCCCGCTTGGCGTGCACGATGGTGCAGCCGCCGGCCGCGCCCGGGTCGTAGACGTGGCCCTCGGTCAGCGGCACCGGGTGCGGCCAGTTGGCGCGGGCACCGGAGAGCTCGTGGTTGACGACCATGTAGTTGCCGCCGCGCTCGTCCTCGAAGGCGGAGGTGCCGTCGTGGTTGCTCGGGGTGAACTCCCCGGTGCGCAGCTTGGTGACGCCGGCCCGGTTGAGGACCTGGTACGAGAAGCCCTTCGGCAGGGACAGCAGCCCGGCCGGGTCCTGGACCAGCGTGCCGTAGCCGACGGCGGTGCCGCCCGTGGCGTTGGTGCCGGCGGCCGCGGCGACCGGCGCCTCACCGCCGACCGGGGCGGCGATCGCGCCGGGGGCGCTGGCCAGCGCCTCGGCGCCGCCGGCGATCAGCACGCCGGCCCCGACGAGGGTGGAACGGTTGACGAAGTCCCGGCGGGACAGCGACATGGCAGCAACTCCTGAGGGGATGAGCGGGCGTCGGGGCGGGATGCCGACGCCCAGCAGGCTCCGCCGAGCGGGTGAACCCGGCATGAAGCCCACCTCACATCGGGGCGGCCATTTGCCGACCGATGACCGACACATGACCTCCGCTTTGCCAAGCCGCCGCCGGCCCTGCCAGAATCCACGACACCGCCGATACCGCAGGCACCGCCGACACCGCCCGCCGGACCTTCGGACCCCGCAAGCCGCCGGACCCCCGGACCGCCGAACCACTCGACCACCGAACCACCGGACCGCCGGCTCGTCAGCGCCGCGCCGCCCGCCACTGCTCCCACGCCGCCAGCCACAACTGCTCGGCCAGCCGGTGCTCCTCCCGGACCCCGGCCCCGCCGCCGGGCCGCTCCCGCCACAACTGTTCCCAGGCCCGCTGCGCCGGCAGGCTCGCCACCTCGCTCGCGAACACCGTGTACCGGACGACCTCCTCGACGGCCGCCGCGCCCTCCGCCGTGCCGACCAGCCACTGCGTCTGCTGGGAGAGCCGGTTGAGGTGGTTGACCATCGAGGTCACCGCCACCCCGGCCTCCTCCCGGGTCTCGGTGGCCAGCCGTACCTGCTGGCGCACCGCCGCCTCCCAGCGCACCGCGCAGGCGTCCCCGCGCAGTCCGCGCGGCAGTCTCGGGGTGCGCCCGGCCCGGACCTGCGCATCGATCGCGGCGGTCTCCGCGATGCTCTGCGCGACCAGCGACCGGTGCGCCTCCAGCCCGACGGCGGGCGGCAGTTCGCGTTCCTCCACCGGGACGTACCGGGCCTGCCGGGAGGCGAGGTCGCGCAGCAGGTCGGCGCGCCCGCGCAGGTACCGCTCGAAGTCGCCGATCCCGCCGAGCTCCACCCCGTCGGGTGCCACCCCGCGCCCGCAGACCGTCACGGTGAGCCCGCCGATCCGCAGCCGTCCGGCCCACACCGGCTCGGGCCCGACGGCCGCCCCGGCCCCGGGCCGCAGCACCGGCCGGTCCTCGTGCACCTCCACCGCGCGCGGCTCGCCCTCCACCGTGATCCACTCGCGCAGGGCCCGCACCCGGCCCGGCCCGTCGCCCTCGTCGACGCCCAACTGTTCGTAGACACGGTCCCGTTCGTCCTCGACCACGTCCTCCAGCTCGGGCAACGGCTCGCAGCTCTCGGCGCCCGGACGGTAGGTGCGCACGGTCACGTACGGGCCGGCCGTCGAGCGCCAGTCGCCGCACTGCACCTCGACCCAGCGCAGCCGGCCGCCGGAGGTCTCGAAGGCGGACAGCGCCTCACCGGTGCGGGCCGGCCCGGCGGCCACGCCGTACACGGGGAAGTCGACCGAGGCGAGGGTCCGGCGGGAGAAGTCCTCCTGGTCGGCGAAACGATCCTCCTGACCCGGCCGGTCCGGGACCGGGAAGCGGCCCGCGGGGCCGGTGTTCCACTCCTGGGGCCTGCCGCCGTTCTCCCGCACCATCCTGTGCCGCACCCCCGACTCCTCGCGCCCGCACCGCTGACGCCACCTTACGTGCCCGCAGCTGCCGGGTCATCAGCCCGGCTGCCGGACGGGGACGGTGGCCGTGTCAGGACGTCCGGTTGTCAGCCGTGCTCCCTAACCTGGCGGCATGACAGCACAGAGCAGCACCACCGAGGCCGGAACCGGGTCGCCGAACGGCGTCCCGGCCCGGATCAGCATCGTCACCCTCGGCGTCTCCGACCTCGACCGCAGCGCCCGCTTCTACGAGGACCTCGGCTGGCGGCGCTCCACCGCCTCCAGCCCGGAGATCGTCTGGTTCCGCACCGCCGACTCGGCGCTCGGCCTCTTCCCCACCGACGAGCTGGCCGCCGACGCGGGCGTTCCCGCCACCGGCGAACCGTCCTTCCGCGGCGTCACCCTCGCGGTGAACCTGGAGTCCCCCGCGCTGGTGGACGCCGCGATGAAGACGGCCGTCGAGGCCGGCGCCGTGATGGTCAAGCCGCCGGTCCCGACGAGCTGGGGCGGCTACTCCGGATACTTCGAGGACCCGGACGGCCACCTCTGGGAACTGGCCCACAACCCGTTCTTCCGCTTCACCGAGGACGGCTCGCTGGACCTGCCCTGAACCGCCTACTTCTTGGAGCGCGCCTTGAACGCCGCCTTGCGGGCCTCCTTGGCCACCGCGCGGTCCAGGTGCAGCTCCCCGATCGCCTCCAGGACGTCCGCCGTGTACGGGTGGTCGACCCGCCACAGCTCGCCGAACCAGGCCGCCGGATCGCCCTTCACCGGCAGGTCGGTGATCAGTTCGCGGAGCAGCCCGGCGTCGCCGCCGCTGTCCAGCAGCTGGGCGGCGAAGGTGTCGACCACCGTCCACAGCGTCATCGTCCGGTCCGGCGCCGGCACGTCCGTCGCACCCCGCGCGGTCAGCCAGGCCCGCGCGGCGCCACCCAGCTCCGGGTCGTCCAGCACCTCCCGGACGGCCGGACCGGCGTCCGCCCCCAGCAGGTCGAGCGCCGAGACGCACAGCATCCGCCGCAGCGGCCCGTACGCGTCGCTGCCGCGCGCCGCCGCGAGCAGTTCGCGCGCGGCGGCCACCGGCTCCCGGCCGGTGGTCCACACCCGCAGCTCCTCGTCCGGCAGCACGTTGACCGACTCGCACACCGCGCGCAGCAGCTCGGCCGCGTCGCCCTGGGCCAGCTCGCCGACGAGCGGGGCGTCGTAGCCGTCCTCCAGCAGCCACTGCCGGATGCCGTACTGGCCGAGCGGGGTGAGCCGGACCAGCCCGAAGCGGGCCGACTCCTCCTCGTCCAGCGGCTCCTCGCCGACGACGGCGGGCTCCGTGCCCTCCTCCTCGTCGAAGAGCTCCGGGTCGATCGGGCGGTAGTCCAGCAGGCCCAGCTCGGCCAGGTCGCCCAGCATCGGGTCCAGCGACACCATCACGTCGGTGATGTCGCCCAGCAGTTCCTCGCTCGGCTCCTCGCCCTCCGGCACCACCAGCAGCGCGGCCAGCACGCCCAGCGGCACGGTCTCGTTGCCCGGCTCGGCGAAGGCGGTGGTCTCGTAGAGCACCTGCAGTGCCTCGTCCAGCAGCTCGGCGGCCTCGTCCCGGGCCTCCTCGACCTCGGAGAGCCCGTCCTCGTCCTCCTCGTCCTCCTCGCCCGGCTCGGCCCCGGCCTCCGCGTCGGCCCCCTCCGCCGACTCCTCCGGCATCGAGTCCGCCTCCACGGCCAGCTCCCGGACGATCCCGGCAGCGGTCAGCCACAGCTCCAGGACGGTCTCCGGATCGCCCTCCTCGGCGGGCTCCAGGTCCGGTCCCGGAACGGCGACGTGCTCGCCCTCCGCGGTCGTGCCGAGTTCCACCAGGTCCAGGTCGCAGGCCAGCGACCAGGCCCGCAGCGCCTCGACCTCGGCCTCCTCCGGCACCTCGCCCTCGGCCGGGGCCAGGCCCAGCAGCCGTGCCGCGGGCGCCCGGTCCGCCTCGACGAGGTCGCCGAACTCGTCCACCGCCCGGTGCGGGGCGGCCCAGCGGGCCAGCGCCAGCGCGTACCCGAACATCGGGACGGCCTTCGCCTGGTCGGCCAGCTCCTGCTCGGGCGGCAACTTCACCGGCGGCACCAGGACCGCCGCGTCGTCGAGGTCCTCGTCGTCCAGCCCGTGCGCGGCGAACGCCCCGTAGAGGTCCTGCAGCTCCATGTCCGCGGGCAGCACGGCCTCGGCCGTGCCCTCTCCCGCCGAGGCCCCGGTGTTCTTGCGACGTCGTCCGGCCATCGTTGTGCGCTCTCCCTCAGCCAGCGGTCAGCCCAACAGCGCCGCGTACCGTTCCACCACCTCAGCGTATAGGTGTGGCACCCCCGATGCCCGGCCGCAAGGGGCGCACACAGGGGCGCGCGCCGTATACGTGCGCCCACCCCTTATCCTTCGCATGGGTACCGCGCACAACCCCGCGCGGGCCCCGGGGCAACGAAGCCCCCTTCTTCAGCTCATCCGCTCCACCTGGGAGCCCCGCACCGCGGCCACCACCACAGCGCCTCAGGACGGGCGCGCCGGCCTACCCCGCCGACCCCGGTGGCGCCCTGCCACAGGAGACCCCTCACATGGCGGACCTCTCCCCCGCCGGCTCCGGCCTGCGCACCGCGCGGCTCGACGGACGCCGACTGTCGGAGGCCCTGCTTCCCCTGGAGCTCGCGCCGCGCGGCCAGCTCCAGCTCGCCGCAATCAGCCGCTGGAACGCGCTGCGCGGCGTCCGCGTCGGCCTGGTGGCCGCCGCCCTGCTGTTCATGCTCATCGGTGCCAACCTGGCGACGCCGATCTACCCGTTGCTGCAGCAGCGCCTCGGGCTCGGCCCCCTCGACACCACGATCCTCTTCACGATCTACGTGTTCGCGCTGGTCCCGGTGCTGGCCATCGTCGGCCACTGGTCCGACCACCTCGGCCGCCGCGCCCTGATCCTGCCCGCCGTCGCCCTGGCCGCCGCGGGCGACGTCGTGTTCGCGACCGCCGGCAGCTTCTGGCAGCTGGCGGCCGGCCGGGCCGTCCAGGGCATCGCCGTCGGCCTGTCCACCGGCGCGGCCGGGGCCGCCCTCGGTGACCTGCTGCCCGACCGTCCGACACTGGCCGCCAAGCTCACCCTGGCCTGTTCCGCCGGTGGCGTCGCGCTCGGCCCGGTGGTCGGCGCCCTGCTGGCCGGCGGCTCGGACCCGCTGATGACGCCCTTCCTGCTGCACGCCATCGCCCTGCTCGCGCTCTGCGTGCCGCTGGCCCTCGTCCACCCGCGGATGCCCGGCCGCAACCGCCCGCCGACCTCCCCGCCCCGGATCACCACCCCGGCCCACCTGCGCCCGCAGCGCCTGCGGCTGCCGCGCACCGGCCGCCGCGAGTTCCTGCTGGCCGCCTCGGCCGGCTTCGTCTCGTACGCGGTCTTCGGCGTCTACCTCAGCCTGGCCCCGGCCTTCGCCGCCAAGCTGCTGCACACCTCCTCGCACCTGACCGGCGCGATCGTGGCCGCCCTGCTGCTCGGTTCCTCGGCCGCCGCCCAGTTGGTCGTCCCGCCGACCTCGGACCGCGTGGTGATCGCCCTCGGCATGACCGGCCTGGCCACCGGCCTCGCCCTGGTCGTCGCCGCCGGGTACACCGGCACCCCGGCGCTGCTGTTCATCGGCAGCGTCCTCGGCGGATCCTGTCAGGGCGTGGCGTTCCGCTCCCTGTTCACCACCGCCGTCGCCGCGTTGGACCCGGAACGCCGGGGCTCCGAACTCTCCGCCCTCTGGGTGATCGTCTACCTCGGCAGCTCCCTGCCCATCGTCGTCGTCGGCGCCCTCGTCCAGGCCTACGGCCTGCTCCCCGCCGTCAGCGGCTTCGCCACCCTCGCGGCGCTCCTCTGCGCCTCCCTGGCGGTGGCCGTCGCCCGCAAGCCCGAGGCGGCCTGACCGCCGGCACCACGCACGAACGCCGCTGCCCGGGACCTCCGAAGAGGGCCCCGGCCGCGGCGTTGCCCCCCCACGGTGAACCCCCCCACATCAGCTGCTCCGGTGAGC